>PKCJ01000123.1 GCA_002862945.1 Opitutia bacterium | reverse complement strand
CCAATCGTGCGGAAGCGAACGACCATCTTCTCGACCTTCTCTCCAGGGAGCAGTTCGATAAAATCAGTCACACCCATGATCACACCATCACGCACGAAGCAGTCGCGCTCATGTGAGAAGTAAAGCTGCGGCAACCCGATATTCTCAGCCTTTATGTATTGCCAAATATCCATCTCCGTCCAGTTGCTCAATGGGAAGACACGGAATTGTTCACCGTGCAGCTTGCGCCCGTTAAAAATGTTCCAGAGCTCTGGGCGCTGGTTCTTCGGATCCCACTGCCCGAATTCATCACGATGTGAAAAGAAGCGCTCTTTAGCACGTGCCTTCTCCTCGTCGCGACGGCCACCACCTAAGGCAGCGTCAAATTTATTTTCTTCGATACCATCGAGCAGTGCGACCGTCTGTAAACCATTACGACTGGCACGTGGTCCCTTCTCTTCGATGACCTTGCCCTCATCAATCGACTTCTGAACCGAAGCGACGATTAGCTCTGCACCAAGTTCGGCGACATACTTATCGCGAAAATCCATCGTCTCCGGAAAGTTGTGCCCCGTATCCACGTGCATCAATTGGAAGGGCAACTTCGCTGGCCAGAAGGCCTTCTTCGCGAGGTGTGCCATTACGATGGAGTCTTTTCCGCCGGAAAAGAGCAGGACTGGTTTCTCAAACTGCGCGGCGGTCTCACGAAGGATAAAAATCGCTTCAGACTCTAGCTGCTTAAGGTGTGTGATGGTATAGTCTTGGTGCATGCGAAAGAAGAAAGGTGTCAGGGTTTAGAAACTTTGATCAAGGGGAGAACTTTCTCAAGGAGCTGATTGAGGGACTCATCTTCTGTTTGATTGTCAGTGGTGATAGTCCAATCAGGGTCGCCTGCGTCAGGAGCTTCGAAAGAGGAGTCTTTGCCCGTGAAATTCTCGACGCTTCCAGCAGCAGCTTTGGCATAGAGACCTTTGACGTCGCGATAGGCGCAGGTCTCGAAAGAGGCCTCTACATAAACAGGAGTCATGTCACCCTCCCCCACAATCTCGCGGGCGGCCGCGCGAAGCTCGCGCTTAGGCGTAATGAAAGAGGTGAAAACCACAACGCCCATATCGAGAAAAAGGCGCGCCACCTCGGAAATACGGCGGATATTTTCTTGGCGGTCCTCGTCAGAGAAGCCGAGGTCACTATTTAAGCGACTGCGGATATTGTCCCCATCGAGAATTTTGGTCACATAGCCCTGTTCGGCTAGCCTGCGTTCGAGTGCATTGGCTAAGGTACTCTTACCAGAGCCCGAAAGCCCATAAAACCAAAAAACATGGCCGCGCTGCTCTAGCTGCGCCTCCTTCGAATCGCGTCCAAGCATGCGATGGAATTCAGTGTGTATGTTCTCGGGGATGTTCATAAAAAAGAGCCATCATAAAAGCGGCATTCGTCATAATCACAGAATACTCTTTAACTTAGGTTGTTGAGTCAAGAACCTAATTAAAGGAATCCTACTTCTCTGGCCTCATAGCATCGGCCACGACATTTTTATCAAAATAGTTACGATCCATACCTGCGTTGACCACGATGCCCTGCCCGTTAATCCCGCTAGAGGCAGCGCTCAAAAGAAAAACGGCCGTGTTGGCCACTTCCTGTGTGCTCAGGTTTTGCTTACGTAAAGTCAATTTTTCGGCATAGAGATAGCTATCAATGTAGCCTGGGATACCGGCGGAGGCACTTGTTTTAAGTGGGCCGGCATTGACCGTGTTAAAACGGACACGGGTATCTGCGCTAAATGATTTCGCCAAGTTATAAGAGGAGGTCTCTAATGCGGCCTTAATCGGTGCCATGTAGCCATAGTTTTCGGCCGTCACATCGGTCGAGCTGATACCGATGGAGACGACAGAAGCCTCATGATCGAGCTGCGACTTGAACGCGTTGGCCACTTCAACAAGGGAGAAAGCGGAGATCGCAGTGGCTTGGAGGAAGTCTTTACGCACGGTGGCGTGAAAGGGCTTGAAGCCTTCGGAGTAATTGGCGAATGCGATGGAGTGGACAATGCCGTCGAGTGTGCCGTAGTCGGCTGCGACTTGTTCAGCCAGTGCGGTAATTTGCTCGGGGAACTCAACGTCACAAATGTAGGCCTTTCGATCGCCCAGCAATTTCTTTAAGCTCTCCAGTCGCGCCTCGGAGCGAAGACTATGAATGACTTCCGCCCCTGCTTCCTCGAGCGACTTGGTAATTGCCCAAGCGACGCTCTTACGGTTGGCCACCCCCATGACGAGGAAGCGTTTATTCTCTAAATTTAAAAAGCTCATTTTACTTTCCTTCTCCTCCGACCATCGCGAGTGCGAAGCCAATCGTCATGGCGGGCTTGCCGTCTTTGAGCACTTTAGCCGACATAAAAAAGAAACGGCTAATCGTCTCCTTCATCGTCACTTCAATCGTAATCTCATCACCAGGTTTGACCATCTGCTTGAAGCGGGCGTCGCTAATGCGTGAAAGGACGGGGGTAACATCGTGGAGCGACTTACCCTCTTTCTCGATCTGTTTGGCGAGGAAGATCGCACCCGTTTGAAAGCAGGCTTCGCAAAGGAGCACGCCTGGCATGATGGGGTTTCCAGGGTAATGACCTTCAAACTGAGGCTCCTCCAAACGAATCTTACGTTTACAGGTGGCACCATCCTCCCGTATTTCGACGATCTCGTCGATAAATAGAAAGGGCGGGCGGTGTGGGATTGAGCGTAGAATTTCGTCCATACTAAAGAGTGAAAGACCAAATCGAGGGAATGCACGCTCTAATATACAAATCTGAGGTTCAGATAAGATCTAAGTTTCAAGCCCTAAGGTGTGATCGCCCCAACGATTACCAAAATAAGCGACCAAAGTTTCATCAAGTAATGAGCAACAATTGGAGAGTTTAAAAGAATAAATTTATTTAACTAATTAATTACATATATACATGTTAACGAGTGATTTAAATATAAATATATAACTATATTTTTGACATTGATATGAAGTAATTTGTATATTTATAGTTTTATTCATTGCCACCCATCTATAAAGCTACATTTTAGTAAGTTCTTATGAGTCGAAAAGTTACCCTCTTTACTGGCCAATGGGCCGACCTCCCCATCGACGAACTCCTTCCGCTTGTTAAAAAGATGGGCTACGAGGGTGTCGAACTTGCCTGCTGGGGCGACCATTTTGAAGTTAGCCGAGCACTGGCCGAAGATAGCTACGTGGTCGAACTTTGGGAAAAGTTGCAGGCCAACGACCTGAGTTGCTATGCCATCTCGAATCACCTCGTAAGCCAGGCGGTCTGCGACTTAATCGATGAACGCCACCAGGCCATCCTCTCCCCCAATATTTGGGGGGACGGCGATCCTGAAGGTGTTCGCCAACGTGCCGCTGAGGAAATGAAAAATACCGCTCGCGCAGCACGTAAATTTTTCGATGCCCGACCAGACGACACTGTCATTCATCCGGTGGTTAACGGCTTCACAGGATCGTCGATCTGGCACGCTCTTTACGCCTTTCCGCCGACCTCTCAAGAGTATCTGGATAATGGATACAAAGACTTCGCTAATCGGTGGACGCCCATCCTGGAGGTATTCGAAGAAGTCGATGTCAACTTCGCCCTCGAAGTCCATCCGACCGAGATTGCCTTCGATACAGCTTCTGCCGAGCGTGCACTCGAGGCGGTGAGCAACCATAAGCGCTTCGGCTTCAACTACGACCCGAGCCACCTCGGTTATCAGGGCGTAGACTACATTAGATTCATCCGTAACTTCCCCGATCGTATCTATCACGTCCATATGAAGGACGTGTGGTGGGGGCACGGAGATGGCAGTGTCGGCGTCTTTGGCGGGCACACTGACTTCACAGATGCCCGACGCTTCTGGGACTTTCGTTCCCTCGGACATGGCGACATTAAATTCGAAGACATCATCGTTGCGCTCAACGATATAGGCTACACTGGCCCCCTGTCGGTTGAGTGGGAAGACGGCCGCATGGATCGCGTCCATGGCGGCACTGAAGCAGCCGACTTTACTCGTAAGGTCGACTTCAAACCCAATGCCCTCGCCTTCGACGCTGCCTTTGATCAAGCGAATCAATAATCAAAGTAGTCAATCAAATGCAAAACCGTAAAATCCGCATGGGCATGGTCGGTGGCGGCCAAGGCGCCTTCATCGGCGGCGTCCACCGCATCGCCGCAGCCATTGATCAACAAATTGAGCTCGTCTGTGGCGCATTCAGCTCAGACCCCGAACGCTCCAAAGCTTCAGGCAAGGACCTCCACCTAGAAGACAGTCGCTGCTACACAGACTTCATGACCATGATGGCCCAAGAGGCCAAGCTGCCCGAAGGCGAGCGAATGGACTTCGTAGCCATCGTCACGCCGAATCACTTACATTTCCCTGCAGCTAAGGCAGCACTCGAAGCCGGCTTTCATGTGCTCTCCGATAAGCCCGCCACCTTTGACAAGGCAGAAGCGATCGAGCTAGAGCAACTAGTCGAAGCGACTGGCCTAAAGTATGGCCTCACTCACAACTACACTGGCTATCCCATGGTCAAAGAAGCGCGGGAAATGGTGCAAAACGGTGAGCTCGGTAAAATTCGTAAGGTGGTGGTCGAATACCCGCAAGGTTGGCTAGCTACTCCTTTGGAAAAAGAGGATCAAAAACAAGCCGCATGGCGCACCGATCCGAAGCGGTCTGGTGCAGCTGGCTGTATGGGTGATATCGGCACACACGCCGAAAACCTCGCCGAATACGTGACTGGATTGCAAATTAAAGAACTCGCCGCGGACCTCACCGCCTTCGTCGATGGTCGCCTCCTCGATGACGACGGCAACGTCCTCCTCCGCTTTGAAGGGGGAGCTAAGGGGATCCTCCATGCCTCGCAAATCTCAGTAGGCGAAGAAAACTCGCTCAACATTCGTATCTTCGGTGAAAAAGGTGGCCTCGAGTGGCACCAGATGGAACCTAACACCCTCCTCGTCCACCGCCTCAATCAGCCCACTCAGATCTACCGCACAGGCAATAGCTACCTTGGCGAAAGCGCGACTGCGCACAGCCGTATCCCTGCGGGGCACCCAGAAGGCTACCTGGAAGCTTTTGCCAATATCTATAGAAACTTCTCAGCAGATATCGCGGCAGAACTCAATGGCGAACCCGCGCCTAGCTATTCCAAAGATTACCCCACAATTAAAGATGGCGTCCGCGGTATGGCATTTATCGAAGCGCTTGTGAAAAGTAGTCAAAGCAACGCCGCTTGGACGGAGCTTGAGCTTTAGTAGGGAGTTAAACCCGCCCAGTTTAATATGTCCCTACCACAAATCTCAGTTCAACTCTACTCTTTGCGTGATGCCCTCAAAGCCGACTTCGAAGGCACGATCCGTAAACTTGCCGCCATCGGCTACCCCTGTGTGGAGCCAGCCGGCATTCATGACCGTAAGCCCGCCGAAGTCGCCAAACTCTTGGCCGATTTGAATCTAACTGCGCCCAGCGCGCACTGCGAACTTCCTCTCGGTGATGCAAAAAATGAGATCATCGAGACCGCCCTCGAGCTAGGGCATCGCTACCTAATTACAGGCATCCCCCCCGGGGGGCGGGATGACTATACCAGCACTGACCAGGTTAAAGCGATCGCTGAACAGTATTGTATTGCAGCCGATAACGTCGCTACTCATGGCCTCCAAGTTGGCTACCATAATCACGATTGGGACCTCTCAGAATTCGAAACTCACCCTGCTTATCACACCTTTCTCGCACACACACCAGAGAGCGTTCTCTTTGAAGCCGACCTCTTCTGGATTGCCCGTGCCGGAATCGACCCAGTGGGATTTTTGCATGTGATCGGCCCTCGGGGTAAAGTCCTCCACTTCAAGGACGGACACATCGCCGACCGATCCATAAAAATCCCCTTCCTACCTGCTGGGCAAGGCGAGGTCGATCTAATCGCCGCTGCCCAAGCAGCCAAAGATGCCGAATATATTGCAGTCGAACTCGACGAATACGACGGCGACATGCTCAACGCGGTTGAGCAGAGCTATCTTTACCTCACGGAAAATAAGATCGCTGGCGGCAAAAAATGAGATCACCTGAGGATCGGATCGACGTCGGCATCATCGGATGTGGCAAAATCTCTCAAGCCTACTTCGACGGTGCAAAAACTTTCGAAGTGCTCAACATCCTTGCCTGTGCCGACCTCAACGAGGCCACCGCTCAAGCCAAAGCTGAAGAAAACGGCTGCGAGGCACTGAGCATTGCCGGGCTACTGGCACATTCCGGGATCCAGCTCGTGATTAACCTCACGATCCCCGCTGCCCACGCTGCAGTGACACGCGACATTCTCAAGGCAGGCAAACACGCCTACTGCGAAAAGCCACTCACAGTGGAAGTCGAAGATGCCCGCGACTTGCTAGTTCTGGCAAAATCCAAGGACCTCCTCATCGGTTGCGCACCCGACACCTTCTTTGGGGCTGGTATCCAGACCTGCCGAGAAATCGTCGATTCTGGCGAGGTCGGCACCATCACTAGCGGGACCGCATTTATGCTGAGCGCTGGCCCCGAATCATGGCATCCGAACCCTGGATTCTACTATCTTTTGGGCGGTGGCCCTGTCCTTGACATGGCACCCTACTATTTGACCGCCATAATTAATTTGATTGGTCCGATCAAACGTGTCTGCGCCATCACCACAAAGGCACACGAGAGCCGCATCGCTAGCTCTCCAGAGCGCGACGGAGAAGTCCTCCCAGTCGAAGTCAACACCCATGCATCCGGCACCCTCGAATTTCATAGCGGTGCCATTATTAATGCCATCTTCTCCTTTGACGTGCATGCCGCCGACCACAGCCCCATTGAACTCTATGGCACCCAAGGCTCGATTAAGGTGCCCGACCCCAATACCTTCGGTGGCCCTGTTCAGCGCTTGATCGCCAAAGACGAAGCACATGAGTGGAAAGAGCTCGAACTGACCCGCCCCTACTCTGAAAACACACGTAGCATCGGCGTGGCTGATATGGCACTAGCGATCCTAAATAAACGCCCGCACCGTGCCAGTGGTGAACTTGCTTTGCACGTACTCGAAGTCATGCAGGCCTTCGACCAGTCCTCAGAGTCAGGCTGCACGATCGAGATCGAAAGTCAGCCCGAACGCCCCGCTGCATTGCCCACAGAATTAGCCGAGGGCGAACTCGATTAGATCAATCTATTACTGAAGTATTGAAGAGGTGCACTCCAGCGTATCCTCATCAAACTTGGTCAAACGCGTGGGACGAGTGTCTCCATCAAACAGCTCCATCCAAGGGCAATCTTGACAAGCTGTGAGCACTGGCGAATCTGACATTATGCGTTATCTATTCACTGCTATCATTTGCTTGCTCTTTGCGGGCTGTGCGTCGACGCCCGAGCAGGCTGTGACCTCCGTTGAGATCGAGGAGATCAAGCTGCGCTATATCGAGACAAAGCAATTTAAGCGCATAAGCGAATATTTGACTGGCAAAGAAAATATCGGTGACCGCGTCATCTTGCGCACACAGTCTGAACATCGTGCGGGCTATTACTTTATACTCGTTCTCGATAATGATGTGCGCCGCTTACCCATTGGCACTGTCGTAGTCGGTGAATTTTACACCCCACAATCATTAGGAAAGCAGACACACGAATTTACTTTGCCTAGCCAACTAGCCAACACGGAAGAAATTTTTATTGGATTAACAGGTGAAGATTGGCCAGAAAAAGACGGCGTCCCAGCTGCCTGGCGCTTCACGATCAAAGACGCCAACGGTGCCTTACTCGGTGAAAAACAAAGCTACCTCTGGAGTCTCTAAAGGCATGCCCAAGCCCTTCGGCGCATGGCAAGTCTGGGTAGATGCCCCTAAATTCTCAGAGACTTCGTTCGCTGAAACAATTGACGGAGGCCAAGCCTTCCGCTGGCAAAAAATAGAAGACTTCTACGAAGGGCGCTGGGATAAAAACGCGGTTCGACTAAAATATGAGAATGAGCAAATCGAGTTCGCCATCCCGCTGGGCACTGATCCAGAAGCTGCCCAGCAAAATCTCGCGAGCTACTTTGCCTGTGACGTCGATTTCGCCCAGCTGGAAGATGCGCTTCCATGGCGTAACGATCCAGTGCTAGATACTGCTATCCAGCATTTCAGCGGTCTACGAATTTTGCGCCAACCCTTCGCCGAAACACTCTTTTGCTTTCTCTGCTCTTCGACGAAGCAAATCCCGCAGATCAAAGCGATCTGCGAGGCCGTCGCGCTCGATATGGGCGAGGGTTTGGCCGATGGCAGTCACGCGCTCCCAACGTGGGCAGCTATAGCTGAGGCTAGCGAAAAACGCCTGCGTGCTGCCAAGCTAGGCTACCGCGCTCGTTATATCTATGAGACCGCATGCTTCTTGGCAGAGCGTCCGGGCTGGCTCGAAACCGCCGAAGTCGCCCCAACAGAAGAAGCTCGATCGCGCCTCTTAGAGCTACCGGGTGTTGGCAGAAAAATTGCCGACTGTACGCTTCTCTTCGGCGCAGGTCGCCTTGAAGCTTTCCCTATTGATACCTGGATCGAAAAAATACTCACTCGCAGTTTCCAACTAGAAGGCTGGAAACAAACACAACTCCAGGATTTCGCACGAATCCATTTTGGCAGCAGCTCTGGCTACGCGCAGCAATATCTTTTCGCGGCGGCAAGGGCTGGATTAATTAGCTCCTAGAGGAGTGTCCGCAACGCTCACCCATCTTCGCATAAAGCTCGCGGCCAGCAGCCGCCTGCTCCAGCAAATCAGCATCTAGCTGGATCGCACCATTTTGATAAATAGTCGTCACGCAGGAACCGCCGAAAGAAAAATAGCCTTTGGGCGCCCCCTTCACGACGGCGCCCTCCTCAAATGTGGAATGCATTCCGCCAACACAAGTAGCGCCGACTTCCATCACGATGACTTTACCAAAATTCGGAGAGTCCACCACTGTACGCGCGCGGCGGTTCTCCCAAAAAATCGAAAGCTGACGCCGCAATGCCAGCGGACTGACCGATCGCAAGCTACCGTCAAGGCTTTGAACCGAACCCGCTTGGCCAGAGACTGGAAAATGATAGCGATGATAGTCTACTGGGCAAAGCCGCGAGATTAAGATCGAGCCACCTGCAAACTCTTTAGCCAACTCAGCGTCACCAATAAATTTGGCCAGATCAAAGGACTGCCCTTTGATGTAAAATTGATCTGCTACATCCACATTCTTGATGGCCAGATGCCGGCCATCGGCAGGAAAGACCGCCACGCTTGGATCCGCATCAACAGGCCGCGCCTCAGGCTTCAAACGGCGATAGAAAAACTCATTAAATGTCGCATAAGTCTCCACGGGATCAGCAAACTCAGCAGGATTGACACCGTAGTTGTCAATGAAGGCCTGCACCTTCGCCCGGCTCTTAGGCTGGTTCATCCGCCAGCCATACCAGCGAGAAAACCATAAACGCTTCACTGCCACTGCCACACTCAGGCGACCGAGCGGGTTACCATATGCCCAGCGTAAAAAGCCTTCGCCATAGATCTCCTCAATCGCCACCTGCCCGGTGGAGCGATCATAGAATTCGATGGGGGCTTTCGCTAGTGTAGGATGTGACATATTCCTCAAAGTTTATGCAGTATTACGCCCACGCATGGCGAGCGAAAGCCCAAACCAAACCGCTAATATGCCAAAGGCAATACTGCCCGAGGCATAAGCACCTGCTAGTGTGCCTTCGCCCGCGCGCACCAGATCAAGGACTTGCCAACTAAAGGTCGAAAAAGTGGTGTAGCCCCCAAAGAAGCCTGTGATCCAGAATTGCCACTTGCAGGATTGAGGCGAGAGGGCACCCCCACCGGCCCAGACTCCAGCGAGATAGCCGATCAGTAAGGAGCCACTCACATTGATCAAAAAGGTCGAGACGGGAAATGCGGCCAGACCAAGATTAAGCGCCAATAAATCTACCAAATAGCGCAAGCAGCCACCTAATCCGCTACCAAGTCCAAGCCAAAGAAGCTGCCTCATTAGGTAAGCCCCTCCCCCATGGCATAGCCACTCAACACACAAAAGACACAGAGCAGCACACTCCCCAGAATGTTAGCAAAAGCTTTACCCCATGCCTGTTTAGAAATGAGCGAAAAGGTCTGTAAACTGAAAGTCGAAAAGGTCGTCAACCCGCCACAAAAACCAAGCGCAGCAAATGCGTAGGCACCATTAGAGTATAGCCAGAGCTCTTTTGCTCCAAAGCCACTACCTAAAAACAAGCCCAGTAAAAAACTGCCCACCGCGTTGACGACCAAGGTGCCCCATGGAAAACCTTCGCCGAAGAATCTGGCGATCAATAGCGTCCCTAGATAACGGAACACCCCACCGAGGGCACATCCTATGAATGTGAGTAGAATAAGCACGTCTCTTGCTTGGCGTGTTAGTAGTCTGCTGTAAAGCTTACCATTTGTGCGACCATAGTCCTTCCATTGCGAATCCTTTAGAAATCAATTACGATGCGCGTACCGCTTCTGGGCTCTCTAAAATAGCACCGATTAAACCTTGATCTTTAAAGAATGCCCCCATTTATTACACAGTTACTACTTTTAACAAGGAGTCCCATTATGACACAACACAACAGTTTTAAGGCTTCCGCTGGCGGAGGTAAAAAGAATCGCACCGTCCTCAAACGCTTTGAGCGTGTCGACCTGCTCCGCAAGCGCGGTCAATGGGAAGATGGTAACCGAGTAATCGGTCTTAAAAAGACCAAGCCGGAAGAGTAAGCCAAACAAACAGATTTTATGAACAAAACCCTCCCTCAAACGAGAGGGTTTTTTCGTGAGCTCATTC
>PKCJ01000029.1 GCA_002862945.1 Opitutia bacterium | reverse complement strand
GTCGTTAAAATTTACAGACTCAATAAAGAGCTCAAAACGAACAGTGAATAAATTCGGGATGGGTGTGAAATGTTTGTGTTTTTAAAAAAAGTTTTTCCCCTTATTCACTATGCGCATAATCCATTCACCTTGTTTTAAACATTAGAAATCTCTCGTAAAAAGCTTTTAATTATAGACTTAAAGAGTTTTTCTATCTAATGACCCCCCTTACTGATATTAAGAGATTTTTATATTAAAAAAGAACTCATATATAAGCATTGCTTGTAAGTCTAAAAAACTAAAAATTAACAACATGAAGTTCAAGATCAACCAAGACCATTTTAGCAACGGTCTCCAGCAAGTTCTCAACGTCGTAGCATCTCGTTCGACTATGCCCATTCTTAGCAACGTATTAATCGAAGCAGAAGAAGGACATATCTCGCTGACGACCACGAATCTTGACCTTGGCATCCGTTGCCGTATCAAGGCCGAAGTCTCCGACACGGGCAGCATCACTCTTCCCGTGCGTAAACTGGCTACCATAGTTAAAGAATTACCGGTCAACGAAGTTTTCCTTGAAACTAGCAAAAAAAATCAAGTAAAGATCACATCAGGCGGTTCACTTTTTAAGATCATGGGTATTAGTTCAGAGGAGTTTCCTCCCTTGCCCACTTTCGAAAATCGTAAAGTTTTCGACCTTTCGCAGGAAGAGATCGTAAATATGCTAAAGAGTGTATCCTACGCACAATCGACAGACGAGAACCGCTACATTCTCAATGGTGTTTATTTCAAATTTGCCGACGAAAAATTAACACTTGTAGCAACCGACGGCCGGCGCCTGGGGCTTACCGGATTAGATCTAGAGGTGAGCGAGGAAAACACTGGTAGCCTCATTCTCCCAGCTAAAACAGTAGCCGAGTTAGAGCGGCTTATGGGTAAGGGTGAGAAGGTCAGCATCGCATTCAACGATCGTCAAGCTGCCTTTGAGATAGGGCTCGATGAAGCGGGCGACTCTGGTCTCGTTGATCATCTTTATCTGGTATCCAAAATTGTCGAAGGCAATTATCCAAATTACCGTCAAGTCATCCCAAAGGAGACCGAGCACCGCGTTAAAATAGAACGGGAACTCATGCTCGAATGCGTACACCGCGCAGCGCTAGTAACATCTGATAAAAGCAATTCTGTTAAGATTAAAATCAGCAAGAACCTTTTAGAAATCTCTGGCCAATCTTCCGAATATGGAGAATCCCACGAATCAATGGCTATCGCTTATGACGGTCCTGAAGTGCAAGTAGCTTTCAACCCCCAGTTCCTTATGGAGCCACTCAAAGCGCTGAACAAAGACGAAGTCTTCTTCGAATTCAAAGATGAGCTCAGCCCTGGCCTATTTAAGACTTTAGATAACTTCATCTGTGTAATTATGCCACTACGGCTGAACTAAGAGGTCGAGCTATCTTTTATCTCGCGATAAATAGAGCGCGTCATTATTCTCTTTAGGCCGCAGGGGTTTGTAGGTATGCTTCCTACGCACACACCCGCATGTTGTGTATTACGTAAATATGTTCAACGGAATTATAGAAGTCCACCATTGGCTAGTTTTTATCTTAGTCATTATTTCAATTCTACTCCCTATCTTGGGTGGGCGTTTAAGTATTCCTATTTGTTTAATGCTAGGGCGCTGGTTACGCTGGTTTCTCATTGGTGCACTCTTTGCTTATCTCGTTAAAGCTTTCGATTTTTCTCTTCGCCCCGACTGGGTGCATTTTGTTACAGGTATCGCATTTTGGTTTATTATAGAGACGGGTTACAATTGGACTGCAATCAAAGCCCTTAGTTTTAGCGATCTGCCACTGTTTCCTGAGTTTTATGAAAATAAAGACGGTGATGAATGGCCTGCAGAAAAACGCTTTATTTATATAAAGGACTGGCTCCGTGAGGAAAACTATATTCGGCTTAAGGCCCTCAAGTCCCAACTCTTTGTGGACACTTATCTCCGTGCCTCTATTTATGAAAGCAGTGATCAGATGACCCGCATTCAAATTCTTTTCTTGCCCAAGCGCAATGGTGGTGCCACCGCCTGTTACTCAATTAGCACGCACGGAAAAGATGGTGGACGTGTTGTTACCGATAATCATATTATGCCTTACGGAGGCTATTATCCCGAAAGTTGGCAGATGTGCCGCAAACCACTGATTGGTTCAATTAGAAGACTTTTGTTACTTCATCATAAAAGAGTTTTGAAGCTTAAGGTAGAACCAGTGCGGGTTCATGATGACGCCCTGGAAGAACTCAACGATCAACAGCGCATACTTGAGCGACTAAATACCGAAATAGGTTTCTTTGTTCCCCGTCCTCGCCGAGAGGAAGAAGGTAGAATATCCCAAAAAGGTCGTTACCGCCTTTGGAAGGAAATGTGGTTTATGGCTTATTTTGGTAAGTCATACGCACAGTAATGGAGCAAAAATACGTCTATTTGTGAGAGAGTTAAAAACTTAAATCTCAGTAAGTTTAAGGGGTGTTAATTGCTAGAACTACATTTTTAACTGGGGGCGGTTAGATTTTGGCCAATCAATGTGGTAGAAATTGCCACGTTCTTCGTCAGTACGTTCGTAGGTGTGGGCACCAAAGTAGTCGCGCTGGGCTTGTAAAAGATTCTGTGGGAGTCGTGAGCTGCGGTAACCGTCGTAGTAAGATAATGCGGAACTGAATGTTGGAATCGCAATGCCATGCTCGGTTGCGAGTGCAACCACTCTACGCCAGCTGGATTGTGCTTTGTGGATTGCCTTGGAGAAGTAAGAATCAAGTAGCAAGTTGTCGAGATTTGGATCGCGCTCGTAGGCTTCGGTTATTTTTTGGAGGAAGGCGGCACGTATAATGCAGCCGCCACGGAAAATCTGAGCGATCTCACCGAAGTTGAGCTTCCAGTCATACTCTTCCTGTGCGTAAGCCATGAGTTGGAAGCCCTGCGCGTAGGAGCAGATTTTAGAGGCGTAGAGCGCTTCGCGGATTGCGTCGATCATCACGGCTTTGTCGCCAGTGAAGGCCTTGGCTTCTGGACCTTTAAGAATCTTTTCAGCAGCAACGCGCTCGTCCTTTACCGCAGAGAGGCAACGTGCGAAGACGGCTTCGGCGACGGTTGGAGCAGGAGTGCCCATGTCGAGGGCGTTGACTGATGTCCATTTGCCAGTGCCCTTTTGGCCTGCGTTATCGAGCACGATGTCGACGAATGGTTTGCCTGTAACAGGGTCGGTTTGCTTGAGAATGTCGGCGGTAATTTCAATGAGAAAGGAGTCGAGCTCGCCCTCGTTCCAGTTAGCAAATATGTCGCTCATTTCTGCAGGAGTCAGACCGAGGACATTTTGCATAAGATCGTAGGCTTCGCAGATCATTTGCATGTCACCGTATTCAATACCATTGTGGACCATCTTAACGTAGTGACCAGCGCCGTTTGGACCAATGTATGCGGTGCAACTGAAGCCACCATTAACAGGTTTTCCAGGCCTAGCGCCCTCAATAGGTTTTCCTGTGCTGGGATCAACTTTGGCCGCGATGGCTTTCCAGATCGGCTCTAGGTGTGCCCAAGCCTCAGGTGTACCACCAGGCATTAGTGAGGGGCCGAAACGTGCCCCCTCTTCGCCCCCTGAAACACCAGAACCGATGAAATGGAGACCTTTCAAGGTGAGCTCCTTTTCGCGGCGGATTGTGTCGTCCCACTTTGCATTGCCACCGTCAATAATGATGTCGCCCTCCTCAAGTAGAGGTATGAGGCTTTCAATTACCCTGTCGGTAGCCCAGCCAGCTTGTACGAGAATGATGATCTTGCGCGGAAGCTTTATGGATGCGACGAAACTTTCTAAGGTCTCGCAACCCTCAATGCCACCCGGCGTGCTTGGATTGGACGAAATAAACTCCTCCATCTTGGAGCTTGTTCGATTATAGACGGAAATTTTGAAGCCGTGGTCGGCGATATTCAGGGCCAGATTTTGACCCATGACTGCAAGGCCAATGAGGCCGATTTCGGAACTTGCTTCAGACATAATGTGTAATGAGGATTGTGTGAAGTGAAAATGAACCAATTCCCAAGGTGTAAGGACAGATGGGCAGCTAATCTGGAATATTCGCTAAGTGGCTAGATGTTTAAGTTTGTTGCAAAAAGTAACGATTCTTAGCTCGAAACAAAACTATATAATTACAATTAAATTTACATAGATGCATAAAAATAAACTAGGGCATTTTTAGATGTAAAGTCACTCTAATTTGGACCTAGGGGGCTCTACAGCGCTTGAAAGACGAGACCTCTTTACCGTGGTGGCGACCTGTTGCATGGATAACTAAGATTTAGAATTGTCTTAACTTGGAGTGCCTGTAACTATGACTTTATGGATGTAGTGGCTCATATTTCGACAAAATGGCGTCAGCGTATGTTTTTTATGTTTTTTATGATCTTCGGTATCGCGGCGTGGTTTCTCTACGATGGTTACATTTTATGGCCAGACGAGGCTAAGCGCCATGTAGAATATTCAAAGATCAAGGATACGTTAATTGAAGCTGGTGCCGCGGTGGATGAAGAGAGCACATCTGTCCGTTTAGCTTGGGAGCGTCATGCGCGCGAAATGGATTATAGGCGCAACATTCCTAAAGAGCGTACGGACAACAGTATCCGCGAGCAGCGCGTGATTGGTTGGGCAATGATGATTGTAGCCCTGCTGCATGGATTATGGATTGCTTGGAACCACACACTACAAGTCCGCACAGAAGGTGATATTGTGATTGGCGCTTCAGGTCAACGGGTCAAAATCGATTCAATCACAGCAATCGATCGTAAAAAGTGGAAGAGCAAGAGTATTGCCTACGGTATTTATGAGGAAGGTGGCAAGCAGCGACGCCTTTGTTTGGATGAGCACAAATTCAAAGGTTGCGAAGCGATCATTATCGAAGCTGATAGGCGAATCAAAGCGCGTGCCCAGCAAGATGCATAGTATTTTTTACTTGGTTTAAATCTGTGCCCATGAATTTGTGGGATCAACTTACTCGCAATAAGAGATAGATTATTTAATGGAGACAATTTTGCATTATACTTCTTTGGTCCGATTAAGCAAAAGCGCTGTCTCGATAGCGATGAAAGAATCACGCTAATTACTATGCCATTAACTTCATTTCTCACGCAACTCACAGAACCAATAGTTGAGATCTTCTATCCCAGGAGCTGCTTACATTGTGGGGACGCGGTGGAGCATTCGGACTACCAATTTTTTTGCAATGCATGTAGCCGTGAGCTCTTTCTTTCGAACCCGCCGGGTTGTTCGACGTGTGGGTATCCCATTCTTGGTATGCTAGTGAGCCCACGCGTCTGCCCGCATTGCGCAGAATTGGATCCTCTCTTTGAGCAGGGAAAAACTCTCTTTCTAGCAAAAGGCCCCGCCCGTTCAATCATCCACGCATTGAAATATCAATCTGGGTTCTATGTGCTGGAGGATGTAAAGGTGATGATCGCGAAGGTTCCCTCTTATAAAGACTATTTTGATGGCGCAATTCTCGTTCCCGTGCCCCTCCACCCAACGAAAGAGCGCGAGCGAGGTTTTAATCAAAGCCTAGCGATCGCAAAAAGTTTAAAGAATGCCACCACGGCGAAAGATTTACAAAACTTACTCGTTCGCAATGTGTATACACAAACACAGACCCGATTAAGCCGTACTGCCCGTCACCAAAATGTGAAAAATGCCTTTGCTTTGGCTTCCGATGACGTTGTAATCCCAAATCAAACTTATATTCTAATAGACGACGTATTTACTACGGGATCGACGCTCAATTCTTGTGCCGCTGTCCTCCTCGAGGCAGGCGCGACTCAAATCAAAGTGGCCACCCTTGGTCATGGCTAGCTCTTGCCGCAGCACTCTTTTCAACCATTTTTTAATTCAAATTTGTCACATTATGGCACTCTTCGGAAAACCACAGTACTCGACCGTCACTGTTAAGAAAAAAGATATCCCAAAGGATCTTTGGACTAAATGTCCCAAAACTGGCGAGATTATTTATAACCGCGTCCTCAAAGAAAACCTCATGGTTGTCCCAAATAGCGGCTATCATTTTCCACTTAAAGCACGCGACCGCATTGCTTCTATGCTGGATGTGGGGACTTTTGAAGAGATGGACATGGGTGTCTATTCACTTGACCCTTTGGAGTTCAACGCCACTTCCTCTTATTCTGAGAAATTAAAGCAGAACCAGGATAAAACCAAGGAGACGGACACGGTTATTTCTGGAATGGGTGTAATGGGCGGCATGCCTGTGAGTATCACGGTGATGGATTTTCGCTTCATGGCAGCCAGCCTTGGCTCGGCTGCCGGCGAAAAGATAACCCGTGCCATTGAGCGTGGCATAGAGAAAAGCTGCCCTGTTATCATCGTATCTGCATCAGGCGGTGCGCGTATGCAGGAAGGTATTCTTAGCTTAATGCAACTAGCTAAGACGAGTGCCGCACTGGCAAAGTTGAGCGAAGCCGGGCTACCTTATTTCTCGATTTTGACGAATCCGACTATGGCTGGCGTCATGGCAAGTTACGCATCGCTGGGCGATGTAATTATCGCTGAACCTGAAGCTCTTATTGGTTTTGCAGGGCCTCGTGTGATCAAAGAAACCACCCAACAAGATCTACCTGCAGGTTTCCAAACCTCAGAGTTTCTACTCGAACGCGGTCTAATTGATATAATCGTGCCCCGTCTCGAAATGCGCGACCGCATGATCAATTTAATGAAGGCGCTTTACGGCGCAAAGAAGCACGCTTAAATTGACTACGGGAGATATTTCCCGTAGTCAAAATTCCATGCCTGATTACGCGGACATTCTTGATTACCTTTACGCGCTAAAAAACAGAGGCTCTAGGTATGGCATGGAGCGCATGCACTTGCTTTGTGAGGCGCTAGGGCACCCAGAGCAGAAGTTCCCTGTAATACACGTAGCCGGAACCAACGGAAAAGGTTCGGTTTGCGCAATGCTAGAAGCGATCTATAGAGATAATGGATACAAGGTTGGGTTTTTTAGTTCGCCACATCTTGTCCATCTCGGTGAACGCGTTCAGGTTGACCGACAGATGCTTTCCGAGCTCGAAATCGTTCGATACATCGAGCAGCTTCGCCCCATCGCAGCCGAGCTAGGTAAGAGCGATCCCAACCTCCACCCCACTTTCTTCGAGTTTATTGCGGCAATGGCCTTCCTTAGGTTCGCAGGGGCGTCAGTAGATATCGCCTGCATCGAGACAGGACTTGGTGGTCGGCTGGACGCGACCAATGTTGTCGATCCTGAGCTAAGTATCATCACCACTATAAGCCTTGATCACTGTGATATACTCGGAGATACACTCGCGGCAATTGCGGGCGAAAAAGCGGGTATCATCAAACCTGAAAAACCTGTTCTAATGGGTAAACTTCCCCCTGAGGCAGATGCGCTTGTCCGCCGCGTAGCTAAGGAGCGAGGCTGTAAACTTTACGCACTTGTCGACCGTTTTCCTGACGAGACAAGCCTCCCACGGACTAATCTGGCGGGTAGCTTTCAGCGCTGGAATGCAGGGCTCGCTACTCATGCAATCGAGATTCTGTCCAAGCGCTTCCCTGTCCGATCGACGACCGCACTCGAACAAGTCGAATGGGCAGGCCGCTGGCAGACTCTTGAACTTGACGGGCGCAAGCTCATCCTTGATGCGACTCATAATCCAGAGGGCGCTGCTGCGTTGAAACAAAATCTCTCCAGCTTTTCCGAACAACCGATTATTATCGCTGGCACTCTCGGGGAAGACCGCGCCCTAAGCCTCATGGCGGTCGTTGCGCAACACGCTCGCGAGCTCTACCTGGTTGCACCTAACCAAGACCGCGCGACGCCGACCGAATTTTTAAAAAGTTGCTTAAATCGTGAAGCCGTTGAAAGCAATCTCTCCACCCTCTTCCCTAAGCCTGGCCGTTGCGTAGTCGGCAAGCCAGGCGACACTATCCTATTGACGGGCTCTATTTATATGATCGGAGAAGCTATGGCGCGCATCCAAGGCGCGACGTCGAATGAAGGTAGCAGGCTGCAGGACAAGATTTAAATTCCATCTATAATAGTAGGTGTTTCTTTGGCTTATAGATTGCGTCATTTTTGGTAGCTACAATACTGTAGATCAATGTACGCCTCCGAACTCACGCTCCTGCTAAATCTTGGCTTTATTGTTATTACAGCAGCGGGGTTTGCCTTTCTCGGTAAGCTAGTGAAGATGCCCTCAATTGTTGCCTACATAATAGCGGGCATGATTTTAGGGCCAGTACTAGGGATTGTGCAGTTAGATCATTCGCTGGAGTTGATTTCGGAGCTCGGCATCGCCCTACTTCTCTTTCTAGTCGGACTGGAGTTGAGCCTGCAAAAGATCAAAGACCTTGGTCGTGTGGCCATGATTCTTGGCGGTCTGCAAGTGCCAATGACGGCAGCAGGGGCTTATATTATTTCGACCTTGATGGGATTTAGCGTAATGGAATGTGTCTTTCTCGCGGCTACGGTGACCTTTAGTAGTACTGTGGTAGTGATCAAACTGCTCGACCAAAAGGCTGCGACGAGTCGACTCTTTGGGCGCATCGCGATCTCCCTTTTTCTGGCACAGGATATCGTGGTCATCGTCGGACTGACGATTTTAAGCGGGCTAGACTCTGGCGGTGGCGAATCCTTTGAGATGGTTGCACTCACGAAGAGCTTAGGTATCGCATTCGCTGGGATGGTTATACTACTTTTGGTCTCACTCTTCGCATCGCGCTATGTATTGCCGAAACCGTTTGCTTGGGCTTCACGCTCTCCAGACACGGTCTTCATTTGGGCCCTCTGTTGGTGCTTTCTGGTCGTATTACTAGCGCACCAATTTCACCTCTCGGTCGAGATAGGCGCTTTTCTTGCGGGTATTGCAATAGCGCAGCTACCGATCCATGAAGATTTACATCGGCGACTGCATCCATTGATGACTTTCTTTGTGGCGGTCTTTCTTGTCACGCTTGGAATTCAAATGGATATCTCTGTCTTGGGTGAAGTTTGGAAGTATGCCCTCGGTCTAAGTGTTTTCGTTATTATCGCGAAACCCTTAATTGTTTTTATAATTTTGAGTAGATTGCGTTATAGCGAATACACTGCTTTCCAAGCTGCGACGGCGAGTGGCCAGGTAAGTGAGTTTGCTTTTATCCTGCTCGGCCTTGGCGCGGGTGCTGGTTTGATCGAAGGCAGTGTGGTCTCTCTTGGCGGTATGGTGGGAATATTGACCATCGCGATTTCATCCTATCTCATCCTATACAGTGATCCGCTTTATGGCGCTTTCCAGAAGTTGGGTATTTTGAAATTTTTTAAAGCAAAACAAGAACCCGATACGGAAGAGCAGCATTCTTACGAGGGTCATGTGATCGTGGTAGGAATGAACGCACTTGGGCGGGAGATTGTGAAACAACTTTCAGGTCGGGGCGAAACTGTGCTAGCGATCGACACTGACCCAAGAAAATTGGAAGGGCTAAATTGCGCAGGAACTTTGATTGGCAGCGTGGAGTATGAATCGGCTGTCGAAGAGATCGGGCTAAGTCGTGCGAGATTGGTTATCTCTGCGCTCCAGATTGAAGACACCAATCATCTGTTGGCTTATCGTTGTCGCTCGGCTAGAGTACCGTGTGCGATCCACGCTTTTGACATTTCAGTGGTTGAGGATTTGTTGGATTTGGACACGGCCTATATGTTCATGCCTGCCTTTGACGCCGTGCGTGAGCAGTTGGCAATATTTGATCAGATAGAGCGTGTTGATATGGACGAGGAGGACATCCTCGTATGACGGCGATTGCGATACTTCTACTGGCGGCGGCGATTGCCTTTGGCCTTTCTGGGCTTTTGCGGCTTCCTGCGATTCCATTACTCTTGTTGGGCGGGGCTAGCCTGAGCATGTTGGCAGGCTATTTGGACTACAAGGTGCCGCAAGATTTGATCGCGGAAATGATTCAAATCGGACTCGCTGTACTCGTCTTCACTGCGGGTGTCGAGCTAAGCCCCAGGAGGATGCGTGGGCGAACCCGCGCGATTACGATTTTGGCGCTAACGCAGTTTTTTATGCTGGGAGCATGTGGCGCGTTAACGGCAGTTTTTCTTGGTTATGATTGGATGAATGCTCTTTATTTGGGCTGCGCACTTTCAGCCAGCTCAACATTGGTTGTGGTGCGCCATTTGCAGCAACGTCGCCAAATGTTCGAACCCTATGGTCGGTTAGTACTCGGGGTGCTTTTGTTGCAAGATATCTTTATTGTCTTGATTATGGTGGCGCTTCTTAAGTCGCCTCAAGGGTGGCTGATGGTTTGTAATGGTGTGGCCAATGCTCTCGCGTTGGGAATCTTAGCGCTTGGGGTCCACCGCTGGCTAGTGCCATTTGTCGTCAGGCGAATGAAGCTAGACGATGAAGAGTTGATGCTTGGCGCGCTGGCAGCGCTTTTTGCCTTTTCAACAATGGCTTACTTGTTAGATCTTCCATTTTTGGTGGGCGCATTTTTTGCAGGTTTTGCCATTTCAGCCTTTCCTATGAATGGCTTGGTGCGCGGAATGTTGGGTTCATTATCAGGCTTTTTCCTCGCTCTGTTCTTTATCAGCGCAGGTGCATTTTTAACGATACCTAGCTTGGAAATTGTTGGGCACAGTCTTGTCTTTATAGCCGTACTGATCCTTGTAACGGTTTTTCTTGTCGCAATCATAGCCGAGTTGGTGGGTTACTCCAGTCGTGCAGCAGTCGAGACTGGCTTATTACTTTCGCAGACCAGCGAGTTTTCTCTTTTGTTGGCGCTAACAGGAGTGGCTTCGGGACAGATCACAACAGAGCTCTTCTCTATGATCGCATTGATTACAGTGAGCACAATGGCGATGACTCCGCTAATCTCTCGCGAGAGTGTGGCATTGCGACTCGTTAAGTTGCATCCTCGCTATCGAAGTGGCGAGGCGGCTTGCGAGGTGATGCGAAACCACGCCGTATTGCTCGGCTATGGCCGGGCGGGGCCACGCACTGTTA
>PKCJ01000006.1 GCA_002862945.1 Opitutia bacterium | reverse complement strand
ATAAGAATAAGTAGCTCAAGCCACAGTGTGCATTGGCATGCTCTCTGCTATCTTTCTTGCATGCTATTTTGCCTCATGAATTTCCAAGTATTCTGATGGCTTCTAAAAAAAAGTTATTAGTCGTCACCGACTTGGACGGCACCTTTCTTGATCACAGCTACAACTGGGACGAGGCCAAACCTGCGGTGGCGCGCTTGCGTGAATTAGGTCTGCCTCTGGTTTTAAATTCTAGCAAAACGGTCGCCGAGATGGAGGATTTGGCGATGGAACTAGGGCTTCAGTCGCCTCTTGTAGCGGAAAATGGTGGCTTGCTGGCAATTCCTAATGACCGCACCGGTGACTACAGCGTGCAGGTTAAAGGCCTTTGCAGAAAAGAGATTTTGGAGGTGGCACACGGTCTGCGTAGCCAGATGGGCTATAAATTTGAAGGCTTCGCCGATTGGTCTGATCAAGAACTCGCAGAGCGGTCTGGATTATCGATCATACAATCACAGCGTTCGCTCGCCCGCTTAGCGACGGAACCATTCTTGTGGAAGGATAGCGAGTCACTACGCTTAGAATTTGTAGACCAACTCAGCATTCAAGGAATTCGTATGCTGCGTGGCGGTCGTTTCTGGCATCTTATGGGCGCATTCGACAAGGCTGATGGCAGCGCCTTTGCTCTGAAATATTATCAAGAGCTTGAGCCCGATACTGAATGGCAGGTCATTGCGCTCGGTGATAGTGCCAACGATACTGCAATGCTTGAAGCTGCCGACATTGCCGTCGTCATCCCGCACTCGGATGGCGCAAATATTTCCCCGAAGGCACCAATCGTGGTGCATGCACCGTTCCCTGCAACCAAGGGCTGGAACGCTGCTATTCTATCACTCTTAAACGAATACTACTAGTTCTGCTAGAAACACCTAATTAGCTATGGGAGACTTTCACCAACAAGGATTCATTACAACCCTACACCAATTGAACAATAGGCCACTCGAAAAGCTGGAGGCTGACCTCATGCAGTTTCGAAAACGCCGACCGATGGCGCTCGTATTACCTTCTCTTTACTCAGAGCTAGAGGGACCTGCTCTCTCACACATTGTTGACGAGATTGCCGACGTTCCTTATCTGGATCAAATTGTCGTAGGCCTAGACAGAGCGAACGAAGCTGAATACCGTCGTGCACTTGAATTTTTCGGGCGTTTGCCGCAACAACCACAAGTTCTCTGGAATGATGGACCACGACTACGCGCAATCGACACTTTACTTTCGCAGAAAGGCCTTGCTCCAAAGGAGCCTGGCAAAGGCCGTAACGTTTGGTATATGTTTGGTTACATTATCGCCTCAGGTAAGGCAAGGGCAGTCGCACTTCACGATTGCGATATCACCACCTACAAGCGCGAGATGCTGGCTAGGCTGATCTATCCCGTTGCGAACCCTTCGCTTAGCTATAAATTTTGTAAAGGTTACTACGCTCGTGTTGCCAACGGTTCAATGAATGGCCGTGTTTGTCGTTTGCTCGTTACGCCTCTTATTCGCGCGCTCAAGAAGGTTTGTGGTTCGGATGAATACCTCGAATACCTCGACAGCTTCCACTATCCGCTCGCGGGCGAGTTTGCTATGCAGCGAGACGTGATCGAAGATATTCGTATCCCCTCCGACTGGGGTCTCGAAATGGGAATACTCTCTGAGATGCAGCGCAATTACGCGACCAACCAAATTTGCCAAGTCGATGTCGCTGATAGCTACGACCATAAGCATCAAGACCTTTCGCTCGAAGATCGCAGTCGCGGTCTCTCTAAGATGAGTTGTGATATTACTAAATCGCTTTATCGTAAGATGGCGACGCAAGGGCAGGTTTTTTCCCACGAAACCATACGCACAATCAAAGCTGCTTACTACCGTATCGCACTTGATTTAATCGAGAGCTATAACAGCGATGCCGCGATTAATGGGCTTAAATATGATCGCCACACAGAGGGTTCCACCGTCGAAGTCTTCGCCGAAAACATCCTCAGTGCGGGCGAGGAATTCCTCGATCCGAGCAAGTCGATGGACTCACCTTTTATGCCCAGTTGGAAGCGCGTCATTTCTGCTGTGCCCGACATTTTGCACCGTCTCCGCCAAGCGGTCGAAGAAGATCGCCTTGAATTCGGCTCCGAAATTGTATTAAATCCCTCTCTGCATACAAAGGCCAAAGGCTTTCGCCAACGCGTAGCCTTCCATGTTAAAGAGATTTACGGCGTTGAGGATGTGGATGAAATCACCGACGAGTTGATGGAAGCGGCCAAAATGTCTGAGCACGCATCGCCCCCTGCGCACGTGAAGAGCAAGTGGGATCAATCCGATGTGATGATGATTACTTATGGCGACTCGATTAAAAAGGAAGGCCGCCCACCGCTCCGCGAGCTGAATAACTTCATGGTCAGCCAGCTCAAAAATACCATGAGCGGCGTGCATATTCTTCCGTTCAACCCTTACAGTTCAGACGACGGGTTTTCCGTCATTGACTATACCACAGTGAATCCAGAACTCGGGTCTTGGGATGATATTACTGAGCTTGGAAACGAGTTTTCAGTAATGGCTGACCTCGTTATCAATCACTGCTCGCGAGAATCCCTATGGTTTAAAAACTACGAGAAGAATAAAGCGCCAGGCCGCGGTTACTTTATTAACGGTTTAGAATTCGAAGACCTTTCCCAAGTCGTTCGCCCGCGCAGTACGCCTTTGCTAACCGAGATACATGCCGTCGATGGGGTAAAACAAGTTTGGTGCACTTTCGGTGAAGATCAGGTCGATCTGAATTACCGTAATCCAGATGTGTTGCTAGAGATCGTTCGCATCATCCGCCAGTATGTCGAGCAGGGTATCCATTTCTTCCGCTTAGATGCCATTGCTTTCCTCTGGAAAGAATCTGGCACCAGTTGCGTGCACCTACCTCAGACGCACGAACTGATTAAGTTACTACGCTTAGTCATTGAAAATCTCGACCCGAGCGCAGTCATCATTACTGAGACGAATGTACCGAACCGTGAGAATCTCAGTTACTTTGGCAACGATAACGAAGCGCATCTGATTTATAATTTTTCACTGCCACCTTTGTTACTTTACTCTATTCTTAGCGGCGACTGTAAGCACCTAAAAACATGGATGACCTCCATGCCGCCTGCACGTAGTGGCCGCGCCTATCTAAACTTTATTGCGTCACACGATGGCATCGGCCTAAGGCCTGCTGAGGGTCTGCTCTCGCCAAGAGAGCTCGATGGTTTGATCGAAAACATACGCGAGTCAGGTGGCGAAATCTCGATGCGCCGAACACCCCAAGGCGATTTGACCCCTTACGAGGCCAATATTTCTCTCTACAGTGCAATGGAGCGTCCTATCGGCGGTGAGGTTGATGATTTTCAAATGGCGCGTTTCATCTGTGCGCACACCATCATGCTCGCGCTCGAAGGCCTACCTGCGATTTATATTCATAGTCTACTTGGCACGGAGAACAATCGCGAGGGCATGGCACACTCCGGTCGCGCTCGCACGATCAATCGTTACCACTGGGAAGCTGACGATCTTTATGCAGCCCTGGACGATGATGGACGCCACCACAAGGCGGTATTTTCTGAGATGAAGCGCCTCATTCAAATCCGTATAGCACAAGACGCCTTCCATCCCAACGCCACACAATATACGCTACATTTTTCTGATCAAATCTTCGCTTTTTGGCGCGAGAGTCTTGACCGTAAACAATCACTCTTTGCTCTGCATAATGTCTCCTCTGAAAGGCAAACGATTCCGCTCGTTGAACTCAACCTTATCGCCACTGAGGCATGGGTCGATCTGATCAGCGGCTTTGTCTACGAGGACTTGGCCGGACAGATTGTGCTCGAGCCTTACGACAGCGTTTGGATTTCAAATAAAGGGTGATTCCAGCCCCAGCGTCGTCAAGAAGTTTTGGACCGCCGAAGCGGATGGTAAGATTGCGACAGGAGGGAAGCACTTCTTCTAATTATGAATTACAAATTAGGAGTTTTTAGTAAGTGCTCGATGTAGGCTAGGTCGGTGAGGGTGGTGAGTTTAGGGTTTGGGTGTTTGTTCGGGACAAGCGTGGTTTTGAGACCAATAGTGACTGCAGCTGCACAATCGTCGGTGATGGTTAGCCTCTTTTTAATGACGTTTTGGTAGGCTGTAAGAATGCTTTTGAAGGCAAAGGCTTGAGGGGTTTCCATTGCCCAGAGGCGGCCACGATCAAGGTCTTCGAGAGTAATCTTGCGTATTTCGTCGACTGTTTCGATTCGCTTAATCGTATCGGTGACGGGGTGTGCTAGGGAGGCGGCTTGGTCTTCTTGAACCGCAGAGTAGACATCTTTGATGGCTTCAGTGTGGATGCAGGGGCGGGCGCAGTCGTGGATAAAGACATAATCGCAATTCCCTTCGATGACGTTCAGGGCGTTGCTGACGGAGAGTTGCCGTTCAGCGCCGCCTAATACGAATTGAATTTTCAAATGGCTGAAGGCATGAGCTGTGATAATGGCTTCGATCGCTTTTTTTTGCGCCTCATCGCGGTAGACGATCAGGTAGCTATCGATGACGCGGGAGCGAGCAAATGCATTCAGGCTGTAGACGAGTGCAGGCTGGCCATTAATGGAAGCGAGTATTTTGTCTTCTACCTGGCCCTGCATGCGCTGTCCGCTACCGGCGGCGAGTAGTATGGCAATCGAGGGCATCTTAGCTAAGTTCACCTTGGATGGCTTGGGCGGCTGCGGCGGGGTCTTCGGCTTTTAAGATGGGGCGGCCGACTACGATAAAGCTGGAGCCTGCTGCCGCAGCAGCGGCGGGTGTCATGATCCGCTTTTGCTCGTCGTCGGTGCTACCTGCCGGGCGGATACCAGGGGTGACGATGATGGGGTCCTGTCCGAAACGGGTGCGTAAAGGCGCAAGTTCGAGAGAAGAGCATACGAGGCCTTGCACGCCTGACTTGAGGGTGATATCGGCGAGGTGGAGGACTTGGTCTTCGGGACTGCCGTCGATGTTGAGTGAGCGGAGTTGGACCTCGTTCATCGAAGTGAGCACGGTAACGGCAAGGAGATTGAGATGGGGTGCGTGATCGTCACGGCTTTTGTTAGCCCACTCGAGCATTTCCCCACCGCCAATGGCGTGGATTGTAAGCAGTTCGACGGGAAGAGTGGCGATACTTCGTATGGCTTTGGCCACGGTGTTGGGGATGTCGTGCAACTTGAGGTCGAGAAAGACCTTATATCCGCGGTCGGCAATCTCGCGAACGAAGTCAGGCCCATATGCGGTGAATAGTTGCAGACCGATTTTGACCCACTTGAGTGAGTCGCCTAGATGGTCGAGCATGGCTAGGGCTTCTTCGCGGGTTTCGAGATCGAGTGCTAAAATGAGTTGGCAGGGCTCTTGTTTGGACATGATGTCGATATAGTGAGCGATTTTAGCCGATGGCAAAGTGCAAAAGTGGAAAATTTCATGGTAGAGCACAGGAGGAGTCTTCTTAATAGCAAAACTCTATGAAATCCGTAAAACTTGAATCGCCTGCTAAAATCAATCTCATGCTGTCTGTGCATGGGGAGCGTGGCGATGGCTTTCACGCTTTGACCTCGGTGGTGGTGTCTTTGGATTTTGGTGATACTTTAACTGTTTCGATCAATGAAGCAGGTGTAGATTGTTTAAATTGCAGTAATTCCGCAGTGCCGACTGGCGGGGCAAACTTGATTTTGCAGGCAGCGGATGCGTTCCGCGAAGAGCTCGCAGAGAGTAGCTACTTCGATTTCGATTTAGATAAACATATACCCACGGGCGCAGGTTTGGGTGGTGGGAGTAGCAATGCCGCGGTGGCTCTTTGCGCAATGAACCAATTAGCAGGCAATTGCATGACCAAAGAGCGACTAATGGCAATGGCCGCACAGCTTGGCTCCGATTGCCCGTTTTTCATTGATCCAATGCCTGCGACGGTGTCCGGGCGTGGTGAGGTGCTGGAAGCCTTGCCCGACGAATTAGCTAAGTCACTGCGAGGGCAGAGGGTTGTTTTGTTTCGACCAGATTTTGCAATCAATACGGCTATGGCCTACAGTCGGCTTATTGAATCGAGACCTTCGGCTTATGAATCTTTGGAACTAGCTGCTAATCGACTGGCTCTGTTCAAAGACTCTGGTAAATTGGAAGGGTTGCTGCATAATACCTTCGAGGAATATATGGGCCTCAAGTATCTAGCCATCCCCTGCTTGTTAGCGGAACTTCGAGCAGCAGGCTTTGCTTGTTTGATGAGCGGAAGTGGTAGCTGCTGTTTTGCGCTGGCTCAGGATGCACAGGAAGTTTCGAAGATTCGATGTATCTGTGAAGAGGCTTGGGGCTCGAGCATATTTTTTGTTGAAACTTCAATTCGCTGAGGAGACCCTATTGTTTTCAGCGACTCGCGCTGTATTCTGAACATTACTAGCTGTGTCCGAACCACATAACAAAAATGAGTTAATACTCGAAGGCATTGCTGCGTCTCCAGGTGTCGCGCATGGGCGTGCCGTGGTTTACCTGCAAAAGCAGTTGGATGTTCCCTGCTTCGACATCAACGAGGATCAAGTCGACGCTGAGCTCGGACGTTTTGATAAAGCTATTTTAGAAACTCGGGCAGAGATCGCAGGCGTGCGTGATAAAATAGCTCAAAGCTTAGGCGAGGGCGAGGCTGGTATTTTTGATGCTCATCTACTCGTCCTAGAAGATAATGCTCTACTCGAAGAGGTGACGATGGAGTTGAAGACTTCAAAAAAGAACATCGAATTTTGCTATAACAAAGTCGCACAGCGCTATATTTCTTTTTTTCGCTCGATGGAGGATGATTATCTTCGCGAGCGCGTCGCTGACATCAGCGATGTTTCTCGCCGCCTTTTACATAATCTGGTCGGTATGCAAAAGGTGAATCTTGGCGAGCTAGCTGCCGAGAGTATCATTATCTCGGAGGACATCTCTCCCTCGGATGCAGCAGATATTGATCGTAACAAATTATTGGGCTTTGTCACAGACTGCGGTGGTAAGACGAGCCACTCGGTCATCATGGCCCGTTCATTGCGAATACCCGCAGTGGTTGGCACTCACGATGGCACCAAAAAAATAATCAGTGGTGATCATATTTTGGTCGATGGTCACAAGGGGATTATTATCATCAATCCGACTGAAGATCGCCTCTTCAAGTATGGTAAGTTCGCGACCGATCGGAAGAAGCGAGATGATACTTTTAACTCCTTTATTTCCAAGCCTGCACAAACGCTAGATGGTGTGTCGATCAGTCTAATGGCTAATGTCGAAGGTGCACAAGAGATGGAGCAGGTCAAAGCTATGCACGCCGAGGGTGTCGGACTCTTCCGCACGGAAGGTATTTTCCTTCGTCACCACGGCTACCCTCCTGAGTCAGTTCAGTATGAGGAGTATCGCGCAGTAGTCGAAGCGTCAGGCAATCATCCAGTCATTATCCGGACTTTAGACGTAGGTGGTGATAAAACCATTGGCGACGAAAACGTAAAGGATGACAACTCCTTCATGGGCTTTCGTGCCATCCGATTTTGCCTTGGTAATGAAGCTATTTTTAAGACTCAACTCCGAGCCATATTGCGTTCTAGCGCCCACGGTAATGTGAAGATTATGTATCCTATGATCAGCGGCATTATGGAGTTACGCATGGCCAATAAAGTATTCGATACAGTCAAACAAGAATTGCGTGACGAAGGGCAAGCTTTTGACGAAGCCATTGAGGTCGGTGCAATGGTCGAAGTTCCCAGTGCGGCAGTAATTATTGACTTACTCGCTGCTGAAACAGATTTTTTGAGTATAGGCACGAATGACTTGATTCAATACCTCATCGCTGTGGATCGACTTAATGACGAAGTCGCGCACCTTTACGACCCTGCTCACCCAGCTGTGCTCCGCACTCTCAAGGCGATTATCGATGGCGGAAAAGCAGCTAATACATCGGTGAGTATTTGTGGAGAGATCGCGGGTGACCCGATCTTCGCGGGGCTCCTTTTGGGTATGGGCGCAGATTCTTTGAGTCTGACTTCAAGCCTTTTGCCAGAGGTTAAATATTTCATCCGCCATATCAAAAAAGCGGATGTCGAGCGACTCGTCACCGAAGTCACTCAGCTTAGCGATTCGACCGAAATCGTTCGAAAGCTCGAAGCCTTCCGTCAAAAGGCACTGGGTGAACTGGCGTAGCTTACTTGGTAAAGCTATCCGCCAATGGCCACCCGCGACTTGATCCATTCTTTAATCGGTTCGATTGCTTCGACCCCCTGCATCAAAACGATGTAAACGGTGCCCGCATAGAGTAGCAATGCGCAGCATCCGAGCACGAAAGCGCCGATTGCCAGCAAACCATCATCTTCCGATAATCCGACGCCGATTATGAAGATCACCATCGCAGGTAAGGTGTTTGTTAGAGGAAACGGTAGCGTCATTAGGCAGGCCATATTTAACACTATAAAGGCTAAGCTTGCTTGCCCTGTCCGCCCACGAATCCACTTTTGGCGTGGACGAATGCATCGCTCAACTTTGTTTAGAAATTTTGATGCAGTGCCCAGCATCGTTTTAGCCAGCTTGGGTTTGATCCGAATAGTGCCGAGCCTCTTTGGCAGCCAAATGGCCTTTCGTCCACATATCATTTGCAAAGCAATCAAAGCCATAACGACGCCAAAGGGAGTGCTATAGCCTGGTGCTGGTATTGGAAGGGCGCTTGGTAGCGAAAGCACAATCAGTAGTAAGCCAAAGCCCTTTTCGCCGACCGCACAGGTGACCTCATTGATCGAGAGGCCACGGCTGTCGTCAGTATTTAAGAGCTTTTGCAGAGTCTCTCCCAAGGGAAGGGCTTGCGATGCGTCTTCTGTAGGTTGCATTTTATTTAGTATGCAAATAGAAGTCTTGCTCTCAATCCTAAAGAGGAGTCGTTTACTCGCTACATAATGAAATCATTCTTCAGCACTAAGAAACGAAAATCTATCGCCCTTTATGGCGGCAGCTTTGATCCTGTGCATGAGGCGCATTTGGAGGTCGCTCGGACTGCACTGGAAAATTGCGATCTTGATGCGGTCATTTTTATCCCTGCTGCTCAATCGCCACTCAAAAAGGGCGCCACTTTAGTCGAAGATGCAGATCGCGTTGAAATGCTTCGCCTCGCTACTACTGAGGAGCCGCGCTTCGATGTCGACACTTGCGAGGTCGAGCGTGGTGGCACTAGTTATACGGTCGATACGGTTAAGGCTTACAAGGCATCGCATGAGGGAAGTCGTCTACATTGGATCATCGGTGCCGATCAGTTTGAGCTCTTGCCGCAGTGGCGCTGTATTGAAGAGATCGCTACGCTGATTACCTTTATCGTACTTCGCCGCCCGGGTCACTCGATTGTTGAGTCCGCTGTAAAAGGTCTGCGTTTCGTCACAATCGATGCTCCGCTAATGCCGCACAGTTCGACCAAGATACGCGCATCAATCGCTGAGGGGCGATCGGTGGTGGACTTATTACCTCCCGCAGTTGAAGCTTTTATTTCCTCTCGTGGCCTTTATACATGCTAGATATTTTCAGCATTATTATGACTAAAGAAAAAAGTAAAACGGATAAGTGCACACTTGAGGAGATTCGCTGTGTCATTGCCGCAATCGAAGACAAGAAGGGGGAAGCCATCCGTGTACTTGATGTGCGTGGCAAGTCCTCAATCACTGACTACATTGTCCTCGCGACGGGCACCTCCGATCCCCACGTCAAAGCTCTCAAGAGTGAGCTCGACCAAGCGCTTAAAGAAGCCGATATCCAGTTAATCGGACAAGACCGCACCCTCGGTAGCGGTTGGTTAGTCGTCGATGCCTTTGACTTTATGATCCATTTACAGACCCCTGAGAAGCGTGATTTTTACCGCCTCGATCAACTCTGGAAAGATGCTGCGGAGGTTAACTTTTAATTGGAGTAATGAATAACTTACTACTTGTTTTTATCGTTCTGCTTATCCTGAAGCTCAGCACGAGTATAATACTCGATTTACTTAATCTCCGTTACGCGCTAGCTCGTGCAAGCGAGGTCCCAGAAAGCTTTCGCGACTTTATCGATTTGCCGACTTATCAGAAATCGGTTGAATACACCGTGGCTAAAACGCGCTTTGGTATCCTCAGCGATCTCTACGATGCGAGTGTGCTTGTAGTGGTACTTTTACTTGGCGTTTTGCCATGGTTCTTCGAACTCTTCACCGATTGGTTTGGCTTTGGTGTTTGGGGTCAAGCCCTTGTGCTCTTTCTAATCGGTTTGTTGCTCGGCCTACCTACGATTCCTTTTGACTGGTGGGGCACCTTTAATCTTGAAGAACGTTTTGGCTTTAACAAAAGCACTAAAAAGCTATGGGTCTTTGATAAGGTCAAAGGCACGATTATCGGCTTCGTTATCGGCTATCCTTTACTAGCATTACTCATCTACTTGGTTGACGCGGCAGGTTCACTTTGGTGGGTCTGGGGATTCGCAGCGTTCTTTATATTTCAACTCGTGATGGTGGTTGCCTATCCGATGTTTATCATGCCGCTATTCAATAAGCTGGAACCTATGGAGGAGGGTGACTTGAAGACGCGTCTCTTCGCCTTGGCTGATCGCACTGGTTTCCAGGCGCAGACCATCCTTGTGATGGACGGCAGCAAACGCTCGGGGCACTCCAACGCCTTCTTTTCAGGCTTTGGTCGCTTTCGCCGCATCGTATTATTCGATACACTGATCGAGCAAATGGAAGCCGATGAGCTAGAGGCTGTACTCGCTCATGAGATCGGGCACTACAAGCTCGGTCACATCCCGAAAATGATGGCGATGGCCGCGCTCTCATCCCTTGCTATGTTTGCGGCACTCGGTTGGTTAGCCAACGCAGGCTGGTTCGTGGAAGCCTTTCATTTCAACTCGATGGCGGACGGTCAGATCGTACCAGTCTTTTTGCTCTTCATGTTGCTCAGTGGGCTCATTACTTTTTGGTTATCGCCTTTGACTAGCCGACTATCTCGTAAACATGAGTATGAGGCCGATGCTTTTGCACGTGATGCGATGGGCAGTTATACACCTCTTTCGAAGGCTCTACGGAAGCTTCATAAAGAGAATCTAAGTAATTTGACGCCGCACCCTGTTTATAGCAGCTTCCACTATTCACATCCTACGCTGGTTGAGCGTGAAGCGTCTTTGTGCTTAGAATAGCTAGCTGTTTTCCAAGCTTACACTATGCGACGGGTTCTTCGT
>PKCJ01000115.1 GCA_002862945.1 Opitutia bacterium | reverse complement strand
AATAGTAAGAGCATCACCCTGATAAGCAGGCACACTACGTTTCACACAGCTAAGAATCTTATCAAAATCAATATCCACACCCACGCCATAGATCGACTTCTTCTGCTTGAGATACTCCAGTAGTACACCACGGCCACAGCCGAGGTCGAGCACACGCTCGCCAGGCTCAACCCACTGGGCGATCACCTGAAAATCAGCTTGGCGTTTTTTATCGATCGGACTCATACGATTAGCGAGTAAGAAAACTATGGATGAGTTCGTAGAGCTTGGGTGCTCGAACAAGGAAGGAGTCGTGCCCAAAATCCATCGCGAGTTCAGCGTATGTGGCATCTTTACCTAAGCGCAGCAGTGCCTCCACCACCTCACGATTGCCCTGCGGCGGGTAGAGCCAGTCTGAGGTAAAACCGATAACTAGACCTTGGGACGTCACCGCACTGAGTGTCGCATCTAATGACTCCGGATAGTGCAAATCGAAACGGTCGAGGGCTTTGGTGAGATACAAGTAGCTATTGGCGTCGAATCGGGAAACGAAACTCGCGCCCTGATAACGCAGATAACTTTCGACCTCGAACTCGACATCGAAGTGCTCCTTAGACTCGTCGGCGTTACGACGTTTGCGGCCGAACTTACTCTCCATGCCGACATCGGAGAGATAGGTGATGTGTGCCATCATGCGCGCCACGGCCAAGCCTTGGTCAGGGCCGTGCTCAGGATCGTAGCTACCTTGCTGCCATGCAGGATCTGAGATGATGGCTTGGCGACCCGTATCGTTAAAGGCGATGGCTTGTGCGGTATGTCGAGCGCCGCAAGCGAGCGCGATATAGCGGCCGACACGGTCAGGAAAATCAATCGCCCATTGTACGGTTTGCATGCCCCCCATGCTACCACCGATAACGGCGTGGAGACGGTCGATCCCGAAATGATCAACAAGGAGCGACTGCGCTCTGACCATATCTTGCACAGTGAGTTTTGGGAAATCGAGCTGGTAAGCTTTGCCCGTTTCAGAGTTGATCGAACCGGGACCAGTCGAACCTTGGCAACCACCGAGCACATTGGAACAAATCACAAAGTAGCGGGTGGTATCGATCGGCTTACCAGGACCAACCATAAAATTCCACCAGCCTTGCTTGCGCTCTTCGATACCATGGACGCCAGCGCAGTGGTGATCGCCGCTTAGAGCATGGCAGATCAGAACTGCATTGTCCTTGGCCGCATTAAGATGCCCGTATGTCTCATAACGGAGCGTTAGCTCAGGGAGCTTGCCCCCAGAGGCGAATTTAAACGGCTCTTTAGAAACAAAATCCTGATACTCGACGAATCCAACCTCTCCCTCTTCAGGGATGATCGGTGCTTGTTCGGAATCATTCATGAAAATACTTTCTTAGCCAGATAGCGGTATAGCGACTGGGCAAGCAAATCCAGTTAAAAAAGGCCTAATGACTGCTTCCGTAAATAGCTTGCGTAGCACGACCCAATGGCGACTCAAGTCTCCACTACTTGGCTGGACGAAAGGTGACGGCCTTGAGATTGTTATTCAGGCGGACATCGTCTTCGAGCTTAATGGGCATGACGCGAGCGGCGAGACTAAGCGTTTCATCGCTGTCCAGCGTGGGGATTTGAGTAAATACTTTACGCGTAGTCGTCTGACCAGGCCCGAGAGAGCCAAGGACGAAACTAACTGGCTCGGCATCACCGATGAAAACTTCGAGCCGAGCATCGCTGAACCAGTTAGTACCACGATTCTGGACGGTGACTTCAATCGGCATAGTGGTTCCAGGTAGGGCATTGGGCTGAAGGTAAATGTCGGCTAGCGCGACATCGAGTAGGTTAGGCGTGGCGCGCTCGCGAAGGCGATCCCAATCGATGAGGCCAGCACCGTAGACTGGGTCAGCGCTGGGCGCACCTTGGTCGTTAAGGTAGCGCTTCAGGATATCAACCGCTTGCTTAGGTGGCAATGCGCCAGCGCCAGACATTAGCGAAGCAAGTGTTCCGCTGACAAAAGGCGCAGCTGCGGAAGTACCAGAAAATAGCGTAGTGCCTTTGTCTTCTTTAGCAGTGAGTACGCCGACGCCGGGTGCGGCAAAGTCAATTTCCTCGGATTGATTTGGAAAGAAGGCATGTTGTCCATTCGCATCCACTGCGGTCACGGCAAGCACTTGTGAATAAGCAGCAGGATATGGTATGTGGTCGTAGCCATCATTACCCGCAGCAGCAACCATGATTACACCGCGATCATCGGCATATTTGACGGCTTGGCGAAGCAATGGTGAGTCTTGATAGACACCGAGGCTCATATTGATAATCTGCACGCCGAAATCGACCGCTCGCACGATACCCTGAGCCACATGGTAGCTATTGCCCGATCCTTCCTCATCCAGCAAACGAACAACAAATAGTTCGGCAGCGGGCGCAATGCCTTCACTACCGGTAATGATCGAAGCAACCGAAGTGCCATGCGCTGCGCCGAGCCCCGCCATGCCACCACCAGCTAAATCGACAGGCACGATGTAAACTTCATCAAACTGCGGGTGCGCTTGGATGCCCGAATCGAGAATAGCCACGATGACTCCCTCGCCCTGCCCAGCAATGAAGCCGCCTGTGATAGCACAAGCCGAGAGACCGTAAGCGCGAAGACTGGCTAGCGCTTCAGGATCAATTTCGACAGGCGGCAGCGGACACTCGATACGGTAAGAATAGCTAGAACGGGCGCCGAATTGGCCGAAGTTTGCCTCGAGTAAAGCACTCTCGGGGATGCGCACGGCGAGGAGCATATCGATCTGCCCGAGTGGCGTGATACCAGCATTTGTGAGTGCCTCTAGATACGCGAGGTAGTCATTGCGATTGTCGAAGTGAACCACCAGCTCTCCGGGGATGACCTTGCTAGGTTGGGCAAGGTCTCGGGTTACAACTTGATCACTCGACCTTAGTGAAAAATCGGAATCCACTTGTGCCACACGGTCACTTGCCCTAAGCTCATCTTTAGAAATTGCTCCAAAAAAGTTAGAAAAAGGGCTTACAGTCGAAATGAAAAAGCCGACCAGCGCCCCAAAAAAAGCTAGAGCAAAGAGTGGCCAAGACAAACGGTGGAATTTCATGGTCTCTTTTAACTAGACTCCAAGCCGAGAAAGACAACCGTCATTATACATTACAAAAGATGCGAATCTTATGCCTACAACATGTATCATTTGAGGGGCCTGCCGCACTGGCAGACTGGGCACAAGCCCATGGGCACCCTATCCTTAGCCACCGACTCTACGAGGACGGCGAACTGCCGAGCATTAAGGATTTCGACTGCCTATTTATTAAAGGCGGCCCAATGAATATCTATGAAGAGGCCAAATATCCTTGGCTTGCACTAGAAAAGGCGCTTATCCGCGAGGCGATTGCGTGGGGCAAATACATCATCGGTATCTGCCTCGGCGGGCAACTGATCGCATGACTAATTCGATCACAGAAATCGAAGTGATCGACTGGGAGCTGACCGACTACGCCGACGCTTTCGAGCAGCAAAAGTTACGCGTCGAACAACGTCTAAGCGGCGAGTGTGGCGACGCTCTTATTTTTACCGAGCACACACCTGTCTACACCATGGGCATGCGCAAAGACTCAGAACAGCACCTACTTTGGACTGAAGCCGAGTGTTCTCGGAAGGGCATCGCCATTTTCAAATCAAACCGAGGAGGCGACATCACTTACCATGGACCCGGCCAAATCGTAGGCTACCCCATCCTCACGCTCGCGCACCGCAAAGATCTCCATGCCTACCTGCGAGATCTCGAAGAGGTCATCATTCGCACCCTCGCCACTTACGGCTTGGCCGCCGCCCGCCGTAAAGGTCAAACTGGTATCTGGTTAAACAATGAGCGAAAGATCGGCGCCATTGGCGTAGCCGTGCGCTCATGGATCACTTACCACGGCTTCGCACTCAACGTCTGCCCCAACATGGCGCACTTTGACGGCATTGTGCCCTGTGGGATTAGTGACGGCAACGTAACCTCACTTGATGATGAGCTAAATAAGGCCGTCGACATAGCAGAGGTAAAAGCGCGATTAGCAGTTGAATTTAGACAAGTTTTTAGGAACAGTCCTTAACAAGATGGATATGCGAAAACCAGATTGGCTCCGAGCTAAACTACCCACCAGCCCCGAGTATAAAGCCGTGCGCGAGATCGTCGATAACAACGATCTGCATACCGTCTGTAAGAGTGCTCAATGTCCGAACATGGGCGAATGCTGGTCGCGAGGGACAGCCACCGTCATGATTCTGGGAAACATTTGTACTCGTTCCTGCACCTTTTGCGCTATTCAAACTGGTCGACCGACCGAACTCGACATGGGTGAACCCGCCCGCGTGGCCGAATCCATAGCCCGAATGAACCTCAAGCACGCCGTGATCACTTCCGTCGCCCGCGACGATCTGAAAGACGGCGGAGCCTCGGTCTGGGCAGCTACCATTCGCGCGATCCACCACCGTATGCCCGAGTGTGCTGTCGAAGTACTCACCGCCGACTTTCGCGGCCAACAGGAATACCTCGACCTGGTGCTCGACGCATGCCCCGATATTTTCAACCACAACCTCGAAACGGTCAAACGCCTCCAACGTCCGATCCGCAAGACCGCACGCTACGACCGCTCGCTCTGGGTATTGGAACACGCCAAATCGCGCGGTTTCATCACCAAGTCTGGCATCATGCTCGGCATAGGCGAAAAGGAGCAGGAGATTGAGCAAGTGCTCAAGGATATGGTCAAAGTCGGCGTCGACGTGCTTACCATCGGCCAGTATTTACAACCCTCTAAGCAGCATGCCAAGATCGACCGCTGGGTCACCCCCGATGAATTTGCTCGTTGGAAAGAATACGCACTAGAGATCGGCTTCGGTGCCTGCGAGTCTGGGCCAATGATCCGCTCCTCCTACCACGCCGAGGAACAATCCGACATGTTCGACGTCCGCGCCCGCCGTCATAGAATGCTAGCCGAGCAGGCCGAACAAAAAAAAGAAGCGCTGACTAAAGTTTAGAATTTCAGCAACGCAGTTGATGCTTAACTCCACGACACGCTAAGTACTTCAACGCAAACTTAGGCAAACGACGAGGGAGTAATTTTTTGGCGTGGCACCTACAAATTCACGCTTATCGATGGAGAGCTGCATATGGAGATTCACTTCTAGCCCATAGGCTCAGGCTGATTCCAGTCTTCATCTTCTTCAAAATCCTTTAATTTATAATTAAAGATAGGTAACAAGCAAATCAGGCCGATGCAGGTGAAGAAAAGAATCGCCATACCTGTGACATCGTGGACGGTACCAATGTCGCCGATCAATGGAAGCACCCAGTGCTCGTCGATGGCTTGAGAGCCATGATAATAGGCCCATAGTGTCAGGAAAATACTTCGGATCAAATTAGTCAGCACCGCAAAAAGCATGGCCGCTCCGACCAAGAGAATTTTTTTCCAAAAACGATCTAAAAAGACCGAAGCAAGGAAGGATCCAGCAAAGAGACAAGCGGTGAGCGAACGGATACCAGAGCAGGCCTCCTCGACGCCTACTTGACCATCGGGCAGGATGAGGACGTTGCCTTCTCGTTCCAACTCGAAGCCAAGGAAATCGAAAGAGCTAAATACCGCAATTGTCACCTTGGTCAGCAAAAAGACGCGGATCTGTGTCTCAGCCACAGAAACCAACGGCGCCGAAATCATCCAAATCAAAGCGGGGAAAAGAAAGAGCGCGGTCAGCGCAAGGCGATGCTTGAGCGGCATTGCCTGACCATCGGCACGCTGCTTGGAAAAGATAAAGACCATACTAAGCGCGAGCCCCGCAAGACTGGCTGCGATGGCGAGCGAGGCGGGATTTTGCGGCCCTGTCGCCGCGCGTAGGAGCGCGCCGATCGTAAAAAGGCAAATCGAAGCGGCGAAGACGGCTACCGCGACCCATTCCAGAAGAGAAGTTAGCGCACTACGCTTGACTCGAACAAGTGCTGGCTGATCAGGAGCATGACCTGCGAAGAGATAGCTGCGAATAACAGGCCAGCGATCGAAAAGAACGTAGCCAGCAAATAGCGGCACAAGGTAGCCGAAGCTATAATCTTCGCGATTGCTCCACCAGTACAACTGATCCCAAAGCGTGTAGAGAGCGAAACCGACAATCAGGCAAAAGGCCGTAATTTGTTCAGGTAGGATGTCCTTGAAGTTTTGGGATTTGATTGGCTTCGTCACGGAATTAAACAAGCGCGATACTTGGATGAGGGCACAGAAATCAAATGCAAAGAGTTGCTTTGCTTTAGCTCCAAAGCAACATCGAAAAGGTGTTTTTAAGGTCCTGAATTTACCATCGACGCGGGCTTTTAAGGACTCTATTGTCACACGCTCTTTTTATGGACGAATCCATACCTACACAGACATCTAAACAGCTCCCTTCCTCGATGGAGCGGCTCCACGCTTACTGGCGTATGCCCTACATCCTTGCGCCCAAAAACCCGAAGGAATGCGGTAATCCATTTACCCACATTACTGAAACAGGCGATGACGCTAAGGAGTATATTTTGCATCGCGGCATACACAATTACATCGTAATGAACCGCTATCCTTATAACGCAGGTCATCTACTCGTCTTGCCCTTCCGCGAAGTAGCTAGACTTGAGGACCTCAATAATGAGGAGCGCCACGAGTTAATCGACTTAGTAGTGGAAGCGCAAAACATCCTCAGCCGCGCCCTCAGCCCCGACGGCTTCAACACCGGCTTCAACTTTGGCGACGCCGCAGGCGCAGGTATCCCTTGCCATTTACATTGTCACGTCGTACCACGCTGGAACGGTGATACAAACTTCATGCCAGTCATCGGCAACACTCGCGTCCTTCCAGACTCGATGGATGCCATGTGGCAGCGCCTGCACTCCTGCGTCGAAGCCCATATATAAAAGTATGCCGTCCGAGACGATCCACTTTTCTAGCGCCCGTCAGTTGAGCCTGCTCTATGCAGACGACGGACGTAACCTTGAAGAAGCTGAGCACTGCCTAGGCGTAAGCATAGCAAGTCGCGACGAATGGGTCACAGTTGATGGTAAGATCGAGGGCATCGCTAACTTGAAGGCAGTCTTCGAACTACTCGAAGCCGCCCGCGCGCAAGGCCTTCACATCCGTAGTTCTGACTTTCACTACACGCTACGTTGCGTGGCGGAGGGCAAGGGCGACGAGCTGCGTGAGATCTACCGCCATCCCTTCGTCATCAAACTCAAACGCCAGAGCGTCGTGCCAAAGACGCTCAATCAAAAACGCTACCTGCAAGCAATCGACGCGCACCCAATTACCTTCGGCATCGGTCCCGCTGGCACGGGTAAGACCTACTTGGCCATGGCCATGGCACTACGCGAGCTACTCGAAGGTCGCGTCGAACGGATCATTTTGACCCGCCCCGCAGTCGAAGCGGGCGAAGCACTCGGTTTTCTTCCTGGCGAACTGCAAGAAAAGATTCTACCCTACTTAACCCCACTCTACGACGCTATGAACGACATGATCGGCAAGGAGCAAACCATGCAACTCGTCGAGCGCGGTATCGTTGAGATCGCGCCGCTCGCCTACATGCGTGGCCGCACCCTCGCCAACGCATTCGTCGTGCTCGATGAGGCACAAAACACCACTCACGAACAAATGATGATGTTCCTAACCCGCCTCGGCGACGGTAGTCGCATGGTGGTGACGGGTGACATCACCCAAACCGACCTACCGCGCAATAAGCAATCAGGTCTCAAGGAGGCCACCCGCGTGCTCAAAGACATCGAGCGCATCCACCTCTTTTACTTTGATGGCCTAGACGTCGTCCGCCACCCGCTCGTGCAAGATATTATCAACGCTTACGCAATGGCTTAATTTAACCTACTGCGGCTGTAGCAGACCAATAAACCATTTTCCTATGGCTTTTTTTACTAAAAAATACAACAAGAAGCGTAAATCCAAAGACGGCTCCAATGGCGTGCGCAAGGATGTCGGCCGTGGCAAAGAGTCGGCAACCTCGCACTTTTTTGAGACTAGCCGCTTAATTGAGGTCAGCCTCTTTCTAATTTTTTCGGCCCTCGTCATCACCATCTGCTACCTCGGACAAAAACCGAAAGGGCCACGCATAATCCTCAACCAAGCGGCGCAGACACGAGTCGTTTCCGAGTTCCAATTTCAATACGAAAGCGAAGTGATGGCAGAGGCCAATGCAGCGGCAGCACGCGCGCAAGTGCCACCGGTTTTCCAGCGCACCTTCGAGCCTTTTGAAAAATTTCGCCAATTTATTAACGAGCTAAACTCAAGTATCGCGAAAAACCAAATCGAATTCGAAGAAGAGGGCGACGAAATCCTGCAAGCCGAACTCCTAAAAACTGCGACGACTCTGATCGAGTCGAACCAACTAGCAGTCGAGGCCGAGTCCATTTCTAAACTCACAAAGCAGACGAAACCCAAGGAACGCTCCACGCTTTTCAACGACGCACTCTCAGTACTCAAAGAAATCTTCGAGGACGGTATCTACTCGGCAAATAACTCTGAGTCAGTGGGACCACAAGTAACCGTCATTCAACTCGTCGATGAGGATGGTCGCTACAATCTTCCAGATGCTCGCTCTTTGGCTGATGCACTCGTCGCGCTGCGCGTAAGGATCAATTCACTCTCAGGTAACTCTACCACGGCGCGCGTTCTCTTCGACATCTTTCGTGAAGGCCTTGAGCCAAACCTGCTCTACAGTGCCATCGGCACTAATCGTGCGATCCAGCGAGCCATCGACCAACTAGAACCTAGCGTAGTCAATTTCAAACAAGGGGAAACATTGATTGAGCCAGGAGCCATGATCAAGGAAGCCGACATTGAGCGCCTCGCAGCCTACCGACAAGTCGAACTAGACCGCCGCGGTAATTCGCTTATCTTAAATCCACTCTTTGTTGAGCGACTCATACTAACCTCGATCCTTCTGATCGCCGTTTATATTTACGTAAAGCAAGGCCTGCGCAAACTACATCAGCGCAATCGAGCCATCGCCATAACTGCTCTTAGTATCCTACTAAATTTATTAATTATCCGAGTAATCACAGAGATCGGCGAAAGCGCGCTAATTAATAGCCGACCTTCGCTGAGCATGCTACCCTACGTGGCACCTTACGCGCTCGCACCGATTATCGTGGCCGTGCTCGTAGGGGGAGCCCCCGCCGTGCTCTCAGCGCTGATCATTGCAGTCGTCTTTGGCATCATTCAGAACAATTCAGTCGAGTTCATTCTCATAGCTTTTCTTTCGGGCGTTGTTGGTGCCTATGTATCGACCAACGTACGCAAACGTTCAAAACTCGTTCGCTCGGGACTTCTGGCTGGCGCGACGGCCGCTATCGCTGCGGCGGCCATAGGCCTCCTTAACGGCTTCTCCTTTGGCATTGTCGTTCAGCAGACACTTCTCGCCCTTGTTGTCGGTTTGCTCACAGGCATTCTGGCTGTCGGTTTGCTGCCCGTCTTCGAGCAGCTGTTTAAGATTACCACCGAAATTACTCTGCTCGAACTTACCGACTTCAACCATCCCCTACTGCGCCGTATGCAGATGGAAGCCCCCGGCTCCTATCACCACAGTCTCATGGTGGCCAACCTCTCTGAAAATGCCGCTGCCGCGATCGGAGCGAGTCCCCTGCTCTGCCGTGTATGCTGCCTCTTTCATGATATCGGCAAATTAGTTAAACCCGCATATTTCGCCGAAAACCAGCGCGACGGCGCGAACCCGCACGATGAGAAGAACCCCTCTATGAGCGCCCTCGTGATCAAAGCGCACGTCAAAGAAGGCGTCGAAATGGCGCGCAAGGAAAAGCTGCCCCGCGTGATCGTCGACGTTATTCGTCAGCACCACGGCACCACCCTAATTCAATATTTTTATTACCAAGCCAAAAAACGCGCTAAGGAAAAACAAGGAGACACCCACCAGCCCATCTCCGAAAAGACGAACGCTAGGGTCAAAAAGAAGGCAAAAGAAGTAATTTTGGTCGATGAGAGCACCTACCGTTACGACGGCCCAAAACCCGCTTTTAAAGAGAGCGCCATCATCTTCTTCGCTGACAGCGTCGAGGCGGCCAGCCGCACTCTGAAAAAAGTTACTCAGCCCAACGTAGAGGAGTTGATCGACCGCATCTTCAAAGACCGGATTGAAGACGGCCAGCTCGATAACTGTCCACTCACCTTTCAAGAACTCGACCAGATACGTAAGAGCTTCATCTACACTGTTCTTAACATGCTACACGCCCGTGTAGAATACCCGAAGAGCGATGCCGAAAAGGCCAACGATCTCGAAAAGGGAAGCAACAACAAAACGCCCGATGCCAACGCTCAGCCTAGAGATCAACAACCAATCTAGCGCCCTAGTCGACCCTGAGCACGCCGCCATCGCTCTTTTCGAGGCGATCCACGCATCTGGTAAATTCCCAATCAGCGAGGGCGAGCTAAGTATCGCCTTCGTCAACGATGCCGAAATTGCACAAGTACACTCCGACTTCATGGAAGATCCCAGCCCGACCGATGTGATCACCTTCCCAGCACAGCCCGAGATAGAATCGGCCGGGGAGATCATCGTCTCCGTCGACCACGCTCGGAGCCGAGCCGCCGAATTAGGCCTACCTTTCAGCCGGGAGCTCAGCCTCTACCTCGTCCACGGTTGGCTGCATCTAGCTGGCTACGACGACCGCAGAGAGAGCGACCGCGCCAAAATGCGCGAGGCCGAACAAAAAGCACTGTTAATCTTAGACGAAGCTGATCGAGCGATTAGGTTTAAAGTTAAGACCTGCGGGTAGCGATAAGTATCCCTAGTGAACCACTAAGCGAATACTTGAGTTGACGCCACCAATACCAGGAAGCACCTTGACACCGTGCCTGACAAACCTGAACCGAAAGTACCTGTCACCCCACCTGAGCAATGGGTCGATCAGTATGGAGATTATCTTTACGGCTTCGCCATGTCGCGCTTGCGCAATCCCGACGCTGCTAACGACTGCGTACAAGACACCTTTCTAGCCGGCATCAAGGCACTCGAGCGATTCGATGGCAGTCGCGATATCAAATTTTGGCTGCGCGGTATTATGCGCAACAAGATCGTCGATCAGATTCGTAAATCCATCAAAGAAAACAAGGTCGATATTGAGGCGGAAGACGAAGCTCTCCTAGAGAGTTTTTGGTTCAAATATAGTGGCATCGCCACGACAAATCCAGACCCTTGGCAATTTAACCCCCGTAAATCGTATGATAACGGCGAGTTCTGGATCGTGTTCGAGAAATGTATCGCCCAAATCAAAGACCCCGCCCGAGAAGCATTCGTCCTGCGCGT
>PKCJ01000124.1 GCA_002862945.1 Opitutia bacterium | reverse complement strand
AAATTGGCCAAACTAGCAACTACGGCTTCGAATTTTGGACCAATGCCGGCTGGAATGGTAGCGCTGGTACCAGTGTAGCTGCTTCAGGTGGAGAAACCATTTTGATAGCTCTTACCACAGGATCAACTGTTGGCAGCACCTCTGACGGTGACAATGTTGGTTTGCTAGCATCCAATGTGGTAGTAGGTGGTTTAGGACAAACAAATTTAGGTACGGATCAGTTTGATGTTATTGCTGGTTCTTCTACTAATGGACTAACAATGATCACTACCGTCCCTGAGCCATCTGCATATGCGGCAATCGCTGGTCTCCTTGCACTTGGTTGCTTAATGTTTCGCCGCCGAGCATAAAGGAAAAACCTTACTATTTACCAAAGCCCCAGCATTGTGCTGGGGCTTTTTTGTGCACATACTAGATAGTCAAGTATTATCGCTTCCTTAAGACCCAAAGAATTGGGGGCGAGTTACTTGATTCTGGCTGATGGCATTCGACTGCATTTCCTTGCGCTCGGGATATATGCATCAAAGCCTCTACAGTCTCGGCTTCAACTGTGCCTCCACTATGTCCGCGGTAAGCGGTCACGCAGAGGCATCCGCCAGGAACTAGTAATTGAATAGACGCAGTGAGTGCTGCTTTAGTGCTTTCTGCGCGCGTTTGGATGCTTTTGTCGCTGCCAGGAAGATAGCCTAAGTTAAAGGTGACCGCAGCGACCCCCTCATGATCGGCTACTATGAGCTTCTTTAGGGCTACGGCATGGTCTTCGCTCACTAGTCTGACGCGATCTATCAGGCCAGCTGACTCCAACTTCTCTCGTGTCGATTGGATCGCGCAATCTTGAATGTCGATCGCGATGACCTTGCCCGATAACCCGACCTGTTGGGCGAGGAATAAGGTATCATAACCATTGCCAGATGTGGCATCGATGGCTCGGTCGCCCTCTTTCAGATGATTCGTTAGGATGTGGTGAACTTTTTCGGTCAGTCGCATATTTTCTAGTAAAATCGTGTTAGGTTCACTTCGTCCTCTATCGGCGATTTTTTAAGAATATAGTTAGTAAGTTGTTGAGTCATTGTGGGTGCTGTAGAGGCTCCTTTCGAGCCAAGGCCGTTGACCAGATAAAGCCCTAAGTTATTAGGGTGGGCACCGATGATGGGGCGGCTATCGATTGTGCTGGGACGGATACCTGCCAAATGGGCAGAGACATCGACTTGATGTGGCTTTTTGAGTGCTTCCTGGGCGGCTGTGAGTAGCTCGTCTTTTTTAGCTTGGGTTGGAGCGTCACTTAGGTCGCTTTCATCGTAGGTGGCACCTATGCGGAAATTGCCGTCAGGATATGGGAGGAACCACTTTTTGTGATGATACAGCTTCTGTGGCAGCCTTAGTGTGGGGCTGTGGCAAAGGAGCGTTTCTCCTTTAGCTGGTTTCAGGGGCAAATTTTTGAACCACGGGTTATCTTTCATGGCGGCTCCTTCGCAGAAGATCACTTTGTCAGCATGAAGGTTTCGGTATTGCCATCCAGTCGTGCCAGGCTTTAGCTCGGAGTGGAGGAAGGTTTCGTCACGGAATCGGCCAAGCGTGGCAAATGAAGCCCTGAGCGTATGAACGACTAGCGGCAGGTCGACGTAGGCGGCTTGGTTGATGTGGAGAGTGCCGAAATCATCGTTAAATTCAGGAGCGGCCTCACCGGTAGCGGCCATGTGGCTGAGCACGTCTTGATAGCGAGGGTTACGCATCCGTTTACCTACGCGTTTAAGGTCTTCCGCATTTTGGCAGAAGCGAATCTCGGGGATGGGGTGGTAGACCTGAATGTCGAATTTTTGTTCGATAGCACGGTAAGTCTTTACTGCTTCAGGCAGGAGTTGGTCGAAGTTCCAGGTTTTCGTCATCCAGCGGCCTGTGACGGGATTGATCACACCCGCTGCCGCGCCGAAGGCTGAAGGCATGGCTGAGCTACCGATCAGGAGAAAGCGCTGCCCGGCTTGTTGAAATCGCCACGCGAGCAAGCAGCCAGCGAGGCCAGCACCGACGATCAAATGGGGGATGTTGCTTGAGAAAGTAGTGATGATGCTAGTTGAATGTTGGGTGTGACGGGGGGCAAGATTTTGTAGTGTGCATGATTAACATTATGCTAGGGGTCAGCGTATGTTTGACTATGACATTCTGACACAAGGTGCACGACCGCATAAATGCGGAACTTCAACAATCTAGGTTGCCTGTCGCGATCCCTAGCTTGAGACTTTTCAGCCGATGAGTATTTTTAATAAAGTGCGAGAGTTGTTTTACTGGAGACCTAAAAAACTGTCGTCGAATAGCACTCGGACAGAGCGCGGTCAGTATGGGGAGGACCTTGCTGCGGCCTACTTGAAACGCACTCTTGGCTTCCGGGTGATCGCCCGTAATTGGCGCTACAAGAGGGATGAGCTGGATATCGTTTGTGTGGATGCTGGAGTTCTGGTTTTCGTCGAAGTGCGCGCGCGAGCGGCGGACGCACTGGTTGGTGGCTATCACTCAATCAATGCACACAAAAAGCAAGTTCTGCAGCGGGGCGCGAGGGCTTACATTAATCAATTGCAAAATCCTCCGAAACACGTCCGTTTTGATGTGATTGAAGTTTCGCTCTCCGATGACGGGGAGGCAGATGTTCGCTATTACGGCAATGTGCCGCTCTTTTCTAAACACTATACTACTAGCCATGAGTCCAGAAACTGATGAGTCCAGACACCCCTTTTTGAAGGGTTTGAGTAAACACCGTGGTGCACCGCCGACTGTGGTCGTCATCTTTGGCGCTTCAGGCGACTTGACCGCGCGTAAGCTAGTACCAGCGATTTTTAATCTGGGTGTGGATAATTTACTGCCAGGTGAATTTCATTTAATCGGCTACGGTCGCAAACATATCGAAGACGATGATTTCCGGGCGCTGATGGACGAAGCGATTGAGAAGCACTCACGCCGACCGCTGAATAAAGAGATCTGGGAGCGCGTGCGCCAGAACATGTCTTACTACTCAGGGGGATACGATGAAGCGGCAGCATTTGTTTCTCTAGCCGCGAAGATTGATGAAATCGAAAAGGGTTTGGGGCGCGATGTGCAGCGCATGTTCTACATCTCTACGCCACCCAGCGTCTTTGAGCCGATTATTAAAAACCTTGGAAGCAGCGGTATGGCCAAGGCGCATGTCGGTACTAAGCTAGCCTCTAAGGTGGTCATCGAAAAACCTTTTGGCAGGGATTTGGAGTCTGCTCGTGAGCTGAATGAAGTGATCAGCAGCGTCTTCGAGGAAGCCCAGGTTTACCGTATCGACCACTACCTCGGGAAGGAAACCGTGCAAGATTTGCTTGTGCAGCGTTTTGGTAACTCGATTTTCGAGCCTCTTTGGAATCGCGAATACATTGATTGTGTGCAAATCACGGTGGCGGAAAGTCTCGGGGTCGGCACTCGCGGGGGCTATTATGATACAAGTGGTGCAATGCGAGACATGATCCAGAATCATACGATGCAGCTCGTCGCATTGACTGCAATGGAGCCACCTGTCTCGCTCGATCCCGAATCGATCCGCGATGAAAAAGTCAAGGTTATCAAGGCGATCCAGCCGCTAAAGCTTGACCCCGAGGGTGGGGACGTCGTCCGTGCACGTTACACAGATGGACCCGTCAAGGGAAAGCCAGTAAAGGGCTATACTGATGAGCAGGGTATACCTGATAATTCCTCGACTGAAACTTATGCGGCGATGCGCTTGGCAATCAACAACTGGCGCTGGCAGGGCGTGCCCTTTTACATCCGCTCAGGTAAGCGCATGCCACGACGCGCGAGTGAAATTGCGATTCAGTTTAAACGCCCGCCTGGTATTCTCTTTTCAGAAGGCGATAAGTTCAATGTGGCAGCGAATACTATGGTGATTAGCATCCAGCCCAATGAAGGCGTAACTCTAGTGATGAACTCTAAGATTCCTGGTTTGGAGACACGGACTCAGCCCGTAAAAATGCACTTTAGCTACTCCACGACCTTCGGCTCAAATACACCAGAAGCTTATGAGCGTTTGATTCTCGATGCCATGATTGGCGATGGAACCTTGTTTATTCGTGGGGATGAGACGGAGGCCTCTTGGAAGCTAGTAACTCCTGTTCTTAAATACTGGGAAGACTGCAAGATGAATGGGCTCAAGGAATACGCAGCAGGATCTTGGGGCCCTCTCAAAAGCGAACGATTACTCTCAGAGCGTGGGCATCAATGGCGTTGCTCGGGTTAATTAAGAACTACTGGCAAGAAGATTGAATATGATTTAAGCACCTGTATCTAAGGTCATCTCTCTTCTGAAAATTGGAAATAACTAATGAAAGATTTAATCGACGAATTGCCAGGCTTGGACTTGCCAGTTGGAGAGGTGACAAATCGCCTAGAGCTTATGTGGGACAGCGATGCTTCGGGTTCGCCGTCGGCCTTTCGCGCTTCGCAGATGAATGTCGTGCTCCACTTCGGATGGGACGTGACTGCTGAGCAAGCGCAAGAACGTTTCTCTGCCTTGCTGACTTTTGCTCAGCGCTATCCCAGTCGTATTATTGTGCTCTGCCCATCGCGTTCGATTAAGGATGGTTCGATGCGAGCGAAGTTGTTCAGCCAATGCTACATTGGTGATTCACATCGCGAGATGTGTTGCTGCGAGGCGCTCTTACTCGGCTACGAACCCGATAATTGCGGCTACTTAGCAAATCAAGTTTCAGTCTGGTTAGAACCAGATCTGCCCAGTTACCATTGGTTCTGTGGGGTGCCCAGCGCGCGGATTGAGCAATACTCTGATAATCTATTGAAAGGAGTGCGTCGTTCAATTTACGACAGTAGCTTTGAAGGCGAAGATTTAAGTCAGCTTGATTGGCTAGAGCCATCACGAGTAAGTGATCTTGCCTTGGCTCGTTTACTGCCAGTGCGTCAAGCGCTTGGGCAATTCCTAAGTGGCTATGAAATGCGAGGACTCTGCGAGAATCTTGATTCAGTCATCTTGCGCCACAGCGACGCGATGTCAGGTGAAGGAACTCGACTGATCGAGTGGCTTCGTGATTGCCTCGGCGAATGCGAAAAGTACGACTCTACTGCACTTGAGGTCAAATACATCGTCGAAAATTGCGATGAGTGCGAATTGGAATTTCCTTTGGCACTTGAGTTCAAATACTCGGATGGTCGCTACTTCAAGTGGCGTAAATTTGCCAAAGGTTCCATGGGAGAGATCGAAGCATCGCTCGGTAAGTCTGAAGAAAAGATATCGACTCGAATTAAGCCATTGGGCGCTGAGCAGATGATCGCTGAGGCACTATTTTTTTAGGTTGCTAAGTAGTTTTAGCTGAACTTTAGAAATCTGAAATATCTGTGCACCCCCCAACAAATTGGACTTTTACGTATTAGGGGCTAGCTCATCCAGCGCGACGAGTACTTCCGCGGCCTGCTTTGAGGTTGCGGCTTTGAGGTCTCGCCAGACGAGGATGCCGTCTCTGAATAGGTAAGCTTGTCGGCTCCAGCGGCTTTTGCTGAAAGCATCTGCGATCCTACCGTCTGTATCGGCGAGCAACGTAAAAGGGAGTGTGTATTTATCTCTAAATTGGGCCTGCTTTTCAGCGGTATCTGAAGAGACGCCGAAGATGCTTACATTACGCGCCTGGAGTTCATCCCAGCCATCGCGTAGGCTGCAAGCTTGCTTAACGCAGCCTGGCGTCATGGCTTTCGGGTAAAAGAATACTAGCGCGGTGCCTGTGGACAGGGCTTCGCCTAGATCGAGCGTAGTGCCTTGGTCTGTAAGCACTTCAATTACTGGAGCGGGACTACCCAATTCGAGTGAATTGGCTTGTGAGAAAGATGTGATGAATGATAAGACCATGATTAGTATAAAAAGCTTTTTCATACTTACAAGATCGTCTTCTTTGGGTTTGGCTTACAATATACTGTGTTTTGACTGCCTACAAAATGGGGGTTTTGGAGCGATGGGCAAATTTTTAAGTCATGCGCGTAATGATCTTGGCGAACGAGTTCCTAGACAAAATTAGGAGCATCCTGATTGCTCGAATCGAATAGCGTTGACGCATTAAACGCGGATTAAGCACACTAGAACTCAATGACACGCAAAAGCCGCCATACATCTATCCTACTCGTATGCCTTGTCGGCCTTTTCGGCTGCGCGCCAAGTGGGGTAGAGGTTGTCAGTGAAACAGACGAGAAACAATACCAGCTAGGACAAGACTACAAGAATCAGGGGCGGATGGAGGAGGCGCTTGGTGCTTTTGAGCGAGTGATCGATGCGCGGCGGGATGCGCCAGAGTCACATCTGGAAGCGGGCTACATTTATTTACGCACACTTAAAGATCCGATCAATGCGATCTACCATTTCAGCCGCTACCTAAGACTGCAGCCGCACTCTTCACAAGCGACGCAGGTAGGTCAACTGATCGAGACGGCGCAAAAGGAGTTTGCCCGCCAGTTACCAGCGCAACCTTATGAGGGTAGCCTGGATCGGATCGATCTGATGGATCTGGTTCAAAATTTGAAACAAGAAAACGAGGGTCTGAAGCGTGAGCTGATAGCCGCGACCTCACGAGTCCAGCAACTTGAAAACGTCCTCGGGCAAGCTCGTCGATCGACCCAAGCGCAATCCTACATTCAAAATGGGCAAGCTGTGCAGATCCGTCCGTCGACACCGGTGTCTCAGCAAGCCGCACCAACTCCGAGTAACGCGCCGCGCGCCTACATAATAAAGTCAGGTGACACACTGAGTGCGATCAGTAATCGATTCTACGGCACGTCTTCGCGCTGGATCGATATTTATCAGGCCAATCGTGATCGACTATCGAGCGAGAGCGCGATACGGGTCGGGCAGGAAATCCGCATCCCTTAAATGGAGCGCTTCGCTCGGCCACTGCGGTTCAAGTAATCAGCCCTCTTATTTGTATCTATTTTACCTACTAGGCTTGCCCGTACTTCGTTTGACCTAGCCCCAAGGCCGCTTAGATTAACTCAATTATGGAATTGCGCTATTTTGATCACAATGCAACGACGCCTCTGTGCGAAGCGGCTAAAGCGGCGTGGATTTCGGCCTCGGAAGCGCAGTGGCTTAACCCATCAAGCCCCTATCGTAGCGCCGCGGCAGTCAAGGTGCGTTATGAAGCGGCGCGTGAGTCGCTAGCACGACACTTTGGCGTCTCTGCGGAACGGGTGATCTTTACCTCTGGCGCGACTGAATCAAACAACGCCGTGATCCGATATTGGGCTAGTTCTCTGTCGAGCGATGCTTGTGTCGGGATCAATCCGACGGAGCATCCTAGTGTCATCGCAGTAGCCAGGGCGCTACTCGGTTCGCGTGTGTTCTGGTTGCCACTTTCCAAAGAGGGGGTCGTTGATATGGATACCTTGCGTGGTCGCATCGAGTCGGGCACACTGGCGGCAGTCTCTGTGATGGCAGCTAATAACGAGACAGGCGTGATCCAGCCCTGGCAGGCCATCGCTAAGCTCTGCGCAGAGGCACAGATCCCATACCATTGCGACGCGGCACAGTGGGTTGGTAAGCTGCCAGTGGAAGGGTTGAGTGCATGTACTTACGTCACAGCCTGTGGGCACAAGTTTGGAGGTCCAAAGGGTGTTGGCTTCATGCTTCTACCAGAGGGCGTAGTTGATTTTCGTTTATTGGATGGAGGGGAGCAAGAGGCGGCGCACCGTGCAGGCACCGAAGATGTGGCTGGAGTATTCGCTATGAGCGCCGCACTGGAGAATTCTAGGCCAGGTAAGGCCGAGGCGCGCGACGCATTTATCGAACAAATTGTTCAGGCAATTCCAGGAGTCGCGTTGATCGGGGCAGGCACGGATCGGCTATGGAATACCGTATCGATGAGTATGCCCCGTCACCAAAGTGTGCGCTGGATACGCGCCTTAGAAAAGGCGGGCTTCCTTCTTTCGGCTGGTTCCGCGTGTTCGACAGGAAAGACAAGCGTTTCAGAAGTGCTACTGGCAATGGGGATCGATGCCGCAACCGCCGGACGGATCTTGCGAATCAGTGCGGACTCAGAAACGACTGCCGAGGATTGGCAGGCGCTGGCGGATGCACTTTTGGTTACTTACAAATTGCTTAACGGAGAAGCCGATTCGATGAAAAGTCAGGTTGTCTCGATTGACTGATCGAAGATTTACAAAAGATATGCGCTTTTTAAACTTACGCCTACAGAATTTCCGTAACATCGAGTTCACGGAATTGCCTCTAGGAAGTTCACGTATTTTCCTTTTGGGTGCAAACGGGCAGGGAAAGTCTAATTTGCTGGAAGCACTCGGTTTGGCGACTGCGCTTCGGTCTTTTCGCACGCAAACGTTGGCGGCTCTCCCTCGCAAAGGGGGTAAAGAATACAAGCTGGCTTACGAGCTCGAGCATGACACACAAGGATTGACTACTTTGGAGATCCACTCCCATGCCAAGGGGCGTAGTGTCTGGGTCGATGGCGAGAAGGTGTCGCGCTTGGTCGAGTTTATAGGTCGCTTCCCTTCAGTGACGCTCTGCTCCAGTGACTTGATGTTACTTCGCGGCAGTCCTAGCGAGCGTCGGCGTTTCATGGATTTGACGCTCTCGGTCGTTAACCGTGATTACTACACCGCTATACGGGATTTACACCGTGGGATCGCTGGGCGAAACCGCCTGTTAAAAAACAATGGCAGCGCAGCCGAGCTTTCGGCCTTTGAAGCGGAAATCGCACCGCATGCCAGCCAGATAGCTAACTACCGCGAGGTGGGCATGAGGACCTTGGGCGAAGTCTTATGCCGCACCTATGATCGTATCGCTGAGGCGGACGAGGGCCCGGAGCTGAGTTTCCGCCCTAATGTGGATTGTCATGATACGGAAGCTTATTGCCGCCTGTTGTATGAGAGTCGCAAGCGCGATCGAATGATAGGCGCTACCCAGCGGGGACCACACCGCGACGATTTCAATTTCTCGCTCCAAGTCGGCGGTGCTCGTGAGTATGCTTCGGACGGACAACAGCGAGGTCTCTGCGTGGCTCTGCAAATTGCACAAGCTAGTTTTTATCGTCAGCAGCTTGGTCTGGTGCCCGTCTTGCTGGCGGACGATGTGCTGGGCGAGCTCGATCCGATTCGTCGCCAAGGCTTTTGGCGCGCCTGCCCCGAGGATGTACAGGTTGTGGCTACGGGGACGGAGTTGCCCGCAGAGCCTCAGAGGTGGTCGATTTGCAAAGTGTTGAATGGTCAGGTTGGATAAGCGATTAAGCGCGAGGCTGATAGCTCTAAATCCATGTAAGATCAAAACTCTTCTTGAGAAATTGCGCCCCTTAATGCTCTGCTCTAAGGCCGCAGTCCCTAGATTTTCAGCTCCTCTGTGATTGCTAGTTGCCCTAATGGATCGCAGCTAGCTCGCAGTCCAATGAAGCCGTCTTTATACTGGTCGTAGTATGGCCAGAGCAGGGTGCGGTCTGTTTCGGGGATTGGCAATTCATCGACTTCGGCACGCTCGAAAAATTTAAAATGGCCCTCATTGATCGCACTAGGCAGTTCATTGACCACCTTTTTACACTCAAATAAAAACATCAACCAGTGCCCCTCGCCCTCGTAACTCTTCTCTGAGATGTAGCCAAAGCAATGAAGGTCGCCATCGTCGAGCCTGAGCCCAATCTCCTCCTCGGTCTCGCGGCGGGCGCACTCGTAGGGAGATTCGCCAACTGGCATGTCAAGCTTGCCGCCGATCGGGCTCCAGCATCCGAGATTGGGTGCTTTCTTGCGCTTGATTAGTAGCTGTTGCCCTTGTGAATTATGTGTAAAAATGAGCGTACTAATCTTGAATGGAAGCTTTGTATTCATACCCGCTGACGCTTGTAGTAAAGATGATTTCTGCAAGCGAATTTCTTCTATATTTTTAGGGGAAACCAAGCTGTTCCAGAGTAAAGGAACTCTATAATCCTGCCCATTACGTAAAGGCGGTCTGAGTTAGGTCTAAAGGTGAATTTCTATCAAAAAGGGGTTGCTTTGCGCTCAGCCAGTACATACCTCTTTAGTTTTCTAGTTGCTAGATCAGCCATTCAGTTTACTCCCCATTTAAATGAAGAATTACTTTGTCTCCATATTAGCTCTAGTGGCTGTATCGCTAACACTGCCTGCGCAAGAGGATATACGCGTCGATCGTATCGACTTTAATTCGCTTCGCGATGATTGGATTCAGATGGAAATCGAACTTTCTTGTGAGGGTAATTCCGCAGAGCAAGCACGCGACAAAGATTACGTTGAAAAGATTAAAGTTAAGGCCTACTTGGGATACATACGTGAAGCCTCGACACGCTCTTTCGATTATTACACGAGCGAAATCGAAATTTTAATCATGGAAAAAGGAGACGATAATAACGTCTACTTCTACCTTCCAGGTCTAATTGTCGACCGTGACCAGCTAAAAACAGACCCTGATTTTTACTATGTAGAAGTATCGGTAAATGGTGACACGCAGAAGCCGCAAAAAGCCGCAATGAGTAGCAACATCCCTAATCTGGACATTCTTAATTCTTTTATTTCCAAAGCCGATTCAGAAGGTGCGGACAATGAGCATGTGCTCATGCCTTATTACCTCGTCTCCGGAATTGATCTTGGGCGAATTAGTCAACTGCCTGCTATCCTTCGTCGCGAAGTGCGTGATTAAGCACAAGTCCACAGGCCTATTTACTGATTAGCTACCTTCAGAAATTATTACATGAGCAGCTCTAAGCAACTTATCATCAACTGTGGCGCAAGCCGTGTGACCGCTGCGATGGTTTTCTCTAGCGCAGGCACACTTAAAGTCGAGAAGCTCGTAACGGAAAGCCTGCAGTACGACTATTCCAATGACGATGCTTGGTTGGGCGCAGTCGGCGTCGCACTGGACGCGCTGCACAATCTCCACAAGTTTTCAGGCAAGGCCTCTTTTATCATTCCTGGTAATCAAGTGCTGACCAAGACAATCCGTATTCCCCATGTCGAAGAGAGCAAACGGGCGCAGATTATTGCATTTGAAGCGCAACAGAATATTCCCTATCCCCTCCATGAGGTTGTTTGGGATAGTCAAGTCCTAGGCGATGATGGCGTCGAGACTGAAGTGCTCTTCATCGCATGTAAGTCGAATACAATCGATGAGTTCTGCGCAGAGGTTTTCCGCGCAGGTTTTTCAGTCGACACGATCAATGCTGCTACGGTGCTCGACTACAATGCAATCCAATTTGCATACCCTACGCTAGACGAGGACGTGCTACTAATCAATATTGGTGCACGTTCCACGAATTTACTTTTCAAGAATCCTGACGGCTTCTTCGTCCGCAATATCCAGCTCGGCGGCAACTCGCTCACTCAGAATATTGCGGACAGCCTCGGTAAACCCTTCGCT
>PKCJ01000095.1 GCA_002862945.1 Opitutia bacterium | reverse complement strand
TTATTAGTTTTATCATCGTTAAATGCGTTGTTTAAAGATCCTTTAGTATTATAGGTATTTTTGCGGCTTCGATGGGCGCAATTCTGTATGAATTAACTATCGTTGAAGGTAATCCATTTATTGCTGTTTGGCAAAGATTGATAGATGTGCCTATTTATACCTCTTATGCGCATTATTATGTTTTTCCAGAGTCTCATGGTTACCTGCACTACGGTGGATCTCGAACAATGAATTGGTTGTTTGGATTTGGCTTAGACGCAAAGTTCCTCGTGTATCAATATTCTGCTGCTAAAATCGTCGCATTTTACTATTTTGGATCTATTTTTAATGCGAATGCCGCAATTGTTGCCGATGGATATGCGAACAATGGATACTTAGGTGTGGCGCAATCCACATTAATTAGTTTTGGTTTATTTTTCTTGATAGATTATCTGATCTCTAAAAGGAAGAACTATATCGGATTTATCCCGATAACTGCATTTACTATTGCAAACATTGCTTTGATGCCTAACAGCGGAATGGTTCCGATTCTTTACGCTTATGTGCCAGTTTTTGGATATATTTTTTTAGTAAGGGGTAATAGTGCACGCGTCTGAGTTGCTAGTGTCTAAAATTTTGATACATGGCATTCAGTCATCACGCTGTAGTTTCAAAAAAGCTTAAACCTCAAGTTCTCCAAGCTGATTCAAATGAATAAAGGAAACACAGTAAGTCGTGATTTAAGCTAATTCCTCTGCCGATATTAATTTTGACTTCAGGGATTCTAATTATTGACGGAAGCCCTTTCTCAACACGACCCTTAGATGTAGTATTTATTTTTAATCTAGCTGTCATTTCGGCTTATCATAGCAGGCAACAAGTTCGCTTCCGGCATTAGCTTAAAAGATCATGAATGAAAAAATAGACTTAGGGATTATAATTCCCACATTAAATAGTGAGCGGTATTTAGAACATACGTTAGTATCCCTTCGGGAGTTGATCAGTGTTGGTGCAAATGTGCTGATCGTAGACAGTTATTCTGAGGATCACACTTTGGAAATAGCTCGTCGCCATGGTGTTGAATTCATCAGCGAGCCTGCGGGGAACATGTATCGAGCAATCAATCGAGGTGTTGAGAATTTAACGAATGAATGGGTTACCTACATTAACAGTGACGACTTGTTGTATTCGGACTCTATTGTAGACGCTTTAAATCAGCTATCATCTACGGCAGATCTGATTTACGGAAACATTGATTATGTTGATGAAATGGGTCGCTATCTCCATGGTTGGCGAAGTCCAAGTGCGTCTAATGTGAGTAGTTTTCTTCGAATTTATAACCCTTTTCCTCAGCAGGGAACATTATTTAGGAGGTCAGCCTGGGCTAAACTCGAGGGGTTTGATGAGACGTATCGCTATTCATCAGATAGGGACTTTTTTACTAGATGCAGCCTGAGTGACTCGAGGGTTGTGAAATATACCAGTAATCGGATTGCTGGTTTCCGGTTGCATGGGCAGCAATTTTCTCAAACTGTAAAGGAGGCGATGGAGGAGGAATGTCAGGTGATGTCACATCATTGGGGAGTTCGCGCTCCTGGTCAGACTCGACAAATGTATTTGAAAAGTTTGATTCGATTGCGAAATATTGACAGTTACATTCTTCGTTTTTTAAGGAAATATCAACTTACTGGAGAGTTTATACTCTCTCGGACTATTTAAGATTAATGATTATTAATAGATTTAAGCTATTTGCTCAAGATGTCCCCGCTATTTACTTCAATTTAGGTTTGGTCAGTGCTTCAATTCGCAGGCTTCGTGCGTATGGAGACGGGGAGTTAGTTATTGAAAGTTTTCCTCGTTCTGGCAATACGACAACGGTCTATTCTTTTGTGTATGCGCAGCAGCGCTCAGTGAAAATCGGGCATCATTTACATGTTCCTGCTCATGTTCGATTTGCAGTGAAAAAAAGTATTCCATGCTTAATTATCATACGTGAACCATTGGATTGTGTGGCTTCTTTAATTTTGTACAAAGGACTAAGCCCTGCTGGAGCAAGTGCATGCATTGCTAAATACACCAGCTTTTATACAACCGTAAGGGAGTTGTCAGAAAGCCTAGTGGTTGTTAACTTTAAGCAGATTGTAGATGAAGGAGTTGGTTTTGCTGTCGAGGCAATAAATGCAAAGTATGGCACAGATTTTGTTATTCCTGAGGGTTCTCAGCAAGAGAGAAAATGGGTTGAGGAGCAGGAGAGGAAGTGGAACTTGAAGAATGATGCGGGAAGTATTGATAAAATTGCCCTACCTTCAGCCGAACGTGCCGTGAAAGCGGCACGGCTTCGAAAATGGATCAGAATTAATTGTGCAACAGCTTTGGCGACTGCAGAAAGACTATATTCAAGATTTGACTCAGAATCCTAGTGCGTGATGTTACGTGTTTTAGATAAGGTTGATCTTTTGGCTTGTGGCCCCCGCGCGAAATTTGCAGTAACGGGGGTTGCCCTCGCTTTTGATCTGTTGATTCAAGAATTGGAGCGTGGGCAGCTTAAACATCGTCTCGTGGATGCCACTTACCGTGGAGTTGTCTCCAAATCTGGCACCTTTGCTATTGGTCGGGCAATTGAGACGATCTGTGTGATCGCGATGGTGTGGTGGCACTTGCTTTTTTGCAAAATTTATTATGCCACGATGTCGTCTTCGCCGGTGGGCTTTATTCGCGATTATTTAACCATTGGTCTTGCGCGGTTACTGGGTCGTCGGACGGTTCTGCATTTGCACGGTGGTGGCTTTGAGGATTTCTACACATCGCAAAAGCCATGGTTACAGCGCTTGATTCGTTCCAACCTCAACCGAACCGATACCATCGTAGTCCTCGGTGAATTACTCAAAGAGCAGTTTTATTGTGCGGGTGAGTTTGTGAAGCCGAAGTTGGCCGTTGTGCCGAATGGTTTGACGCTCGGCGTGGATGAGCCAGTTGCAGTGGTGAAGACTTTGCCAAAGGGCGGGAGTCTTCAATTGCTCTATCTATCAAGCCTTATGCCGTCGAAGGGATTTTTCGATGTGCTGCAATCAATGGTGCTTTTGGAGCAGCAAAGCCCCGGGCGATATCATTTGAATCTCTGTGGCTCCTTTGTGGATGCCAAAACGGAGACGGCAGTTGAAGTGCACGATGAGGCAACATTACATGCCTATATCGCAAAGCTTGAGTTGGGGGAATGTGTCACGTATCACGGTCAGGTTCTCGGTGAGGAAAAAAACCTGCAATTTGCTCAGGCCAACGTCTTTTTGCTACCCACCAGTTATCCATGGGAGGGCCAGCCGTTGAGCATCATCGAAGCACTGGCATTTTCGATTCCAGTGATCAGTTGTTGCCACAAAGGAATTCCAGAATTGGTTGAAGACGGAAAGACGGGATTATTCGTTAAGTCTGGGGCGCCAGATTCGATCGCTTCGGCTCTGGTTCAAATCACTTCCAATGCACAGGTGTATTCTAGTATGAGCCAATCGGCTCGCCAGCATTACGAGCAAAACTTTAGACGAGACGTGCATTTGAAGCGGTTGATCTCGGTAATCTTAGATTGTCCAGAATCTAAGGTGGCGCAGCTGGAAAATAGATGAAAGTTAAATTTTGGTCATCTACGGAGTATTCCGGCTTTCTAGCAGGGCTCATGCGTGAGTTCACGGAGGGGGTTTTTGACGCGCGGCAGTGCTACCAGATCTCGGAGGCTAGTTATCGCTCCGCGAAGTCGACACCGGCCCGACTGTTCCTTCGCTTTCGGCAATACATTGCCTACCCATTGCAACTGATCGCTGCCTTGGTTGCTCAACGGTTTAAGGGCGGATTTAGACTCGAGAAAGCCAGCGACGTCTGCGTCGTGTCCACCAACACCTTCTACGCGCCGTTGCTGGCGACGTATCTGCATCCGAATGTGGTGCACCTAGTCTATGATCTCTTCCCGGAGGCGATGATTCATTCAGGGAAATGGACGGAGGGGACGTTCAAGGTGCGTATCGTTCGTTGGATCACTAAGCAGACATTGAAGCGCGCAAAGACAAACGTCTTCCTCGGCCAGCGCCTCAAGGATTACGTGGAGTCGATCCATGGACCAATGGCGAATGCCGCGATTATCGCGATCGGAGCGGACCAAGCGCTCTTTTCGGAAAGTCCAGTCGAACGTAGGAGCTTGAATCCTCAATCGTCTCCAACGATTCTATATTGTGGCAATTTCGGGAATATGCACGACTCCGCGACTTTGTTTGATCATTGGAAACGTAGCGACGAGCAGGGGGATTCTTTGCAATGGGCGTTTCATTGTTCTGGGCCGAAGCTGGCGGAGCTGGAAGTGGTCTTGTCTGCATTCCCTGCAGACTTTAAAAAGCAGATTCAGCTGGGCGCTGGCCTTGATCAGGCGGCATGGATTACGACGATGGAATCGGCGGACGTGGGGCTCGTTACGATGGTGCCAGGCTCCGAGACGGTCGTCATGCCGAGCAAGACCTACTCCGCGATGATGGCGGGGCAGGCTATCCTAGCGATCGCACCCGAGGACTCCGACCTTATCGATTTGATCAAGGCCGCGGACTGCGGCTGGTTCGTTGAGCCCGGCGACGTCGATGGGCTAGCTCGGGTGGTTGAGGCGATTTGCACGGATCCAGAGGGCTTGCTAGAAAAACGGCAAAATGCCTACCTTTATGCGCAGGCCCATTTGGGTCAGGATGCATTGGTGGACGACTGGATGTGTGTGTTGCGCGATACCGCCAATGCATGCTTTAAGCCGTAATTTCTGCCCTCTGACTACTGTTTTCGGTAAATACAAATCTCTTGGTCACCGTAGTAGGCGATGAGAATGGCGTCTTCGCTGGCGACTGATTGAAAGAGTTTGAGCATCATCTCTTGCTCCCCGGGCCAGGGGTAGACGAAAAAAACATCTATTTCGTCTAGGCCGATGTCCATCCCCTCGTAGCGGGGTGGTTCGGTTTGGTAGCCAAAACTGTCGTCGGGGACGATGTCGCTGCCGCCCACGTGGTCGTAGCTGATGTAGCCTTCAGGGATATAAGTGGTGGCGATGAATTCGGCACCTGTCTGATGCTTTTCGGCGAGCGATTCGGCGATTTCTACGAGGCCATCTTCGAGTTCAATACCAGTGGCTTCAAATCCTAACTGTGCTGCGAGACTGGTGGCGACGCCGAATCCGCTGCCCCATTCAATAAAGCGCTCGCCGAGGGCGAGGCCTTCATCGCGCACGTGTTTGAGTGCAGCATAAACCTGAGCGGGTTCACTCGCAACGTAGCGGGGGTAGCGTTTGTTTAACTTTTGCGCCCAGAATTTTCCCCATCGCTCGTCGGCATCTTGAATGAGTGAGGCAAATGGCTCCGGGACTTCGGGGGATTCGGCTTCGTAGTCGATTTGCTTAATCGAGTTCATCGGGTGCGATTAGTTTTTCAATATCGCGACGATCCTTCTTGGTAGGACGCCCACTGCCTTTATGGCTGAAGACCCGCGCATTAGCCTGCTTTTCGCGGGCTTTTTCGTATTCGGATTCTGGGGTCTTATCTTCAAGGAAGTCTGGCACGAGGGCCGCGCCGACTCGTTTTTCGGTCAGACCTGTGACATGTAGGGTGCGTGTGAGTGCTCTGGTTCGAGCCACGACGGTGTTACCAATGCGCACTTTGGCTGAGGGCTTAGCGATCGTTTCATTGAGTCGCACTGCGGAGCCTCTGCAGGCTTCGGCGGCATCACTGCGTGTCTTATAAATGCGAACGGCCCAAAGCCATTTATCTAAGCGCGCATGTTCCATGGGAATCTCGCATCTACGAAAGTAGTGCGGCTTTTATCTTTTCGAGGCCTTCTACGAGGCGGCTATGGGGGCAACCGAAGTTAAGCCTGAGGTGTTGATGCCCATCGAAGGGAGCACCATCGGATAAACCTACCCCGTGCTTTTCGAAATGCCTAACGGGGGCTTTAATGCCGAGCTTACTGACGTCGAACCATGCCAGATAGGTCGATTCCATCGGACGGAAAGTGATCTCGGGAATCTCTCTGCGGATGAAGTCATAGATAAAATTGTAGTTGTCTCTCAAATACGTAAGGAGAGCCTGCCGCCATGGCTCGCCATGATCGTAGGCGGCGGTGATGCCGGCGTAACCGAAGCAGTTGACTTCGGTGATGATGCCGCGAATCGTTTTCTGGAATTGGGCGCGCAGCTTGGTGTTTTCTATGATGGAAAATGCGCAGGCGAGTCCGGGCAAGTTATAGGTTTTACTCGGCGCCATGAGGGTGACTGTGCGCTCGGCGATTTGTTCGCTAAGGGTAGCGGTCAGGGTGTGCTTGGCCTCAGCATCGAAGACGAGGTCACAGTGGATCTCGTCGGAGATGAGTATGAGATCATGGCGTTCGCAGAAGTCGGCGAGGTCTGTGAGTTCTTCTTTGCTGAAGACTCGCCCGACGGGGTTGTGTGGACTGCAGAGGACAAAGATTTTGGTGTGGGTTTGGATCGCAGCTTCCATCGCGTCGATGTCGAGGGTCCAGCGGTCTTGGCTATCTAAGCAGAGTGGCACCTTGATCAGTTCTCGCTCCGCGTAGTCGGGCGCGGAGATAAAAGGCGGGTAGACGGGGGTGGCGGTCATCACAGAATCGCCGGGTCCGGTGAATGCGTGACAGCAGAGGTTGATTGCAGGGACAAGGCCGGGAAGGAAGTTGAGCCAAGTAGCCTTTGCGCTGTAGCCATGCTGGCGATCGAGGTACTTGATCACAGCTTCGATGGGAGCCTCGTGAGGTATGGTGTAGCCAAAGACGCCGTGGTCGAGGCGATGCTGAAGTGCCTCGAGGATTTCCGGCGCAGTGACGAAGTCCATATCGGCGACCCAGAGCGGTAGAATGTCGCGACCTTTATATTTATCCCATTTTAGGCTACCGTAGCCAGTGCGTTCGGGACAGGTGTCGAAGTTGTAGGTGTGGCTCATGCAAGTGTCGCCTTTACTCTTTGCCAAATTTGAGTTTCTAGCTCCTCAACGCTTTGGCTGCCGTCTAGAACGAGAAAGCGCTTCGGTTCTGACTTAGCTAAATCCAGGTAGCCTTGGCGGACGGCTTGGAAAAACTCGATGGCTTCTTTTTCCATGCGGTCGAGCTGTCCGTCACTGCGGGCGTGGACGCGAGCGAGCCCAATCTCGGGGGAAAGGTCGATCAGGATGGTCAAATCGGGCATGGTGTCGCCGATGGCGAATTGATTGATCGTGTCGACTTTCTTGGGATCGATGGCGCGAGCGACGCCTTGGTAAACTGTGGTAGAATCCAGGAAGCGGTCGCAGAGCACGATTTGACCTTCGGCGATGGCTGGCGCGACCAGTTCGCGGACGTGTTGCGCGCGGCTAGCGGCAAAGAGAAGTAGCTCAGCTTCGGGTGACATACCTTGACCTGCATCGTCGTGCTGAAGCAGGTTACGAACGGATTCTCCAAGGGGTGTTCCCCCAGGCTCGCGGGTTTGCACAACCGTCTTACCCATAGCCTCAAGCCGAGCTTTGAGCGCAGTGATTTGGGTGGACTTGCCGCAGCCTTCGCCGCCTTCGAATGTGATCAGTAGGCCGTTCATTTACCAAGTCGCGATGAACTCTTCGAGGTCTTTAAGTGTGGGACTAAGCGCGGTGCGCACGTAGAAGCCGGATGTGGCGACTGCCATGGTGAGGGCAGATTCGGGGGCGAGGCCTAGGAGGCGCCCGGTAACAAAGCCTGAGTTAAAGTGGTCGCCCGCGCCGGTGGTGATCTTTGGTTTCTCACAAAAAGCACCTGCGGCGTAAGCGGTCCCTTCAGGGGTGGCACATGCAGCGTCCGCAACTGGATGGATGACGACGGTGTTGAGTGATAAATTCTCGCGGATGCGAGCTGCCATTGTTTGCAGATTTTCTGGTGTGTTGGTCAAAGGAGCAAAGCCTAAAAGGGCGTCGACTTGCTCGGCTTCGCGGAGGTTGAGGCCAAGTATGACCTTACCGAATTGTTCAAATTTCGAAAAGACACCGAGGACTTCTAGGAGGTCGGCTTCGGAGCGTTTCTCGGGATCGGCGAGGTCAAAGAAGAAGGTGCGGGCTCTATCCTTCGAACATGCGGGTAGGACTTTTTCGAGGAAACTATTAAAGACGTCGGTGAGGTAGGGGATCATCGTCCAGTTAACCATGGCGATGAGGTCGGACTCGTTGAATACTTCGATCAGCTTGTCTTCACCGGGTAGTTGGCAGAGGTGGTCGTAGGTGATCTCGTCGAGGCTCGCCATCGTGCCGAACATGATCTTGCCGTCGTTGAATTCGGCAGCGTGGGTGATCCCAGGATCTGCAATGGAGATGCCATTAGTCTTTTTGGCGAAGTCGTGAAAGACGGGGTGGATGGCATCACGACCGATTGCACCGATGTAACGGACCTCAATGCCGTGAGCCGATTGGGCGTTCGCCATGATAGGACCGTTACCGCCCAGTTTTTCGACGATGGGCGCCATCTCAATGTTGGCGCTTTTGCCTGCGGCGGAGCCGATTCGCTTAGCAAACTCGGTGATGGTAGGGATGGCATTGAACTGATCGCCGGGACCCGTGCGTTGGTCGACGGGATGGACGATGACATCGACAAAGCCGTCGATACCGACGAGTGCCTTTTTAGTGGGCGCGAGCGAGCTCTTTTCTTTAAGTTCTTGAAGAGTCTGAGTCTTGTAATCCATAGCGTGCGGCGCGATGCGCTGAGAGGTGGCCTACGGCCATGTAAAAGTAAAAGTGAAATTGAAAGAGTCGGAGCTCTCCTGGGCAAACTAATTTACTGAGGATGCGAGGTGCGTGATAGGCGACTGTTTACGGTGAAGCGCGAAACCCTGTGGTATGCATGCCTGCAAGCTAAACTCTTATCCAGCGCACTCCGTGCGAAGCATGAACTATTGTAATTCTGCGATTGAGCCAAAGTCGGCATCGAAAAGGCGCTTGTATGTGCGGATGGCAAGGCCATCGGTGAGCCCGGCGGTGTAGTCGCAGAGACGGCGATGGCGGCCAGTGGCATCGGCTTCGTGGGCTAGGAGTTCTTGGACTGCGGCTGGGAGTAGATTGAGCCCTTTACTGTCTGGCTCGACGCAGTTTTCACAGAGTGCCTGATACAGTCGTTCGAGGATGTAGCCCCCTTTGAATTCAATTTGTTGAAGCTGGGTGGATTTAAAAATAAGATCGAGGGCGATGTCTTTATAGAGGGCACTCTCTGCTTTGACGGCTGGATCGATCTCTAGGTCGAAGCTATGGCGCTGGGTGCGGTCGCTCATAAAACCGCTACGTGAATGCAGGGTACAGGCGTGGACGAAGGTGCCGACACGGCTGCCGAAGTAGGGTTCGTAGCTGTTGGTCCTAATCTTTTGGCAGAGGGTGTCGACGAGTTTGCTTTGTTCCGCGGTCAAGGTCTTGGTGGCGGCCCACTCGGTCAGGCTTCCCACGCTGATATAACGGGCGTGGATGCCGTCGACGATGTCGTGCAGGGAGTAAGCAGTGTCGTCAGCCCAATCCATAATCTGGCATTCAATACTTTTGAATTTATTGAGTGCCTCGGCCTCGTGAAGGTCCGCGGGGAGGGTGGCTCCACCAAAAACTTGATCGCGCCACCGCGCTTGCTCGTCGTAGATAAAGTGGTTCATGGGTGCCTTGCCAGTTTGTTTCAGCCAGTCACCCTGGGTCGCTTTGTACTTCATGACGCCGTCGAGGAAGGCGCGGGTCGGCGCAATGCCTTTGGTACGGCCAGGGCGTTCGTAGATGAGCTCGGTTAAAATTCGAAGCGTTTGCCCATTCCCTTCAAAACCTCCGTGTTTGGCCATAAGGTCGTTCAGCTTGCGCTCGCCAATATGGCCGAAGGGAGGGTGCCCCAGATCGTGAGCGAGACAGATCGCCTCTGTTAGGTCGGCATCGATATGGAAAGATTCCTTAAGTATATCTGAGCTAGTTAACAAAAATTCGCAAATCGAGCGGCCTACCTTGGCGACTTCTATGGAGTGGGTCAGGCGGGTGCGGTAGAAGTCGTATTCGCCCGATTGAAAGACCTGCGTCTTGGATTGTAAGCGGCGAAAAGGGTAGGAGAAAATAATGCGATCACGCTCGATTTGAAAAGCTGTGCGGTAGTCGCCCTCCTGTGTGGTGGTCTCAGGAAAGCGCTCTAGGTCAAAAGCTGTGTAGAAATCGTTATGCATGGGTGCAGATTTTTTGAATTGATCAGTGAGGCCAATTTAATGTCTAATCTCAATGATGAAATACCCCATTCAACTAGGAACAATCGTAAGCGTGCTCGCGGGATTAGTGATCACTTCACTTCTGCCAACTACTTCTTATGCACGTATCGGTGAGCGCCGAGAGTCGATTGAGCGCCGATTATTCAGTTCGGGCGGAATTGTGTATCGTGACGACACGATCGAAGAAAACCGCCGCAAGGGGATGCCTTACGCTCAGTATCTTGAATACCTGCCCAGTAATACATATGTGCGCATCTACTTCAAAACCTCCGACGGTCGTCGACCTTCCTCCTCAGAACTCAGTGATGGGCGAATGTCTGCGGGGTGGGATTTACACGTGGTTTATGTAAATGGGAAGTCGGCGATTGAGGTTTATAAACGCAGTCAAGGTATGACTGAGCAAGAGTTTAACCGACTGATGGCCATCCACGCGGGCGGCTCGTTTTGGAAGCGTCTCGACAAAGAGGATAAAGCCGAAGTGGTGAGTGCCTTTGGATTTGAGATGATTCGAGATGATGGCCTTGTGCGTGCTCGGAAGTTGGGTAGAGACTCCGTTTTGTTTTTCGAAGCAGAGATTGATGCTGAGCTCGCTGAAATGAAGACGAGTGACCTACAAGAAAAGGCTCCGGCCAGTGTAAATGGTTTTTAAAGTAGCTCATTTGTTTGTAAATGCTTCCTTGTATGCATGCATGATGGACGAATGTATTACCATGCGGACTACGAGCTCATCACTTTTTTTAAAAACGTCTTGCAGTGAAAAAGCTAACATCTAGACACAAGTCATAATTCTTGGAGAGATGGCAGAGTGGTCGAATGCGGTAGTCTTGAAAACTATTGAGCCGTAAGGTTCCGGGGGTTCGAATCCCTCTCTCTCCGCCACTTCAAGACGAAGTCGCCGAAGAGGCGGCAAGAGATAGGAGAAGAGAACCACTGGGTTCGACGAAGCGCAGCGGAGATAGGGCATCCTTAGGATGATCGCGCAGAGATTTTGCGAGCAAAACCAATCCCTCTCAGCCACTATAAGACGAAGCCGCTGAAGTGGCAGCAATAGTTAGGAGATGCGCCTTTTTTTTCTAGTAAAACAAATTTCGATCTAGGCTGCGGTATTGGATCGCTTCTAGGAGGTGGGGTGTCTCGATTTGTTCGGTGCCAGCGAGATCGGCGATGGTGCGGGCAACTTTTAAGATACGGTCATAAGCACGGGCAGAGAGTGAGAGTTGCTCCATCGCTTGTTGGAGTAGATCACCTTGTTCCTTGTTAATCTCGCAATGCTTACGGATCTGCGAGTGCGACATGCGGGCGTTGCAGCGATTGGATGCGAGTTCGGTTTGTTCAAAGCGCACGTTTTGTAAGGCGCGGGCCGATTCGCAGCGCGCGCGCATTAGTCTTGAGCTTTCGCCTGGCTTGGAATTGCGCAGCTCTTCAATTCGCAGGGTGGGTGCCTCGATGTGTAGATCGATGCGGTCGAGTAGGGGACCGCTAATTTTTGAGCGGTAGCGTTGAATCTGCGGTACGGTGCAGCGGCATTCGCGG
>PKCJ01000003.1 GCA_002862945.1 Opitutia bacterium | reverse complement strand
TCGCCCAATAGCACGCAAGCTTCTTGCCCAATGGCCTTGAGTTGCTCCATGCTCAGCTTACGATCAAGCGAACTCAGACGGACATCGACGATGCCGTAGTGAACGCAGTATGCTACGGTCAAATCGGAATAGGCTTTGGTAATAGGCTGCATTGTTTCCTCCACACTCGACTCACCTGAACCAAAGGTGCGGATCTGAAGGTAAGCTTCCTGCTCGCTCAGTGCACCGAGTGCTTGGAGCATGGGGATGGCTTCTTTCTCAAACATTGGGATCAGCTCGTTAGTGGGACCAGGCAGCATGATCAAAATCTTACCATCGCACTGATAAGCCATACCGGGCGCCGTTCCACGCTCATTATGAAGCACCTCGCCATCAACGAAGCGATAGCACTGTCTCCGGTGATGGTCTGCCATGGTGTGACCGACCACTTTAAAACGTGCCTGAATGAGCGCTTCGATTTCTGGTTCGAAAATAAGCTCCGCACCCAGCGCTTCAGCAATGTTTTCCCGTGTCATATCATCCGCAGTTGGACCGAGGCCACCTGTGGTAATGACGATATCCGAGTGTTCCCAAGCCTCGAGAAAAGCACGTTTGATCTCTTCAGCCTCATCTGTAATCACGCGATTGCGGTGGATAGACAACCCGTATCTAGCGAGCTGCGCCCCTAGGTAGGTGAGGTGCGAGTTCTCTCGAATTCCGGAGAGTAGTTCATCTCCAAAGTTGATTACTTCGACAATTGGCGTTTTAGACATAGTGATTATTTAAAAAGAGTGCAGCTTAAGCAGAACTGCAAACGAAATGTAAGATTCTAAAATGTCTGAAGGACCCAAAGCCCAATTAAAAGAAAAAGTCCGCCGCCTCCCGCATAAGCCGGGAGTTTACCAGATGAAAGATCGTATCGGGCAGGTAATCTATGTGGGTAAGGCCAAGGACTTAAAGAAGCGCGTCAGCACATACTTCCAAGCCTCGCGCAAGATGGGGGTCGCGCAACCAAAGGTGCGTGCCATGCTCGAGCTGATCCACGACTTCGAGATCATCATCGTCAATTCCGAAGCAGAGGCATTACTACTCGAAGGGCAACTGATCAAAAAATTTAAGCCCCGCTACAATACCGACTTTACGGACGACAAGCGCTTCCTCCTCGTTCGTATCGACCCACGTGAATCACTCCCTCGCTTCCGGCTAACACGTAACCGCACCGACAGTAATTCTCGCTACTACGGCCCCTTTGCCCACCCCAGCCATTTGCGCAAAACACTTACAGAGCTACGGCGTAGATTTGGCATCCTTCTTAGCGATGCCTCCCCCGTCGAATTACCCGACGGTCGTTGGCGCCTTTACGATGACGCCCGCGCCGAAATCTACGAGCACGACAACGAGATCACCGCTGAGCAATACACCGAGCGTTTAGGAGCAGCCTGCGAGTTTTTGGAGGGCAAAGCCCGCGAGTGGCTCTCTGAGCTTAAGACCGAGATGAAAGCCGCCTCTGCAGCGCAGCGCTATGAAGAAGCCGCTTTACTCCGTGACCGTATCGATGCCCTGCAACGCACCGCCAGCCGCACTCGTAAATTTGAGCGCAACCTAGTCGGCACGCACAATCATCGCCAAGTCGTCAAAAGCCTAAAGGAGAAGCTCCTCATTGCCCAAGAACCTCGCCGCATGGAGTGTTTCGACATCTCCCATATCTCGGGTAGTTTTTGCGTGGCTTCGATGGTAGCATTTAAGGACGGCTTGCCTGATCGCAAAAGTTACCGCCGCTTCAAAATTAAGAGCTTTGTCGGTAACGATGACTTCCGCGCGATGGAAGAGGTAGTCGGTCGCCGCTACCGTCGCTTGCATGAAGAGGGCAAAGACTTTCCTGACCTAATCGTCATCGACGGAGGCGCTGGGCAAGTTACTTCCGCGCTCAAAGCATTCCTCATTCAAGGTCTTGAGCCGCCCGAGATAATCGGCCTCGCCAAGCGCAACGAGACGATCATCTACAGCGACGGGCGTGAACCGCTCAACCTAGCTCATCACGATCCCGCACTGCGCCTACTTCAGCACATCCGCGACGAAGCTCACCATTTTGCCAACAGTTTCAACGCGGAGTTACGCAGCAAGCGCCTAAAAGAGTCCATCCTAGACGATTTCAAAGGCCTTGGAACGAAGCGTAAACAACAGTTGCTGCAACATTTCGGTTCGCTCGAAAAACTGCGTAATGCGAAAGTCGATCAACTCACGCAGGTCGAAGGAATTGGCACTGTGACCGCCAAAAGACTAGTAGGTTTTTTAAATCCGTAAATAATAGTGGTGCTTGTACTCACATAGGCCCAAGTCGACCCATCATACTCTTGGTTAGGGTCAAACTCCAGCGCTATCCTTGCACAAATGCCTTCGCAAAATACGTCAAAATCATATCTGCGCCTGCCCGCCTAATCGCGAGTAGCGATTCGTCGCGGCAGCTCTCTAAATTGAGCCAACCCTTCTCAGCCGCGGCCATAATCTGTGCGTACTCACCCGACACTTGATAAGCAGCGAGTGGCAGCTCGGTCTCTTCGCGCACTTCGCGAATAATATCGAGATAGAGCCCAGCCGGTTTAACCATGAGCACGTCGGCACCTTCTTCCTCATCCAGAGTGATCTCAACCAAGGCCTCGCGGCGATTAGCAGGATTCAATTGATACGTGCGCTTATTTAAATTACGAGAGCCTGCACTACTAGCGCTGCCCACAGCGTCACGGAAAGGGCCATATAGGGCTGAAGCAAATTTTGCGGAATAAGCCATGATAGCTGTCTTTTCAAAATCGTTATCATCCAGCGCGGCACGAATCGCGCCAACACGACCATCCATCATATCCGAAGGGGCCACCATATCGACGCCCGCCTGGGCAGCCAATATCGCCATTTCGCTCAGCACCTCAACCGTAGCATCGTTGGCAAGATCTTGCGCCGCCTCGTCCCAAAGTCCGTCATGCCCATGCTTTGTGTAAGGGTCGAGCGCCAGATCAGTGATCACCGTAAGCTCAGGTACCGCTTCCTTCACAGCACGGATCGCACGTAGCACAAGTGTGTTTGGGTTCAAAGCCTCTCGACCATCATCCGACTTAAGGCTCTCATCGATTTTAGGAAAAAGTGCGACACCCGAAATACCTAGCGCATGCAGTTCACGACATTCTGCTACCGTATCTTTGATCGTAAGCCTAGATATGCCTGGCATCGAGTCAATCGCCTCGGGAGCGCCCTCCCCCTCTATTACAAAGACTGGCTGGATCAAATGTTGCGGTAAAAGCTCCGTCTCAGAAGCAAGCGCGCGCATAGAAGCCGTCCGCCGCATACGACGCGGACGTCGATTTAGATCAAGTTTAAATTTATTAGTCATGTTAAAAAGTAGATTTCTGTTGGCAGTTACGCCTGAAAGAGCCCATCTTTCAACACGTAAATCTCCACTAGCAATCTACAAATGTCCGTCGAACTCTACGATACCCTAAGCCGGTCCATTAAGCCACTCGCTCCAACGAGTTCAAATACTTTGCGCTTCTATTGCTGTGGTCCGACTGTCTATGGCCCAGCACACATCGGGAATTTCCGCACTTTTCTCATCCAAGACACACTTCGCCGTGTGCTAGAAGTCGATGGTGTGGCGGTCAAACACGTGCGTAACATTACCGACCTAGACGATAAGACAATCCGGCGCTCACTCGAAGAAGGCAAGAGCCTGATCGAGTTCACCGCACACTGGACAGAGATATTTCATGCCGATTGCGAAGCGCTCAATATGCTCGCGCCGAGCATGGAACCGAGCGCTGTAGCGCACATACCCCAGCAGATCGCGCTGGTCGAGAAGCTCATCGAGAAGGGCAATGCCTATGCGACAGATGATGGCTCTGTTTATTTCCGGGTCGGATCTTTCCAAGACTACGGCCGCCTCTCGCGCCTCAAACAGCGCGAACTCAAGACCCAGACTAAAAACTCCGCCGGCGAGGTCAATGACGCGGACGAGTATGATCGAGAGTCAGTGAGCGATTTTGCACTCTGGAAATCACGCAAGGATGGCGACGGCGACAACTATTGGAGCAGCCCTTGGGGCGAAGGGCGCCCGGGATGGCACCTAGAGTGCTCTGCTATGATTGATAGCGCCTTCGACGGCGAAACGATCGACTTGCACGGCGGCGGCATCGACCTCTGTTTCCCCCACCACGAAAACGAGATTGCCCAGTCCGAATGTGCCCACGGTCACGACTTCTGTAAGCACTGGTTCCACAGCGCTCACCTTATGGTGGAAGGAGCCAAGATGTCGAAGAGCCTCGGAAACCTCTACACTCTGGACGACCTGCGAGAAAAAGGCTTCAGCGCAATGGTCGTTCGCTACACACTCATCGCAGGCAGCTATCGGCAACAGCTCAACTTTACATTCGACGGGCTACACGCTTCACGAAGTGCGCTGACTCGTTTTGAGCGTTTTGCGGAAACTCTACTCGCTAAAACCGGGGAAGCTAACGACCGATTTAATACCACCTACGTGACTGCCAGCGCGCCAGAGGACTTCGGGCGTCTGGCCAAAGCATGGGACGCGCTACGCACCAACCTGAACACAGCTGCCTGCCTCGGCGCGATCTTCGGTGTGATTGGTTCGAACCCCGCCGCTTCGCTCGAAGCAGACGGTGCCCGGGCGATGCTCCGATCATTTGGTAGCCTACTCTACGCACTCGGGCTTAAACTCTTTACTATCGAAGCCAAACACATTGACGCACCAGAGGAAATAATCGCCTTAGCCCAAGCCCGTTGGGACGCAAAGCAAGCCAAAGACTGGGTCAAGGCCGACGAATTCCGCGACGAACTTCTGGCGAAAGGCTGGACAGTTAATGACAGTAAAGATGGCTTTGTTTTAGAGCCGGCAGAGTAGATTTACATAAAAAATGAGTGGCGAAGACTTAACAGAACATCCATTATTTACCTGTGACGACACCTACAACCAAGACGATCGGAAAACAAATATCACAATGGGGCGAGGGTCCTATCTGGTGGGGTAATTTCCTCTTCTATGTCGACATCGCAGGAAATAAACTTCTCCGCCTGAAGCCCGACACGAACGAAGAAACCATATGGGAAATCGGCGAGCGCATTGGCACCGTTGTCCCAAGCGGCAATGACGACGAAGTTATCTATGCAGGCGAAACCGGCTATGTGCGTTTCAATTTAAAGACAGGTTGCAAGGTAGCGCTCGCTGATCCTGAAGCCTCGATGCGCGGTAAAAACCGTTTCAACGACGGCAAGTGCGACCCCGCAGGCCGCTACTGGGCAGGCACGATCAGCATGATCAAAGATACAGGCAGCGCTAATCTCTACTGCCTTGATACCGATGGCTCGCTTTCGCTCAAAGTCTCTGGGGTAACCAACTCCAATGGCATTTGCTGGAGCACTGACGCCACAAAGATGTTCTACATCGACACCCCTACGCAAAATATACGCGCTTACGACTACGACTTAGGAAGCGGTGCTATTTCTAACGCACGAGTCGTAGTCGACACAGCGGCACACGGCTACAAAAGTTCACCTGATGGTATGACGATCGATGCGGACGGCATGCTCTGGGTCGCTTTCTGTCACGGTGCTTGCGTGGTGCGCTTCGATCCTCAAGAAGACAAAGAGCTGCAGCGCGTCGACCTGCCCTGCATCGAGACGACTGCATGCACCTTTGGCGGTGAAAACTTAGACCGACTCTTCGTCACCACCGGTATCAAGGCCGACCTCGACGAGCCTGATGCAGGCAAATTATTCGTCATCGACGGCCTCGGGGTAAAGGGAGTTCCAGCTTTTGCTTTTGGAGGTTAAACATCGAGTTGTCTTTACAAATAAATGCGCCGTGGAGAAAGCGGTGTTTACCTCACAGTTTCCGTCTTTCGAACAAGCCTTGGTAAGACACCATATTTGGGCGCAAAGAGCGCCACAATCGAAAAGATCAACCCAGCAATTACAGCCATCATCCCGGAGGTAGAGGTATCAGCAAAGCCGAACCAAGCTGGCACGATCAAGGCGCTCAAGTGTCCAAGCACTGCCGAACCTATTGCGACCAGCACACTCAGCACAACCATCAACCAGAGACGATCCGTGAGTAGATGCGCTGTCGCCGCAGGCACGATGAGCATCGCAATCACAATTATACTGCCCACGACTTCAAAGCATGCCACAGTTGTCACGGCGACGAGTGTCATTAAAAGATAATGCATTAGCTTTGAGTAAATACCCATCGCCGTTGCTAACTCTGCATCGAAGGATGAGATGCGAAGCTCTTTAAAAAAGGCTACAATAAAGACTGTATTGAGCAAGACGACTCCTACCAAAACAAAGGCCGCCCTAGGTACTTCTAGAAAGCAACCAAAGAGCGTAGGTCGCCAAACAACATCGAGTGGGGTCAACTCGATCGCACCATAAAGCACGCAACTCGGGTCGAGGTCGACATGGTCGGCTCCTAGCACGATGAGCAAAAGCCCCAGCGCAAAGAGCGTCGTAAAGACGATTCCCATAGAGGCGCCCTCATCAACCTTGCCAAAACGGCTGATCCACTGAGTAAAGACGGCCGTCAAAACACCCACAATAGCCGCGCCAATAAACATCGACAGGCTGGCACGTGCACCCGTCACCATAAAGGCAATCGCCAAGCCCGGGAGAACTGCATGGCTAATGGCATCGCCCATCATACTCATCTTGCGAAGCACGAGGAAGTTGCCTAGCAAGGCACAAGCACCCGCCGCTAAAGCACCGATGATTACGATCCATGTATCTATGCCATGCCACTCCATTTGTAATTGTTAATTCAAGATCAGTCTCCTGGATGGATCGGGTGCGGACTCTGTGGCACGAGACTACCGGCACTACGATAGGCTCGTAATTTATTCTCCAAGCGCGTGACCATTTTCTCACCAAGCACGTGCTCAACCATGTCGGCATCCCGGTCAACGCGACTCGGAGCAACATCCGCATACTCGATCAGATACATTTCCCATAGTCGATGATTACGCGTGACTTGCGCCGCCTCGGCTAGTCCGGTTTTAGTAAGTAAAATAGAATCCACTTTGTTGGGCGCTTCGACAAGCCCATCATTATAAGCGTGACGTATATAGTCCCGCAGTTGCGTGTCACTCCATGTACGTCGACCACGAATCTGGCGAAAAGGAACTGTTCGAATATTCAATTCTTCGGTCACGCGACCTCCCTCCAAGATTTCGTAGAGCGCGCGTAGCAAATGCTGTCGTCCCATACGCTTTTTTAATTGCGACTGCCGCAAGAAACGAACTATCACACCACGCTCCGTTCCAATGAGCAAACTCACCACAAAAAAAAGTGCCGCAACAAGCACGATGACCGCACCCGCGGGGAGACGCGGGATGAAAGCACTCAAACTCGCACCGAGCCAACCACTGGCACCGCCAATCAGCGCAGAAAGCACTAGCATGCGGTCGAGCTGATGCGTCCAGAAACGCGCCGCCGCTGCAGGCGTAATCAAAAAGGCGATAATTAAAATCAAGCCGACCGCTTGCAAGCCAGCTACCGTCACGGCAGTGATGAGCGCGAGCAGTAGAATGTCTAGAAACTTAACTGGCCAGCCAAGAGCCGCCGCAAAAGTTTCGTCGAAACACAACAGGCGGAGCTCTTTAAAAAGCAACAATGAACAGGTAATCACACAAGTTGTGACGAACACGAGGATTTGGAAATCGCTCATTACCATCGATGCTGTCTTGCCATAGATAAATGATTCCAAACCAGCCGCGCTCCCCTCGGGCATCGTCTGGATCGCACCAAGAATAGCAATGCCTGCCCCGAAGAAAACACTGAGTACGATTCCCATCGCAGCGTCGTCTTTGATTCGTGTTTGCTCACGGATAAAGAGCACCGCCGCGCATCCAATTACCCCCGTGATGGCCGCACCCACCAGTAATATGGGCAACGACTTTCCATCGCCACCTAGTGCAACCGCGAGGATGAAGGATAAACCAACACCTGGCAGTGTCGCGTGCGAGAGCGTGTCCCCCATTAAGGAGCGCTTACGTAAAAGAAGAAAGCCACCCATGAGTCCGCAGGCACAACCCAGCAACACTGTACAAATCACAACTAGGCGCGTGTTGTAATCGCGGAGCAAGAAAACGTTACAGATGTCTGCTAACTCAGGCATGGTGATCTTGCATAAAACAGATACGACGAAGCACGTTCATCGCGACTGCACGACCTCGTTGGCTGCTTGAGTGAATAGCGTTAGCTTACCGCCATAGGTTCGGCGGAGATTCTCTCGGGTAAAGACCTCGTCGGTTGGCCCCGCCGCGACAACGCGCATGTTGAGCAAGACTGTCCAATCAAAATACTGCGGTACGGTAGCTAGGTCATGGTGCACGACGAGGACAGTCTTACCGCGCTTTTGCAATTCTTTGAGCAGTTCGACAATGGCACGCTCCGTCGCGGCATCTACTGCGGCAAAAGGTTCGTCCATGAAATAGATATCCGCATCCTGCACGAGCGCGCGAGCGAGGAAGGTTCGTTGCTGCTGCCCTCCCGAGAGTTGGCTGATCTGTCGATGCGCGTAGTCCGCGAGCCCGACACGTTCAAGCGCCTCCATAGAAAGCGCCTTAGAGCGCTTGCTCACCCGACGGAACCAACCAAGTTTTCCATAGGTACCCATCGCCACTACATCGAGCGCACTCACCGGAAAGTCCCAATCCACACTCTCACGCTGCGGCACGTAGCCAACCCGTTTACGCCTTTTTTTATAAGACTGACCGTAAATACTAACCTCGCCAGAGGCGCGGGGAATCAGGTCGAGACAGGCTTTGATTAAAGTGCTCTTTCCCGCGCCATTAGGACCCACTACACTTACTAGTTTACCTTCAGGAATCGAAAGATCGATATCCCAAATCACTGGCTTACGGTGGTAGGCCACCGTAAGATCCCGGATCGTAAGCGGCAGCGACTTGGAGGAGCTCCCAGTCTGTTCAACTTGTATTAATAGATCGGATTCTGAGCTCATTATCGATCGGCTAATTGCCAGTCACTACTTCGCGAAAGCCGGCAGCTTGGCCGCCAAGAGCATTGGTGATGGTGGTAACGTTGCTATCAATCATTCCGATGTAAGTGCCTTCGTAGGTGCCGGCTTGCCCCATCGCATCGGAGAAAAGAGATCCGCCAATAATGACGTCATGCCCGCGGGCACGGGCACCCTCGACTAAGGCACGTACGTTTTTATCCGCCACCGAGCTTTCGACAAAGACAGCAGGGATCTGGCGCTCAACGATGAAGTCGACTAAATCTTCAAGATCGCGCACGCCCGCTTCAGACTCGGTGCTCATACCTTGGATACCCCTTACCTCAATACTGTATGCGCGGCCGAGGTATTGAAAGGCATCGTGCGCCGTGACCAGAACACGCTGCGACTTCGGAATTGTTGAGATCGCCACTTTAGCGTAGGCGTCGAGTGCTTCGAGTTGATCGGCGTAAACGGTAGCCTTACTACGATAGGACTCGGCATTTTCAGGATCGTAGGCAGCTAAAGTTTCCGCGACCACAGCTATCGCGCGGAGCCAGCCTGAGACATCCATCCACACATGCGGGTCGGTGTATGCGGAGCCGTCATCTTTTTCCAAAAGGTAGTCTGTCTCCTCAAGAATGGCTTCGGTCACGGCCTTGACCAGCTTACCCTTTGAAGCGACGCTTATGAGTACATCGGTCATTCTACCTTCAAGTAGTAGACCGTTATAAAAAACCACATCGGCCTGATTCAACTTGATCACATCGCCACGAGTCGGCTTGTAAAGGTGTGGGTCAATGCCCTCGCCTATGATACCTTCCACCTCGGCGTAGTCTCCAGCCAGATTGCCCACAATGTCGGTGATCATGCCAACCGTGCAGACAATTTTGTAAGGCTCAGCAGATTCATCTGTATCGGAGCGAGCATCCCGCTCCCGTGCGCAGCCAAAGAGGAAGTGACTTATCAAGAATACATATATTGAGCAAAGAATTGATATATAAAAATTCATACTTTGAATGATCAAAGTTATTGTAACTTTAAAGTCAAGATTGCAGGGGTATCACTTACGAAGCCCCTAGCTTGGTGGAATACATACAAAAGGCCGACTCCCTTTAGGGAATCGACCTTTGTAGAGGTGATCAGTTGCTCGAACTGGCTAATTAAGCAGTCTGAGCTTCTTTAGCCTTCTTGATGAGCACAAGGAAGGCAGCTTCGTCGTGGATCGCTAACTCTGCGAGTTGTTTACGATCCATGTCGATGTTTGCTTTCTTCAGCCCGTTGATAAAACGGCTATAGTTGATGCCATTGTTACGACAAATCGCGTTGATACGGACGATCCAGAGTTGACGAAACTCGGTCTTCTTTTTGCGACGGTCACGGTAAGCGTAAACTTCGGCGCGATCGACGGCGTCATTAGCGTAGCGAAAAAGACGTGATTTATTTCCAAAATAGCCTTTAGCTTTTTTCAGAACTTTTTTACGACGAGCAAGCGTCGCGGGACCATTTGAGGCTCTAGGCATGTTGTGTTATCTCTCGTTTAGGGTCGCTGTTGGGTCGCCCATTTTCATGTTACCCAGCTAGCGTGAGTTAGTATTATTAAAACAGTCTTCTTGATTGTTTAAGCGAAAGGCAGGCCGCGGATGAGGTTCGCACGTTGGCCGGGAGCGACCAATTTGCTGCTACCTGCTCGGCGTCGTTGCTTGACACTTTTATTGCGAAGGAAGTGACGGTGTCCTGGCGTACGACGCAGAAGTTTACCGGTGCCTGTCTTCTTGAAGCGTTTTGCGATGGATTTGCGTGTTTTCTGCATGAGAAATTCAGGAAAGTGGAGGAAAGCACAGGTTTCTGGGCAACTTGTAAAGTACTAATTTGAACTTCTCGTTGCCGATATCCAATATTGAACTCGCTCTTTACCCAGTTCAACTTAGCTGCTATCGAAGCGAACTCCCCAGTCAATTCACCTAGAAACCAGAACCGTATCGTCGGTACAACTCCTGGGCGTGTACGCAAGCTAGGCGGATACAAGAAGCATCACCACTTGCCAGACGGACATACCGACGCAGCGCAAAGCTTCGTTCGCAAGGTAGGGCAATCTGAGGTAAAAGAGACTGCCGACAGTCTCATTACCCAAATTCAAAGCCTCTTTGGCTACAAACGGCGAAATTTTGAATATACTTGCGAGGACGGCTTTGCGTGGATCAAAACACCCGATTTCGACCTCCAAATACGAGTCGATCAATGCCCCCAGGACCCGAAAAACTATTTATTGACTACCGAGATCGTGGCTCTTCATACGGAAAAGATCGCGACTGATCCCCGCTTCCACAATTGCTTCACTCACCACTGCGACCATCTGATCGTCGAATTCGCTAGTCCGATACAGGTCGAGGACAAGATCGACACGCTGGAGGACATTCCCGAACTGGCCAAAGCGATGACCTATGAGCCAGACGGTAGCGCCTTCGAGCTCAAGCTGCCAAAACTAGATCTGAACATCCACGTCGACGAGTCCGCTATCACTTTCAGCCTGCTGACCTTACGCGACCTCAGTAAACTACTCGACCACAGTCAAAAAGCGTTCGATATTCTCGCCTGCGCGAATTTGGGGCTACGATTAAGGTAGAGGCTTCGCGCTTAAATACGATCGAAGTAAAGTAACTAACAGCTGCGGGCGTCAAAATTAAAGATCTCCGCTCAAATATTTATCCAGATTTCTCGTTGCCCTTTCCTCAAGACAGCTCAGATTTCCGACCTCGGAGCCTTATTATACAACTCATGAGCAAAAGCCTATCCTGGAACCGAAAAGACCTGATCGACGTGGAACCCTTCTCCCGCGA
>PKCJ01000027.1 GCA_002862945.1 Opitutia bacterium | reverse complement strand
CTATATTGTTTTAACTAAAATTATACTATAAACCATTCGAGATCAGGTCAACCATCCATCAAACTTTCATAGATCAATCACGTGGTCCCAATGGTCACAGCACGGACAAGCGCCTCTTGAGAATCGCCTCGGCCACGTGCTTGCCTGAAATCACCGCGCCTTCGATTGATGCGCTGGTGGCGTGATCGCCGCACACGTAGATCCCATTTTGCTGGATAAACCCTACTTTGTCTTTTTGCGCGCTGGGCGCTTGCTCTGGTAATGCCTTAGGAATTAAATCCGTACGGAGATGGCTCCATTCTCCCACGCACTCACCGAACCAAGCCATTAACTCCTGCTGCACTTTTCCAGGGAGGCTTTCCTCTGGGTGTAGCCCTAAAACGGATACAGAAATAAGCGCTCGCTCATCAGGCGAATAATCTGGTGAGGCGTCGGTCAAAGCGCAAACGTTATTAACGACTCCCTCCCCGCTTCCATTGAGACAAATGATCGACTCTTTGATGGGTGAGGATGACGCGCAGAAATAGAGATTTGTGACCGAACGCCAATCTGGCATACTTTCTTTAAGCTCAGGAAGAAGCGAACCCACAGCAGCGGCATTGGTCGCCAGCACAACGGCTCGCCCGTGTATTTGCTCCCCGCTTGAAAGGGTCACAGAATGAGAATCTAGACTGACCACCTTTTGATTCAATGTAATCGAATCAAGTGGCAGCCTCGCCGCAAGTTGCTTGGGAATCTCACCCATGCCTTTTGCAGGCAGCGTGGCGCTACCCTGGCCAAACATCTTGAAAGTAAACTCAAACATACGACTGGAAGTCCGCAGTTCACTCTCCAGAAAAATGCCGCCGTAGAAGGAACGAAAGAAGGTATCGATCATCGCTTCAGAAAATCCGCGTCCTCGAAGATAGGACTCAGTCGTGCGATCTTCACGGTTCGCGATTTGTTCAAGCGTACTGCCCAGTATCTGCGTCCGCATCAACCCGACGCGTAATTTATCAATAAACCCGCCAATGGGGGCGGTCAAACTCGCCCAAGCGCTAGTTGGACGGCGAAACACATCCATCAAGCGTTCCAGTCGCTTACCATCAAAAACTAGGGCACCTGGCTCGAATGCTCGTAAATCAAGCGCCTTCAAGTCCAACAAGGCACCGGTCTCAGGATAAGCATCCAGATAGACTTGAAAGCCACGATCCAGAAGAAAGCCATCGACCACATCCGTGCGCACGCGGCCGCCGACGCCGTCGCTACTATCGATCAAACGTAGGTTTAAACCAGCTGCTTGCAGATGCACGGCGCAGGATAAACCCGCCATGCCAGCACCCACTATAATAACTGGTGCCTCACATGAAGACGCACGCGACATCATTGATCTAAAAAATCTTTAGTGAAACTAATGTTGGCATATTGTAGATCGTAGCAATTAATGTGGGAAATTCAACAAGGGTAGAATTATAAATCTAGTCTCATTTTTATCAAGATCTCTATCTATCATGATACACTGCTTCTACTCCACTTGCTTCAGGTTACTTTGCTATGGCTGCTTGGCTATGATAACTTCGGTTCTAGCAGCGCAAACATCTGATATTATTGCTGACCCATCAACTGGTCTCTATCAATATCCTGATTGCGAATATATCGAAAGTAAATGGAATGATGGCGACAGCTTTTGCGTTCGTCTAAAAAATGGGCAAACCATCACGGCACGACTCTACGAGGTCGATACAATCGAAACGCATATTAATAACACCACCGATGCTAGGCGACTACGCGCGCAAAGGCGCTATTTTGGCATCTCTGCCTACGGCGCAAAGCCCGAGGAATCAATTCAAAAGGCCATCGAATTGGGAGAACAAGCTACATTATTTACCCAGAATGCACTCGCTGGCAAACCCTTCACTATCTACACCTCGCATGCCAACGCGCGTGGCGGGGCGAATAACAAGCGTATTTACTCCTTTATTGAAACCAGCGAAGGCAAAAGCCTTGCGGGTGAACTCGTACGCAACGGCCTTGCCAGAGCTTATGGTGTCTACAGGCAATCGCCTACAGGTCTCCATCAAGATGAGGCCCGCGAACGCTTCAAAGACATGGAACTTCGCGCAGCTGGTTCGAGGCGAGGCATCTGGGCCTTCACAGATTGGGAGGCCCTACCTGATGAACGCTTAGTCGAGCGGCTCGAGAAGATTGAACTCTACTCTGCAGTCCAACTAATTAAGCGCCCTCCTGCTGATGGATCAATCAACCCCAATACGGCTAACAAAGAGCAACTTGAAATGATTCCCGGTATCGGGCCATCGACGGCACAAAAGATAATCGATGCCCGCCCGGGTCAGGCATTCGATACACCAAATGACCTGCTTAGTATCTCTGGGATCGGTCAGCGCACCTTGGAGAAAATGCAGCCCTATCTAGTTTTCGAATAAGCTAACTCTCAGTAAGCTCAGGCCTCACGATATAATGCTCTCATCCCTTAGAATCAGACCCGTTCGGGACGAAGCGAGACCTCTAGACTTGGAAGAAGCAACTTTATTTTCAGGGAACACCGACGGTTACGTTTAAGCGTCTGGTGCCGCACCTGCGATAGCGAGGCGTAGCTCGACCTCTTCGGCTACCTTGTCTAAATTTTGCCCAGGCTTGATGCCGTAATCGCTACGATTGATGGTGAAGGTCGAACGCAGCACGAGGAGGTCACCCTCCATTGCTCCATTTGAGCGTTTACCTAGCATGCGGGGCAAATACGTAAATGTGACAGGGACGGTCAGTTCTTTAGCCACGCCCTTGAGGGTAAAGTCGCCTGTAAGCTGTGCCTTGAAACCATCTTTGAGCTCCTCAACCTTCGAGACCGACTTCGCCACGAAACTAATCTCTGGGTAGCTCGCCGCATCAAGCCATCCTTTGCCGAGCATGTGCTCTTGCAGCTTATTGTTAGTTGCGGTGAGGGAGGCAGCCTCGATCGTAATTGTGCCGGAGACAGCTTTAGGATTTGTAGAGTCAAAAGTCACGATGCCGCTAACGCCCTTTGCATTACCGCTGATGGATTCGAGAGGCGCATCAAGGAGAAAGGAGACATTATTGACCCCCTTAGGGTCTTCGAAGTCGTAGGTTTTGACCTCGGCTTGAAGTGAGAGCGAACAAATGCAGAGGCTTGCGCTTGCGAGAAAAAGAGTTTTTACAGTTTGCATAGTATTATATTAGCTTTTGGTGGGAGGGTGAAAAAGTTACTTCGCCTTTTGCCTGAGAACGAAACTAAGGCCGAAGCTGGTGACGCCTAGTCCGTAGGCCAGCGCGAGATATTCGACTCCCAGAACGAAGCGTTCCTCGTAGTCGACATATTCGATTTGGGTGATTGGGTCAACTTGCGGGATCTCGACTCGATCCTTCGAAAAGCCAACATGTTTGCCAGTGTATATCCAAAATACGGTCGAAGCCAAGATCAAAACGAGCGCCAAAATTCTAAGAATTAAGCAAAAGAGACTGCTTCTGATTCGTTGTAGATCCGTCATGATAGATTCATAAAAAATAAGCTAAGACCTAAGAAAGGCTCCGAACAAAGACTAACGGAGCTTGACTAGCAAATCTTTGCTTTCGACTTGGTCGCCTGCTTGGACTTCGACTTGATCGATGATACCGTCGGTTAAAGCGTAGACGGTGGTCTGCATCTTCATGGCTTCGAGTATGATGAGTTTTTCGCCCTTCTTTACCTTGTGCCCGACGGTCGCGGTAACAGCGCTGACCATTGCGGGGATGGGGGCACCGATTTGCATCTTGTCGGCGGAGTCAGCTTTTGTCCGGCGCTTGACCTCACTCTTGATCGATTTGTCGGCGATTACGCACTCGCGGGCGCGACCGTTGAGTTCGAAGGTGAGTGTGCGCAGGCCTTCCTTATCGGGCTCGCTCACGTAAATCAATTTAATGATCAAGATTTTACCCTCTTGAATCTCGACGGAGATTTCTTCGCCCGGCCTAAGACCGTAGAAAAATGCAGGAGTCGGCAAAACGCGGGCGTGCCCATACTCGTTGACGTATTTTACGAGTTCTTTAAAAACCTGCGGATACATGAGGTATGCATATAAATCGTCATCGCTACATTCGACTCGCTTAGTGATGGCCTTGACTTCTTCACGCGTGGCTTCGAGGTCGACCTTTTCAGCGCGTGCTCCGGGCCGTCCTTTGTAGGGCTTTCGATCGCCGAGGACGACTTTTTGCACGTCTTTTGGCCAGCCGCCTTTGGGTTGACCTAGGCCACCTGAGAGCATGTCGACGACAGACTCGGGGAAGGCGGTTCCAGGTTCAAGGTTGACCATATCTTTAGGTTCGACGCCCTTGGTCAGCAAAAAGATGGCAAGGTCGCCTACCACCTTGGAGGACGGGGTAACTTTGACAATGTCACCGAGCAAGTCGTTGACCTCGCGATAATAGCGGACGACTTCTGGCCAGCGGGCACCGAGGCCAAGAGCACGGGCTTGCTCTCGAAGGTTGGTGTATTGGCCACCAGGCATTTCGTGGCGATAAACCTCGGCCGAACCGAACTTAGGGCTGGTGTCAAAGGGCTCGTAGTATTGGCGGATTGCCTCCCAATAAATAGACAGGTCATCGAAGAATTTTTGGCTGAGCTTGGTATCGCGCTTGTCGCCGCGCATAGCGTGAATAATTGAATTTAGGTTAGGCTGTGCAGTGAGTCCAGAGAGCGATGAGATGGATAGATCCACCGCGTCGACGCCTGCTTCGGCGGCTTTAATAATTGAAGCACCCGCAATGCCACTGGAGTCGTGCGTATGAAAGTGAACTGGGATAGCAATCTCCTTACGAAGAGCTTTGATCAACTTATATGCGGCGTTCGGGTGGCAGAGTCCTGACATGTCCTTGAGGGCAAGAATGTGTGCTCCCATTATTTCCAGCTCCTTCGCCATCTCGACGTAATATTTGAGCGTATATTTATCGCGATTGGAGCTAAGAATGTCGCCCGTGTAACAAATAGTGGCTTCGCAGACAGAGTTCGTATGCTTTCGAATCGAATCCATGGCGACCTTGAGATTTGGCAAATAGTTCAGTGAGTCGAAGACGCGGAAAATATCCATCCCACTCTGGGCGGAGTGCTTAATGAAGCCGCGAATCACATTGTCAGGATAGTTGGAGTAGCCCACGCCGTTGGCGCCGCGAAGAAGCATCTGAAAGCATATATTGGGGATGCGTTCACGCAGGCGACGAAGACGCTTGAATGGATTCTCATGGAGAAAACGCATAGAGGTGTCGAAAGTGGCACCACCCCAGCACTCTAGGCTGAAAAGTTTATCGCCGTGTTGGGCAATGGCGTCGGCTACTTCGAGTTGGTCGACGCTACGCATACGAGCAGCCAGCAAGGACTGGTGCGCATCACGCATTGTAGTGTCAGTGATAAGGAGGCGTTTTTGCTGACGCATCCATTCAGCAAATTTTTCGGGGCCGTGCTTGCTCAAGTAGTCCTTAGTACCTGCAGGCTTTTTGGCCTTGGGATCGTAATCAGGGAAGATCACGGGTAAGTCCATCACAGGCACAGGCCGCCCTTTGACTTGCTCGTTGCCATTGACGATGGTCTCACCGAGGAGTTTGAGTAATTTCGTGGCGCGGTCGCGCCGCCGCTTGAAATTAAACAGCGCGGGGGTGGTATCGATCAGCGTGGTAATAGCTTGACCCGACGAAAAGGTATAGTGGTGGATGACGTTTTCGATAAAAGGGATATTGGTTTTGACCCCTCGGATACGGAACTCGCGCAGAGCGCGATCCATCCGCTGGATGGCGAGATCGAAGCTTCGTGCGGAAGCAGTCAACTTGACGAGGAGCGAGTCATAAAACGGAGTAATCACGGAACCGGTATCACCCATCGCACCATCTAGTCGAATCCCGAAGCCGGCGGCACTTCGGTAGTTAACTATCTTACCATAATCAGGCGCAAAGTTCTTCTCGGGATCCTCTGTCGTGATGCGAGCTTGTATCGCGTAACCGTTTCGAGGAACCTCTTCCTGCGGGGGAATGCCAATCTCATCACTAAAAAGGCTGTGGCCGAGCGCGATGAGGCACTGAGTGCGGACGATATCAATCCCAGTAATCACTTCGGTCACGGTGTGCTCGACCTGAATGCGGGGGTTCATCTCGATGAAAAACCATTCGAGGGTGTCAAGATCTAGGAGGAACTCGACGGTGCCAGCATTATAATAGCCGATCGACTTAGCGATTTTAACAGCAGCCTCGCAGAGGTCACGCCGCACTTCGTCAGGCAGGCCAACAGAGGGGGCGATTTCGATGACTTTTTGATGGCGGCGCTGAACGGAACAGTCGCGCTCATGAAGGTGCACGACGTTACCCTGCTTATCACCGATAATTTGCACTTCGATGTGTTTGGCCCGACCTATGTAGCGCTCGAGGAAGACGGCGTCGTTGCCGAAAGCGCGACCGGCTTCGCCTTGGGCTTCGTCGAGGAGTGAAATTAAGTCTTTTGGATCTTTGACCACGCGCATGCCGCGACCACCTCCACCAAAGGCAGCCTTAATAATGAGCGGAAACCCGATTTTCTTGGCCACCCTGACCGCTTCTCTGCGGTCGCTGATAGGATCTTGGGTGCCGGGAAGCGTGGGGACCTTGGCCTTTTCGGCAATTTTGCGAGCTTCGATTTTATCGCCCATGCGGCCGAGGAGATCCGCGCTGGGGCCGACGAAGCTAAGACCATTTTCTTCACAGGCACGGGCGAAATCAGCGTTTTCTGAGAGGAAGCCGTAGCCTGGGTGAATGAGGTCGACGCCCTTAGCCTTGGCAAGATCTATGATGCTTGGAATATCGAGGTAAGCGGCGACAGGCCCGCGCCCTTTACCGACGAGATAGGCTTCATCAGCCTTAAAACGGTGAACACCGAAGCGGTCTTCATTAGCATAAATCCCGACAGTACGGTAACCGAGTTCGGTGGCGGATCGAAAGATGCGAACAGCGATTTCGCTACGATTGGCGGCTAGAAGCTTCATAGTTGATTCAATAAAACTGGTTTAGTTACTAAAAATTGAGAGAAAATAGTGCGCCCCAACCTGTCAACAGGAGTCCATTCTTCTAAGTAGAAGTAAGATCTTTTTTCAGGCCGCTAACAACCTTCCCATTCCCCGATAGCAGTATGGCAAGGGGTCGAGTCGCGGGAAAATAGGAACAGATGATCATTATGATCACGGTAATCGGCACACAGAGAAACATGCCGGGAATGCCCCATACGGAGCCCCATAACCCGAGGGAAAGCAAAATAACGATCGGGCTGAGGTTGAGTCGATTACCCATCAGCCTGGGCTCGATTAGGCTACCGATGCAAAACTGCACAGCGGTGAGTACGGAGATTGTCACGATGAAGGGACCTAAGGTAGGAAACTGCACAAGCGTCAGCAGCGAGGGGAACAAAGTAGCGATAATTGAACCAATGGTGGGAATGAAGTTGAGCAAAAAGATCAAAACCGCCCAAAAGCTCGCGAAATCGACACCAACGAGTTTAAGCACCACGTAACTGATCAATCCAGTCGCTGCACTCGTTAACACTTTGATCCCAACGTAGGAGCGAATATCAGAGCGCATCTTATCAATGAGCTCAAAAGTGTCTTCTTGGCGTTTCGGGTCGCGGATGATGGCCTTGATCTTGTCGCCAAAGGTGCGCTGCTCTAAAAGGAGAAAGATCAAGTAAACGGTGATAATACCCATACTGCTAACAAGCGCGCGGACCGTCGCGCCGAAGCTCTGCAAGTAGGCGCCAAAATCAAGTTGTTTGAGGAACTCGCGTATATTGGGGACTTCTCCTTCGCGGAAAAAGCTGTAGGCCTTGAAAAAGAGTGTTTCTAGGTTTTGCTGATATTCGGGGGCGACCTTGATCACACTCTGGATATTGACCGTGATGAGCTGAATTAGATAAGATAGCGACAACAGTATAATCGCGATTGCGAAGAACATCGCAAGGGACTTGGGCACGGAAAAACCTTTGTACGCCAGTTTTGCAATCGCATGCGCCAGAATGCTAATCAAATACGCAATCGCCCCTGCAATCACCAGGGGCAAGAGCAAGGTCTGCCCGAGGTATAGCAGATAGAAGGTTAGAAAGACGATGATCATCGACATCGCTGCTCGCTGTATTTTCATAATATCCACATTGTAATGCTGCGATCGGTTTTGTCGAATATGTTTCGCAAGCCCGCCCTATGAGATTCTTAAGCGACGACGACCATCAGATGGTCGTAGAAAATTAACCCTGCTGGTTCCACGCCACACAATCGGAATATTGAATCTGCATTCCACCAAATAGATCGAGCGCACTCCCAATGGTGAGGTCAACTCTACCCTCACTGAGTCGATCCACTGTGGCGAGATCTTCGAAAGACCGAACACCGCCCGCATAAGTGACTGGGATCGGACAATGAACCCCAAGAAATTCCACGAGCCGCTCGTCGACTCCTTCACATTTGCCTTCCACATCGGCCGCGTGCACCAAAAACTCAGAGCAATAGCTAGACAGCTCCGCAATGGTAGCAGCGTCCACAAAAAGATCAGTCGGATTCTGCCAGCGATTCATCGCAACTACCCACCCATTTGCCCCCACACGGCAGCTCAGGTCAATTACGAGGCGCTCTTTACCAACCTCTGCTACGAGTTGATCCAATCTCTCTGGTAAAAACCCCCCGACTGAATCAAACAAAAACGAGGTTACGATAACGTGACTCGCTCCTGCAAGCAACCACTCGGCGGCATTTTCAGGATTGATACCACCTCCCACTTGTAATCCGCCTGGATAAGCGGTCAATGCTTGGCGAGCTGCAGCGTCGTTGCCCGCACCAAGCTTGATCACATGCCCGCCCTGTAAATTGTCTTTTTGATAGATCTCCGCGTAATAATTTGCGGGTCGATCGGTCTCGTAATTGGTTCTAAGACCCTGCCCGTCATTGCTTAAACTGCCTCCCACAATCTGTTTCACGCGGCCATTATGCAGATCGATGCAGGGGCGAAATTTCGTCATAATTTCATGCTAAACGAAATGCGTTTCCCCTGAAAAGCCTAAAGAAGTGTCACGAAAACGTAAAAATGTATGCCGTCGGGACGTGAGTAAATAAAAAGCTTGAATACAAAATGTGATAAAATAGCTTTTCCAGAAGTTATTTTTAACTGTAAAAAGAAAATATCATTTAAATACTATGAAATTCCTAACATCCATCTCAATCTTTTTAATTCTTATCGCCTTCAGTCCCCTGCAGGGACAGCAGGAACAGGCGCCCAGCGATTCGGACATCACACTTTCACCTGAAGCGGAGGCCGCCATCGCCAGCGGCGACGAGGAGGCCCTCGCGGAAGCAATTGAAAAGCTTATTGCTGCCGCTGTGGCTGAGATTGCACCTGAGGACATTGAAGCTATTGAAGCGGCTGTCTCTGGAGTAATTGAAGCCGTTGCAGCAGCCGTTGTCCAGAAAGCCGTCGAAAGTGGCGCAAGCGCTGAAGATACTAATGATCTGGTCCAAATCGCCGCTAAAGCAACTTTCCTCGCAGCCGCCGAAGCTGGCGTATCCGCCCCGACAATGGTCGCCGTAGTTGAGCAATTTACCGCAGGTGCGGAAGCGGCTGCTGCCGAAGCGAATATCGCAGTGCAAGTGGACGTTGCGGAAGTATTTGTCGAAGCTGAGGAGCCCGTTATTCAGACCAGTGTAGTCGCCATTTCCATCCCCGCTCCTGAAATCACTCCAGAAGATGCAGGGATCATTTTGGTAAGCCCCGAGGATCAAGCACAAAACAACTAATTTGGTATTTTGTAGGCTATTAGCGATTATTAGTCATTTCAAAAGCCTCGGCTCTGCGACTCAAAAGAGTTCGCAGAAGTACGAGGCTTTTGTGTAGACTCAAGCCATGCATTACCTCGCTATTGTCTCAATTATATGGGCACTTTCTTTTGGCCTAATTGGTCAGGCACTTAGTGGGGTCGACCCATTTTTTGCAGCGACTATGCGACTCGGCATCGCGGGCTTAGTCTTTATACCCTTTCTGCGGTGGTCGAAAATTCCGAACGACAGTCATTTCAAATTAATCGGCTGTGGCGCGATACAATTCGGCATCATGTATATCTGTTATATGATGGCTTTACAAGTCGCTCCGGGACAATCACACCTAGTCGCCCTTTTTTCTATACTCACACCTCTCTATGTAGTGCTGATAAACGACCTACGCAAACGAGAGTTGCACCCGGAATACCTCTACGCGTCACTACTAGCCATCGCGGGTGCCGCTACCATTAAGGCTAGAGCCGTCTCAATGGATTCGCTATGGATCACCTTTGGGCTGATGCAGATCGCTGGCCTCGCCTTTGGTTTTGGACAGGTCTATTACCGCGACTGGAAGCGAAAGTATACAGAGGTCAAAGACCACCAGATCTTTGCCTTACTCTATGCGGGTGGCTTCGGAGTCGCGGCTATCGCGTGTGCCTTCTTCACTAATTGGGAGCGCACACAGCTCGACACGGTGCAGCTCCAAGTGCTGACCTACCTCGGTATCGTTGCCTCTGGCTTAGGATTTTTCCTCTGGAATAAAGGTGCAGCACTCTGCCGTGCGGGAACATTGGCTGCGTTTAATAATGCAGTCGTCCCCCTAGCGATGGCTTGCTCCCTCTTTATCTTTGGCGAAAGGTCAGGGCTTGAAGTTGGTGCGCTCCTCCGGCTGATTCTAGGTAGCGCTTTCATAATCGCTGCCGTCACTTTGTCGGAGAAAACTGCCAAACGCAGCTAGGACACGCCATACAAGTTAGAGCGTCGTGCCTTTATTACAACTTTATTACAATAATCTAATCGACCAAGAGCGGATGAGGTTAATGGCTAGTTGAACTTTCTACACACTGATCAAATCTCTGTGCGCGGGCGCAAATTTTGTCAGGTTGATCCCTATCACTGCTGACTTATATTCATCCATGGTAGGCACTCGGCCGAGGATTGCAGAAAGGACCACCACGGGAGTCGAAGCAAGCAAAGACTCCCCTTTCTTACGATCAGAATCTTCGACCACTCTGCCCTTAAAAAGGCGCGTCGATGTAGCCATCACAGTATCCCCTTTGGCTGCTTTCTCCTGATTACCCATGCAAAGATTACAGCCAGGGCGCTCCAAATACATCATGTTTTCGTATTCGGTGCGCGCTGCCCCTTTTGGTGCGTCGTCGTCGAATTCGAAATCAGAATACTTCTGGAGCAAGTCCCAATCACCTTCGGCCTTGAGTTCATCAATGATATTGTAGGTAGGCGCTGCCACTACGAGCGGTGCTTGAAATTCAACCTTCCCCTCTTGCGCTTCAAGATTCTTAAGCATCTGAGATACGATTTTTAAATCGCCCTTGTGAACCATACAAGAACCGACGAAACCCAGATCAACCACCTTCTCGCCTTCATAATAAGAGAGCTCGCGGATGATGTCATGCGTGTAGCGCTTTGAGACATCCTCGTTGTTTACATCTGGGTCCGCGATCATTGGCTCATTGATCTTATTCAGGTCGACAACGAACTGGGCCGAATACTTCGCATTAGCGTCCGGCATGAGTGCGGGCCTAGTGCCTGAACGAATGTCTGCGATACGCTGATTAGCCTGATCTATGAGGCCTTGGAGCACCTGACTCTCATTATCCATGCCCTTATCGATCATAATTTGGATGCGCCCCTTCGCGATCTCTAGCGACTCAATCAAAGTCTCGTCCTCGGTTATGCAGATAGCGGCCTTGGCCTTCATCTCAGCGGTCCAGTCAGTAAAGGTAAAAGCTTGGTCGGCAGGAAGAGTGCCAATATGCACCTCAATGATGCGCCCCTGGAAAACGTTTTCGCCAAACTGCTTGAGCATCTGAATCTGAGTGGCGTGCACAACATCGCGGAAGTCCATGTGATCCTTCAGGTCGCCCTTGAAAGTCACTTTGACCGATTCAGGAATCGGCATGGACGCCTCACCGGTGGCCAGCGCGAGTGCAACTGTTCCTGAATCTGCACCAAAAGCAACCCCCTTGGACATGCGGGTATGTGAATCACCACCAATAATAATCGACCATTCATCAACAGCTAAATCGTTAAGTACTTTATGGATCACGTCAGTTAAAGGTGGATAAACTTCTTTTGGATCACGCCCAGTAATCAAACCAAACTTGTGCATGAACTTCATAAGCCTAGGAATATTAGC
>PKCJ01000040.1 GCA_002862945.1 Opitutia bacterium | reverse complement strand
AGAGTGTGGCATTGCGACTCGTTAAGTTGCATCCTCGCTATCGAAGTGGCGAGGCGGCTTGCGAGGTGATGCGAAACCACGCCGTATTGCTCGGCTATGGCCGGGCGGGGCCACGCACTGTTAGTGCCCTGAAAGAGCGCGGCATTTCCATGGTAGTGGTGGATGAAGATGCGGGCGTGATCCGTCAACTGATTGCGCAAAGTATTCCCTGTGTGCATGGGGATGGCTCTGATGTGCATACATTGAAGCGAGCGCATTGCTTAGAGGCGAAGGTGGTCTTTTGTTCAATGCGGCGGACTCGCGATGCGCAATTGGCGCTGAATTATTTGAAGGATTCACCAGTTGAAGTTATTGTGCGGGTTTTTGAGAAGTTTGAAGAGGATGCTGTACGCGATGCGGGCGGACAACCCGTGCGAACAGCCGTTGCTGCAGCTGCCCAATTTCTGGAATGGACGGAAGTTAATCTGCCAAACGTAGAGGGCTCCTAGTAGCTTCATTTACGGATACTGCCAATGCCGAGAACGAATTCTTAGCGAGTGTGACAAGTCGTTACCCTGCTTTCTGCTATGAGGCAAAGAAAAATCGCGGGCGCTTGCTTAGGTCTTCGACGCTTTGCCCATAAAGCGAGACTTCTAATGCCATTTCTTTGATCACCTCTGCTTGCCCGATTCCGGTCTCTAATGCCAGTAGACCACCTTCAGCCAAATGTTTAGGGACACTTTTCAATAGTAGACTTAAGTCATCCAGGCCCTCTTGCCCTGAGGCGAGTGCACCGTGTGGTTCGTGATCAATCACCTCTGGTTCAGCAGTCTGCATTTCAGCTTCGGTTAAATAAGGCGGGTTGGAAACAATAAGATCAAAGCGCGCGCCTTCATCTAGCGGCTCGAACCAATTCCCTTTGATAAAGGTGACTCTACTGGATAAATTGAGCGCGTCCGCATTTTCTTTGGCGAGCGTGATGGCTTCCTCGCTTTGGTCAGTTGCGGTGACTTTCGCGTCCGAGTATTTCGAGGCGAGTGCTAAAGCGATGGCGCCATTACCCGTGCCCAAATCTAGGATTCGTGCTGGTGGCGTCTCCAATCGCTCTACAATCAATTCAATTAGCTCTTCAGTCTCGTGCCGCGGGATGAGGGCACGCGGATCTACTTTAAGCGTAATGCCGTAAAATTCCGTGTTGCCTATAATATACTGGAGTGGCTCGCGCGATGCCCGTCGTTTGACTAGAGGGCGTAGGTCTGTGAGTTGCGCTTCAGTTAGCGGGCGGTCGAGATCAAGATAAATGTCGAGGCGTTTAATCCCAAGCGAGTGTGCGATTAAGATATCGGTATCAAGCTTGGCGCTCGGGACGCCCTTCTCTTGGAAGAAAATCTCCGTGCGCTCTTTGATTTCCCGAATGGTGAGCATTTGATATCGCCTCAGAGGGTCTGCTTTTTTAGGAGATTCTGGATGCGGGCTTCATAGTCGTAATTTTGCAGGGCGTCAATGAGGTCGTTCAAGTCGCCTTCAACTACATTTGGGAGAGAAAGGCTGAGGCCGATACGGTGGTCGGTCAGGCGGCCTTGGGGGTAGTTATAAGTGCGAATACGCTCTGAGCGGTCACCAGTGCCGATCTGCCCTTTGCGCTCGGCGGCGTATTTGGCGTGTTCCTCATCGACTTTGGCTTGAAGTAGGCGTGAGCGCATCACTGTGAGGGCTTTGGCGCGGTTTTTGATCTGTGAGCGTTCGTCGGCGCAGTAAACACTGATGCCAGTTGGCTTGTGCACCATCATGACGGCGGAGTCAGTCGTATTCACGTGCTGTCCCCCTGCTCCACTGGCACGCATAGTTGAGATATCTAGATCTTGTGGGTTGATCTGCACGTCCACTTCCTCGGCTTCAGGAAGCACAGCTACGGTAGCGGTGGAGGTATGAATGCGGCCTTGGGTCTCGGTCGCGGGTACGCGCTGGACGCGGTGGACACCGCTCTCGAATTTAAGAAACTTGTAGGCTTCTTCGCCTGTCATGTTAAAAATGATTTCTTTAAATCCACCCACATCGGCGGGGCTGGAGCTCATGATCTCGATCCGCCAGCCACGCGTTTCCGCGTAACGGCTATACATGCGGAAGAGATCACCAGCAAAGATATTGGCCTCGTCGCCACCAGCACCACCGCGTATTTCCATAACGGAGTTACGACTGTCGGTGGCATCAGGGGGAATCATGAAACGTAGCACGTCGTTTGCTAGGCGATCGCGCTCGTTGGCAAGCGGTTCGATTTCCTCAGCGGCCATTTCACGCAACTCGGCCTCGACGGAATTATCTGCGGCCATAGCTTGGTTTTCCTTGAGTTGCTCGACGGTGCTGTGGTAGGCTTCGAACTTTTCGACGAGCGTGCTGAGGCGCATTTGTTCGCGGGAGACCTCGGTAGCGCGGCGCTGGTCGGAGTAGAAGTCAGGATCAGCCATCTGCTCGTTCAGATCGCTGAGTTTATCGCGGAAAGGGGCTATGTCGGGAATTGTGTGCATCGTTAAGAAACAGCGTTTGAATTATGCGTTGCAGTGAAAGCTATAGCTCACAAGAGTCGAGTTCTACCTGCAATGACGAAAAAGAACCTTCATCGCCAAAACATAGTCGCCTGTATCTGGGATTTTGACAAGACGCTCATTCCTGGCTACATGCAGGCGCCTATCTTTAAAGCTTTTGGGATTGATGAGGAGCAATTCTGGAAAGAGGTCAACGCCCTGCCCGATATTTATGCCAAACGTGGCACGCGCGTCTCTTACGATACGATCTATCTGAACCATTTGATTAGCTTCGTAAAAAACGGTTGCCTCAAGGGTTTGACCAATCAGCGCCTTCGCGAACTGGGTAAAGAACTGCGTTTTTACGACGGCTTGCCTGATCTTTTTACACGCTTGCAGGCCGTTACGGAGTCGCGTCCAGAATACAAAAAGCATAACATCAAACTAGAGCACTATATCATTAGCACAGGATTGGCAGAAATGATCAAGGGCAGCATGATTGCACCTTACGTTGACGGGATCTTCGGCTGCGAATTTATTGAGGCACCACTGCCGCCAGGCTATTCCAACCAAGACGAATTGCCCATGCAAATGGAGTTTGAGATCAGCCAGATTGGCACGATCGTCGACAATACCATTAAGACGCGCTACATTTTTGAGATTAATAAGGGCAGTAACAAAAATCCGACAATTGATGTGAACGCCTCGATGGCCCGGGTGGATCGCCGCATACCGATCGACCGCATGATCTACATGGCGGATGGACCGAGTGATGTGCCTGTATTTTCAGTTGTTAAAAGTAATGGCGGTAAGACTTACGCAGTCTTCAATCCCGAGAGTGAAGCTGAATTTGCGCAAAACGATGCCCTGCTTCATGCGGGGCGTATCCATGCCTATGGCCCGGCTGACTACACGGAGAAGAGCACCACTTCCAAATGGCTGCGCATGCACATACGCTCGATTTGCGATGGGATCGTGGCAGAATGTGAAGCGAGCCTTAGCGAAAATCTCAGCCGCGCGCCTAGGCATCTGCACGATGAGGATGAGCTAGATGAGACTCCACCAGTGAAAGTGAAGCCACAGAAGGAGTTGTTTTAGCTAAATTGTGGTCTGTCCGCTTGTGAGCGAGCACGCCACGATTTGACATTAGCCAGGCTGTAGGTATTTTTAGCTTAACTTATGAACATGCTCACTGCTCTATTTCTTGGTGCGATTTGCGGTTTAATCGGGGCATTCGCGATGACTTTTTTCATGGGGGCGGTCAGTCAGGCTTTTAGTAAGCGAGTGGACATGGCCCGTGCCTTAGGCAGCTATTTCACGGGAAAAGCAGAAGGTTCGGGTGCACTCGGGCGCGCCATTCATAGTTTTTCAGGTGTCTTTTTTGGGAGCATCTATTTTGCGATTATGCATGCGATGGGGGCTCTTGTATTTCCCTATGCTATTTTTCTGGGGATCGGCTTCGGTTTCTTCCACGGATTGATTATGAGCTACATACTTATGTTTTTCGCCAGCGAGCGTCACCCGGTGGAAATGTATCGTAATGCGACTCTTGAAGAGGGGCTACTGCACCTGGTGGGGCACATTATTTTTGGTGGCGTCGCAGGAGTCTTAGGCAGCTTGATTTCGATTGCGATTTGATCAACTAGGCTCACCTAGGATGAGCCGTACGGCGTCTAGGCGCAAGTGCGCCTTGGCGATATGGCGTGTCACATCCGCGATTACTGTTTCTGCAATTTTGATTTCTTCCTGCCGAATGTTGGGATTCACCTTATGTAGCTCCTTTAAGCGATTGGCTTCTGCGTTGAGCTTTTCGTGGGCTTGATTCATGGCGGTCGTGAGCCGAACTGATTTTTGAGTGTTAGCGTACTTTTCTGCTGCGCTTAGCATTTCTGGAACGAGTGCTTGGAGCAGCGCAGGGTCTTGCTTGAGGCGGAAGGCCTCTTCGCCGCCGCAGTATTTGTTAATAGTGTCGTGTGTGAATTGCTGACTGCAATCCTTACCGCTGAGATCGACGAGCACGCGCACCGGTGTTGGGGGAAGAAAGCGATCCACGTGAAGACGTGGTGGCGCGATGCTCTCGAGCACATAGATTGCCTCGATCAAAATAGCGGGTGCTTGGACACTGGGGTCTTTCCAGACGACGATGGAGCTGTTACCTTTTTCCGAGCTGAGCGTGAGATCGATTGCGCCGCGGACCATAGGGTGATCCCATGTCAGAAAACCGATATCTTCGCGACCAAGTGCACGAGTGCGGTCGCAGGTCACAGTGATCCCCTCCTCCGGTAAGCAGGGGAAGGAATCGGTAAACAACTGTCCCGGCGCAAGACGGAAGGTGCGTGTATCGATATCATCGACTGTCACGCCGAAGTGGTCAAAGATGCGATTCATAAATTGGTCGAGCGTGCGGTCGGCATCGAGGGTACGGATCTGCCCGACGAGCTTCTCGGAGGCTTCTTTACAAAAGGAGTTCAGCGCGATGAGGCGATCCTGCCCTTGGCTAAGTTGCTTTTCTAGGTCTTTGCGAAACACCTTGCTTTCTTCGACTAGCTGTTCCGCCTCGGCCAGCGTCTTTTTATCAGCGATGTGGTAGCGTGGCCCCAACGAGCGTAGAGACTTACCAAATTCGCTTAGGTAGGCATAGCCGCCTTTGAGTGAATGTTCGACTCCGTCTAGGCCCTCGTGGTGCCAACGCATGAGTAGTTCTGTCCAACTATTCTTTAGGAATGGAATGTGGATTTGGATGGTTTCCGTCTGCCCGATTCGATCAAGGCGGCCTATGCGCTGTTCGAGTAATTCGGGGTTGAGTGGTAAGTCGAAGAGCACGAGGTGGTGGGCGAACTGAAAGTTACGCCCTTCACTGCCGATCTCCGAGCAGAGGAGAATTTTCGCGCCATCGGCTTCAGCAAACCATGCCGCGTTGCGGTCGCGCTGAAGCAGCGTCAGTTCTTCGTGGAAAAGGCCAGCTTTGACGTTGATCTCTTTGAGTAGTGCATCGTGGATCGCTTGTACTTTTTCGCGAGTGCAGCAGATGAGGAGGACTTTCTCATTTTCACCGAGGTCTTTAATTAGTTCGGCCAACCACAAGATGCGTGGGCCGTTGCGAAAATCGTAAACCTCTCCCTCGTCGTTGCCTTCAGACGTATCGAGTTCGAACTCTTTGAGTAGGCGTTTTTCTAGTTCTTCCTTTGGTAGCTTCGTGCATGGCATGAGTGCGGATAGCAGTCCTTCTCTTTTTGGGAAGCCAGTTAGCGAGTCACGCGAGTTGCGGAAAATCACGCGACCCGTGCCATGTCGATCGACTAGCTCCTCTAGCATGGATTGTTGGTCTTCGAAGTGCGTATTAAATTCGTCGTCGGTATATTCTTCGAAGACCCCACGAAGATATTTGAGATCTTTAGGGCTTAGCTTTTCACGGGCAAACATTTTGTTGGCCACCGCTGCGACTTTAGAGTAGCCCGACTGTTCTTGGCGAAATTTATCAAGATCAGGATAACGCTCAGGATCGAGCAAGCGAAGGCGGGCAAAGTGTCCTTCCGCGCCGAGTTGCTCGGGTGTGGCGGTTAACAGTAACAAGCCGTGACTCCTTTTTGTTAGACCCTCGACTAGTTGATACTCTGGGCTGACGACTTCGGGCGTCCATTCGAGGTGGTGTGCCTCGTCGACGACGAGCATATCCCATTTCGCCGACAGCGCACAATCTGCCCAACGCGGATGCTCTAGTAGCGTCTTAATACTGCAAATCACGAGCTGTTCCATGTTGAAGGGATTGGTTGCCACATCCACAGAGGTGACGGATTCACAATGCGCCGCATCGACCAGCGTGAACCACAGGTTAAAGCGGCGCAGTAGCTCGATTAGCCATTGATGGACCAGTGACTCAGGCAATACGATGAGGATGCGCTCTGCCCTACCTGTGAGGTGTAGTCGGTGCAAGATAAGGCAAGCTTCGATTGTTTTGCCAAGACCGACTTCGTCCGCGAGCAAGACACGCGGCATGTAGCGGCTGGCGACTTCAGAGGCGATGTAAAGTTGATGTGGAATCAGGTCGATACGCCCGCCCACAAATCCAACCACGTCCGATTTTTTGGCATCTGCCAGTCGGGTGATGGCCTCGTAGCGCAGGTTGAAGGCGGACGATTGATCAATGTGTCCCCCGATGAGGCGATCTTCGGGTTTGCTAAAGCTGATCGTATCCGCCAGATCGATTTCTGTGATTTTGACTGCCCCAGCAAGGTAAGTTATGATCCCCCTCTCTACTTTGACCGCCTCGATCACGATGGGTTCTCCGCCTTGGGAGTGAATGGTGTCGCCCACGCAAAATTCGACGCGCTTAATGGGTGCATTGGCTCGTGCATAGAGCCGCGCTTCCGCAGATGCCGGAAACGCGAGGCGAACCTGGTGCCGTGAGACTTCTTCTACTATCCCGAGCCCAAGCTCTGGCTCCGTTTCGCTGATCCAGCGTTGTCCAACCGTAAATTTAGCCATCGGTTGATGCTTTGGCTCGCGGTGCTTAAAGTCAAGGAGTGGCTCATCCTATGTTAGCAGTGGCAAAGGTTCTTGCCGCAATGGAAGTGTTACCGCTAAATTAATCTATGTATACGAATATCGACCTTTTTATTCCTGACCAGATCAGTCCCCCGGAAGCCAAGGCACGCACCTCCCACCTAGGCATTGGCGCGCACCAAGACGACTTGGAATTCATGGCCTTTCATGGCATTGCTACTTGCTATGGTCAGGTTGGTGCGTGGTTTAGTGGCATCACCTGCACAGATGGCAGTGGCAGCGCTCGTTCGGGAGCTTTTGCGGACAAGACGGACGCCGAAATGCAAATGATCCGTGCGAATGAGCAACGCCGTGCGGCGAAAATCGGCCAATACAGTTATGTGGAGCAGCTCGGCTTTACTAGTGCCGCGATCAAGGATCCCGCCACACGTGGCAAGCTGGTCGATCAATTGGAGCAAAATCTAATCTGCACCCAGCCCGAAGTCCTCTACACGCACAATCCCGCTGACAAGCACACCAGTCACGTGGCGGTATTTCACGCAGTGATTGAAGCGCTACTCAGAATTCCCCCATACTCTCGCCCAAAGAGGGTCTACGGCTGTGAAGTTTGGCGTGATCTCGACTGGCTCGAGCCTGAGGATAAGATCGCGCTTGATGTGAGTGCCTATCCCGAATTGGCTGAGAAACTGCACGCATGCTTTGCTTCGCAGATTGCTGGGGGTAAAGACTACGGAAAGGCCGTCATTGGCCGCCGCCGTGCGAATGCAACCTTCTACGACTCTCATTCCGTCGATACGCTTGATCAGTTGTGGTTCGCAATGGATCTAACGCCGCTGATTGAAGAAGGTGCACCAACCGTAAAGGCCTTTGTTGAAGCAAAAATGGACCGATTTCGTTCATCAGTCACCGATCAATTGTAGCGCCTCAGCTTATTCGGGTTAGCCTCGCCATCTGGCCAATTGCAGCACAAGGAGTTACCGCGTTACGTACTCACTTGACGCAATCGCGGTTTCGGTGAATTTAGCCTGTCTTATGCCAACCGCCGATACAATTGTAGCACTCTCATCGCCTTCGGGCGAATCTGCCATTGCGCTGATTCGCTTGACTGGGCCTGCTTGTGCGGAAATGGCTCTTGCTATCACACAACGCAGTCAGCCGCTTAAAAAGCGCTATGCGCATTTTGCTAAGTACATCGATGTTGATGGAATACAAGTCGACGAGTGCATTTTTACCTATTATGCTGATAAGCAATCATTTACAGGCGAATCAATGCTAGAAATAGCGCCTCACGGTAATCCTATGATTGTGCAAAAAATTCTTGCGGATTTAATTGCACGGGGATGTCGTCCCGCGGAGCCAGGTGAGTTTACGCGCACAGCGTTCTTGAATGGTCGCATGGACTTGAGTCAGGCTGAGGCCGTCTCTGATTTGATTCGTGCACGTTCTGACCGTAGCCTAGAAGTTGCGCAACGCCAGTTGCACGGGTCGGTTGGCCGTAAGATGAGCGAACTGACTGAGCGCCTACTTGGTGTAATGGCGCAGCTTGAAGCCTACATAGATTTCCCTGAGGAAGATCTGCCGGGTGAGGATCAAGTAGGCCCTGCTTCCGAACTCCGAAAACTGATTGAAGAGATGGGCGATTTGATGGAAACGCAGCGCTACTCCGCCTTACTCCACGAGGGAATTAAGACTTTAATTATAGGTGAACCTAACGTAGGCAAAAGTAGCTTGATTAATGCACTAACAGGCGCAGAAAGATCCATAGTTAGTGATATTCCAGGCACAACGCGTGATTACATTTCGGCCTACATGATGCTGGGTTCATGGCGTATCGAGATTTTGGATACAGCGGGTATTCATGAGGCTAGCGATACTGTTGAAAAGATCGGCATTGACCACACAATTGAGCAAGCAGAGACAGCTGATTTCTTCTTGCTCGTGCTCGATGCCAACCTGCCCTGCCCTACTCTGCCGGATTCTTTACTGCAGCGGATGAATCCGGGGAACACGATCGTGATTGAGAACAAAACTGATTTGCCCAGCGTTCGATCGTGTGCTGATTTCTTGCCGGATCTACAGCATGTACGCACTTCCCTCCTTGAGCGGACGGGTCTTTCCGAGTTGCGCGAAATCTGGGAGAAAACCTTCGATGATAGTCTGACGCATGGGCATAATGATGGCGTTGTAGTCAACGCGCGCCACGCCGCTTCACTTGGAGAAGCTGTTGATTCACTGGAACTTGCGTCATCTAGGTTGAAATTAGGCGATTACTCTGAGCTGATTGTGGCTGACATGCGTGATGCAGTAGAACACATCGGGCAAGTAGTTGGACGTGTTGATAATGAGCGCATGCTTGATAGGCTTTTTAAACAATTTTGCATCGGTAAATGAGCACAGGATTAAAGTTTGGGAAAGCCCTACCCTATGATGTGATTGTCTGTGGAGCCGGCCACGCGGGTTGCGAAGCTGCCCTAGCCTCCGCGCGGCTTGGTGCAAATACGCTTATGCTGACTGGCAACCTAGATACGATCGCTCAAATGAGCTGTAACCCTGCAATTGGCGGTCAAGCCAAAGGTCACATGGTTCGAGAGATCGACGCACTCGGCGGCGAGATGGCGATCAACACAGATACCACAGCGATTCAGTTCCGTTTACTAAATGCTTCTAAGGGGCCTGCCGTCCAGGCACCCAGAGCCCAATGCGACAAGAAAGCTTACCAATACCGCATGAAGCATGTTATTGAGTTGCAAGACAACCTGGACCTGTTCCAGGCAATGGTGCAAGGTCTTATCTATGAAGGCGGAAAGGTGGTTGGCGTTCGGACTAACCTAGAGGTTGAATTTTACGCGAGAGCCGTGGTTGTCACGACGGGCACATTTCTCCGTGGCTTGATGCATGTTGGTAAGAATACCAATAAAGGCGGGCGAATGGGCGACTTTTCGGCGGAAGGGCTTTCTGGGTCATTTTTGGAGGCAGGAATTGAGCTGGAGCGCTTGAAGACTGGCACGCCAGCGCGGATTCTTGGCAGTAGCATTGATTTTAGTTACCTAGAAGAACAGAAGGGCGACCTAGACCCAACGCTCTTTGCATTCTATGATACCCGTGGGATTGATAATGTGTTCTACGTAGAACAACCAGAGAATGGCGTGCTGGACTCGGAACACGAACTGTTCCACGTGGAACAGCCGCATCAACGAAAGCTGGGGTGGCTACCTGGCCAGGATCAGGTGTCCTGCTGGATGACCTACACAGGTGCGGAGACGCGACAGGTGGTGGCGGATAATCTGCACCTCTCACCGATGTATTCTGGACAGATCGAAGGTACAGGACCGCGCTATTGTCCTAGTATCGAAGATAAATTCGTCCGTTTCGCCGATAAAGAGCGCCACATGCTTTTCCTAGAGCCCGAAGGGCGGAATACTAACGAATGGTATATCAACGGGCTGTCTACGAGTTTACCTTTTTCTGTGCAGCTAGATATGCTGCGAAGCATCGAGGGGCTAGAGGGTGTCCACATGCTGAGGCCAGCTTATGCTGTGGAGTATGATTTTGCTCCGCCTACGCAGCTTTTCCCATCATTGGAATCCAAGAAGGTAGAGAACCTTTTCTTTGCGGGCCAGATCAATGGCACTTCAGGATACGAGGAAGCGGCGGGGCAGGGACTAATCGCAGGCGTCAATGCTGTGCAAAAGATTCGTGGGCAGGAGGCCTTGGTCTTGAAGCGTCACGAAGCTTATCTTGGAGTGCTCATTGATGACTTAGTGACAAAGGGCACGAAGGAACCATACCGTATGTTTTCCAGCCGTGCGGAACACAGGCTTCTGTTTAATCATCCTAGTGCAGAGCTGCGCTTGGTCGACACGATTGATAGATTACAACTTGTTGATAGACAACGACTTATTAAAATAAAAGAGAAGTCTTCAAAGGTGCTTGAGTGGACAGAGCGTCTTGAGCTAGAACGCAAGGAAGGGGAGAGCTATGCTCTGCATTTGCGGCGATCTCACTCTCAGGAAGACTTCCCAGACGCCTTGAAGGCGGAATCTAAGGAGGTTTGCGAAGAGGTACATTACCGGGTGGTTTTTAAAGGCTACTTGGATCGTGAACTTAAGCAGATCGAAAAATTAAAGCATATTGATAAAGTTAAGTTACCTGAGGGCTTCGATTTTACCGAAGTAAAGGGGCTACGCAGCGAGAGCGCCCAGAAGCTGATCGAGATTGCTCCTAGCTCTTTGGGGCAGGCAAGCCGTATCAGTGGCGTGAATCCCGCCGACATCAGCATTCTAATGGTGCATCTAGAGGCTCGCTATGGCAAAAGAGCTCAAGGCATATAGTAATATTTGGAGCATTGGTATCGATTGTCTCATTTGTGTTACATGCGAGTATCATCCGGGTTAAATCGGCTGGAAAGGGTTTAGAATTGGCTTTAAGCGTTGACCCATCATGATTTGTTTAACAAGAAGCAAATTGTTTTAGTATCTTTACTTTTAGGCCTTCAAAAATTAAGTTGTTCGCTTAGCCGATGACATAAACAAGTATGAGCGTGCAAAAAGTTCATCGTATTTTGGTCGTAGACGATGAGTCTGACGTTACCGAGCTTTTGGAGTATAAACTTGAGCAAGAAGGGTATCGCGTAGAGACATTAAACGATCCATTAGCCTGTATTGCCAAAGTGCGCGAGTTTGAACCAGAGCTGGTGCTCTTGGATATAATGATGCCCGAGCTCAGCGGCATACAGTTGTGTCGCATTATTCGCGCGGATCCTGTTACGAAGGAGATCCCAATCATATTTTTGAGTGCGCGCGGTGAGGTCGAGGACCGAATTAAAGGCTTAGAAGCCGGGGCTGAAGATTATATATCTAAGCCATTTAATACTAATGAGTTGCTGCTTAGGATTAGCAAAATGCTCAGACGCTCAGGCTCGCGCTCGGAACCTGCTGGGAAGTCGCGTATCGAGATCGCGGGCGTGGTCATCGACGAAGATCTACACCAGCTAACAGTTGATGGTAAAAATGTCACATTGACGGCGACCGAATTTCGTCTGCTCAAACTTCTCATGGAGCGAAAGGGACGCGTGCAATCGCGAGATCATCTATTGGTTAATGTTTGGCATTATGATACAGATATCGAGACGCGTACCGTCGATACCCATGTACGTCGGGTCCGTGAGAAACTCGGACAACATGCGCACATGATTGAGACGGTGCGTGGTGTGGGTTACCGAGCGGTCGATATCTAGCACGAACAGGCGAGGGAACCATTGTTTTAGTTACTTGAGCTTAGACAGCTGCTACTTAACTTGTCCTATAATTTGGATTTGGCTCACAAATGAGTCAC
>PKCJ01000030.1 GCA_002862945.1 Opitutia bacterium | reverse complement strand
ACAGTGACAAAGATAGCAAGGCCAGGGGTGAGCATCCACCAGAAATTCATGAAAAATACGATCATATTTCCCTGCGATTGCTTGAGCATCAAGCCCCACGAGGCGGAGGGCTCGGAGATGCCGAGGCCTAGGAAGGACAAGGCGGCCTCAGCCAAGATGTAACCAGGGATAGCTAGCGTGGCGGCCACGAGCAAATAGCTCGCGATGTTAGGTAGAATGTGTTTGATCAAGATCATAGGTACGCACTGTCCCATGCTCTCAGCCGCAACGACAAATGGACGATTACGTATCGAAAGCGTCATGCCACGGATAATTCGTGCAGTGCCTGCCCAACCAATTACTGATAAAATTATGATGATGACCATGTAGACCTGCGTCGGTGAAAAGTCGGGACTGATAAATGCGGAGCGGAGCGCGAGCAGGAGGTAGAGACCAGGGATCGACATTAGCAGTTCCACTAAGCGCATGGCAACAAAGTCAACCGTGCCGCCATAGTAACCAGCTAGTGAGCCGACAATGAAGCCAAGTATCAGGGTGATCGAAATGCCTATAAAACCAATCGAGAGCGAGACCTGAGAGCCGTGAAGCAAGCGACTAAATATATCGCGCCCCGTTGCGTCAGAACCAAGCAAATAGACCCGAGCTGCAGGGTCTTCCGTTTCGAGCTGAAACAGTTTACGCTCCATCGGTATTAACCCGAACAATTTGTAGGACTCGGACTTCGAGAACCAAACGATTGGCGCGGTCGCATCCTCAGAATGGATGTAGGTAGGCGAACCAACAGCTTCTTTTTGATAGAGCTTAGCATGCAGGGCGCCGTCTTTCCAGGTATAGCTGGTAGGCGGGTGGTAGGGCTTTCCAAGATTCTGTTCAGTGATTGAGTAAGGTGAAATTGCCGGCGCGAAAAGTGCTCCACAATAGAGTAAAGTGAGAACGGCCAGCGCAGTCGCCCCCATCGGACGACGTAAAACACCTCCTATCAAACGGCGAAACAATGCGATGACAATGTAGCCGACGAGCAACACACAGGCCACCGCAAGCAAGCCCACTGAGAGCAGGCCAACATATTTCAATATCAGACCAATCATCCAGAGTAAACTGGGTGCAAAAACTTCGAGTAAAATCTGAAACGCGATGATGCCGATCAACAGGAGCCAAACGAGATTCGCTTTTTGCCCGTTAGCACCGTTTTTCGCTACATCCTCTAGGCGGATACGCGGATCCATCCAACCAAGTAGCAGATCGGAGAACAGATTACCAATAACCAACATGACAACTCCGATAAGGACGCCAGCCATGACCACATACTGGTCCTCACGAATGAGTGCTTCGTAGATCAACTGCCCGAGCCCAGGATAGTTCATCACATTTTCAACGAGCAGTGCTCCTGAGAGCAAACTAGCAAAGGAATAACCAAATGCAGTAATCAGCGGGTTGATCGCATTTCGTAAGACGTGTCTAAACATAATCACACCCTCAGCTACCCCCTTGGCACGCGCCGTGGTGGCAAACTCGGCCTGCATGTAATCAATGAAATTTGCCCGCATGATACGCATCATCCCAGCGACACTCCCGATTCCCAGGACGACAGTCGGCAGTATCAAGTGATAGCCGTAGTCCAGGATGCGTGCCCAAAGACCGAGAAACTCACTCTCAACGGACGAACGTCCGCCTTCTGGGAATATCCCTGTGATGGCGGCAAAATAGACCGCCAAAATAGCTAAGAAAAACTCAGGAATCGAGAGCGCAGCATAGGCTAGGAGTGCAGAGATACGGTCAAAGATTGAGTCTTTATAAATAGCAGCAAGAACGCCTAGCGGAATGGCGATGCACCATGCAAAGAAGATTGAACTCAGCGAGAGAATGAAAGTGGCCGGCACTCGCTGTTTGAGTAGGGTGAACACTTCGACCTTATACGTCCAAGACTCACCAAAATAAGGCCATCCAAAGGAGAGTCCCTCTTCAGGTTGACCGACCCAAGGCCCGTATTTGACCGGCGAAATATTAGCCATCCAGTGCCCGTAACGGACGAACCACGCAGTCGCCTCACCTTCGGCATTGACGAGGCCGAGTTGACGCTCTTGCTGCTCAATGATAGCAGGATCGATATCTTTTGCGGCGCGAGCTTGCGTCAGAAAATCGCCTGGCGAAAGATACATAAGCAAAGAGACCAATAAGCTCACCCCGAGTAGAAGAGGCACCAATGAAAGCAGACGACGTGTAATGAAGGCAAACATGGTTCAAATTTAGGGCTCAGGCGTCCAGATTTCTTCGATATTCCACAATGTGGTGCCGGCGGATGGCACAAATACATTACGCCATTTATTTTTAACGCCAACGTATCCGTAGGGAGTAAAGCCGTAGAGCAAAGGTAGCTCTTCAGCGAGGATGGCTTGCACCTCGTGCATGTAGGCCACGCGGGTGGCTTCGTCTAGGGTCCGCTCTTGTAGACCGATCAGCTCATCGATGCGCGCTTCCCAATCAGTCGCAGGTTCGGACTGCTCAGGATGCCATTGGTGGAATTGTCCACTGCTGAGGAAGAGCGCTTTACTTCCAGATGGATCATAGGACGCATCGGGAGAGCCCCAGCCTAACATTGTCATATCGTAATTGAAAGTATCGTCGGTGCGGCGAAGTAAAGTGGCAAAGTCGCAGCGCTCCATCTTTACACTCAAGCCAAGCGCCTTCATGTTTTCTATAAAAGTCACCCCAATAGTGTCGAAGGACGCACTTTCTACGAGTAGTAAGGTGAACTCTACCAGTATGCCTTCATGGTCGAAAAGCTTGCCCTGCGCGTCCCAGTAAAAGCCAGATTCAATCAGTAAATCGCGGGCTTTTTCGGGGTCGTAATCGTAACGGGGTAGATCGGGATTATGCCATTTACCCTGAGCGGGTGCGATGATCGAGGTAAGCGGATCGCCCTTACCAAAGAGCAATGCATTAATTATACCCTGACGATTTGTCGCATAGTGGACTGCTTGCCGGAAACGTTTGTCCGTAAACCACCTTAGCTTATGCGCAGGCAGGTAGGGCTTGCCCGCTTCGTCGCTACCACGGTGCTGATTGAACCAAAAAAAGTTCACACTTGAGGAGGGTCCCCGATCATGGAGGGTAAAATCGTAGGTTTCGGCGGCTTCTTTAACCCAAATATTATCGGAGGCACCAATCCCGGAAGCGTCACTCTTACCCGTCGCAAAGTGAGCAACAGCAGTGTTCGACTCCGAGACGAACTTGAGGATAAAATAATCAAGATAAGGCAAGCGCTGACCACTTTGATCAATTTTCCAATAGTGCGGATTCGGGGTCAATACGAGGCGCTCACCGGGCTTATAAGAAAAGATTGTGAATGGCCCTGTTCCAACGATCTCTTCGGGTGACTCAATCGCGACTTGAGTCGACCACTGTTTGGTAAAACTGCCGTCCTCGAATGATTCATAGAGCTTATGCTTGGGCAAAATCGGCTGACGGATGTCGTAGATAAAGGGCCCGTAAACACTCGGCAAGTCGAAACGCACCGTATAGTCGTCGACTTTCGTATAGCGTAGCTTTTCTCCATTGATCAAATACTGCTTATAGTAACGCGAGGCGTACTTTGGTCGCAGCTCACCCGACTCGGGGTCTTCTATCTCGGTGAGTATGCAATCGAAGGTAAAGATTACATCGTCGGCTGTAAAGGGTCTGCCGTCACTCCATCGCACACCACGGCGTAGGTGAAAGGTGTAGGACTTGTGATCCTCACTAATTTCCCAAGATCGCGCCAGTGCAGGCTCATAGCTCTGAGATGACGGGTCAAAAGTGACCAGAGGCGTGAGTAAGCGAGTGAGCAAAACACTCGTAGAGACGTTGTTCGGTACTTGGGGATTGAAAGTCGTGGGCTGCGTCGTCTCATTGAGTACGAATATGCCTCCATAGCGTCCCGATGGAGCATCCGTAACAAAGACATCCTCAGGTAAAGGATGAATTGCCCGCTCGATCTGAGGGGGCTCTACACAAGCGGTCAGTCCGAGCAAAGCGAACAATACCAGTAAAAGCGGAGCAGTCTTATTTTTAAAGAGTGACACGATGTAATCGCCCAACGAAACTAGCCATGAGGCTTAGTTCAACGCTTTTCCGGCATTTTTCAGCGCTCTTTAAGGAATTTGAAACTTTTCAACTGCGCTCAACTATATACTATAAGACTTATTGTTATGAATATCGTATCCCCCACCCCCGATACTTTCGCAGTAAAAGATGCTTGGAAACCTTTACCCATGGGTTTTTGGGAGATGGAAACTGCCCAGCATTTCCTTCGGCGTGTCGGGTTTTCCGCGACTCCAGAAGCGGTAACTTCCGTCCTGCGTAATTCACCAGGTGCCTATATCGAAACGGCCTTCAAACCAGGTGCAATTTTGCCCCGATCCAAGGACTTAAAGAAATTCACGGACGAAGCACATACTCGCTATCAAAAAATGTATAAAGTCAAAGATGCAGAGGAAAAGCGTGAACTACGCAGGGATCTGCAAAGGGAGGAAAACGAACTTTTTCGCAGTTTCGCGATGGATTGGTTTCATTATGCACGCGAGCCGGAAAATAGCGCCCGCGAAAAACTCGTAATGTTCTTACAAGATATCTTTGTCGTGGAGCAACAAAAGATTAAAGATCCTGAACAACTCCACGCCATGCAGCAAATGCTTCGCGATGGCACGACGCTCAGCTACCCCGATCTATGTAAGCGCGTCAGTCGTGAGCCAGCCATGATTCGCTACCTAGACCTCGACAAAAACACTGCCCACAAACCGAACGAAAATTTCGCTCGAGAGCTCTTTGAACTCTTCATACTCGGGGAGGGGAACTACACCGAAGACGACATTAAAGAAGCCTCGCGTGCCTTTACAGGCTACCGCGTGATGAGGCGTTACAAATATTACCAAGCGAAAAAGCTACAAGATCAGACCGATAAAACCGTCTTCGGCGAAACAGGCAACTGGAATGGCGATGACGTGATCGACCTAACCTTCAAACAACCCGCCGCGAGGACTTTTTTAATCCGCGAGATGATAAAGTTTTACCTGACCGAAGAAGCCATCGACGAGGCCTACATCGAAGCACTTGGTGAGCAGTGGGCAAATCACCAATTTAGCCTACCCTACTTAACAAAGACCTTCTTTGAAAGCCGCCTCTTTTTTCATCCAGCCTATCGCGGTAACATGGTCAAAAGCCCCGTTCATTTTCATATTGGCCTATGTCAAGATCTCCGCCTAGATGTCGCGCCCTTCCAATCCCGCGTGCTCCGCGGCATGGCTACCATGGGGCAGGCTTTTTACAACCCTCCCAACGTCCGCGGTTGGCTCTACGGCGAGCACTGGATCAACTCCACCACAATCAGTGCGCGCCGCCAGCTAGTCGACTACATCTTTGCAAATCTCAACGAGAAGGGACTCAATGGTAACGAAAAGCGCGCCCTCTCTGCAGCCCGTGAGGCTGGACGAGGCAACTTCCTCGTCACCAACGAGCGCCTTAAACAAGTCCTCAGCCTTGCCTCTGACGATCTGGCTAAACACTTTACAACCTACTTTATTACTGAGCCCTCCCGCGCCAACTACTCGAAATCTCTCAAAAAAATTATCGGTGACACCTCTAGCGATGGCGCCGCTAGGCGCGTCCGTTCTGCCATCATCGCTCTGCTCCAATCGCCCGCTTACAATCTTAGCTAAAGTACGTTATTTCCAGTTTTCTCATATTCATTACTCTGCACTCTCTTCATCATGCAAAATCTACCTTTAACTCGTCGTGAATTTGTCCGCGGTGCTGGTGGCCTAGGCTTCCTCGCCTTTAGTGGTGTCGCCCCAGCTTTTCTGGCTCGTAGTGCCATGGCGCAGACTCCAGCCCCGGAACGTGACCGTAGTATTCTCGTCATCGTGCAACTCGCAGGTGGCAACGATGGACTCAATACTGTTATACCTTTTACTGACGATCGTTACTACAATCTTCGCCCAACGCTCGGCCTAAAAAACAATCTACTCGAGCTCAACGACGACCTCGCTCTCCATCCTGCATGCCAGCCGCTCCATGAACTCTACGGCGAGGGCAAACTATCCATCGTTCAAAACGTGGGCTACCCCAACCCCAACCGTAGCCACTTTCGTTCAACCGAGATCTGGGAAACTGCCAGTGATTCTGATACCTTCCAACGCGAGGGCTGGCTAGGTCGCTACTTTGACAACGACTGCGCTGGTAGTCCCGAAGCTGAGAGTGTCGACGCCGATCCCGCAGCAATCCATGTAGGCGACATGATCCCCCAGACCTACCTCTCCCTTGAGTCGCATTCGCTCTTCGGCATGAAGCCCTATGGTAGATTTGACCGTGGCCAAGACCCCGCCGACCTCGCATATGAAAAACTACTCCAAGCCGATCACATCGAAGGCAATGCTAGCTATCTCCAGCACACAATGATGAATACACTCGTTACCGAGCGACGCGTGGAAAAAATCATCGGCAAATACAAACCACAGAGCACCTACCCGGGAACTAAGCTTGCCCAATCGCTCAAGCGAGTCGCCGCCCTCATTCACGCCGACATGGAGACCCGTGTTTACTTCGTTTCCCAAGGCGGCTATGACACCCATGCCAACCAATTAAATAACCACCAGCGCCTCCTGACCGAGCTATCCACCAGCATGAGCGCCTTCCAAAAAGACCTCACCGCACACAATAAGGACGACCAAGTTTTAACTATGACCTTCTCTGAGTTCGGCCGACGCCCCGCCGAAAACGGGAGTGGCGGCACTGACCATGGCACTGCTGCCCCTCTCTTTGTAATGGGTTCACAGGTCAAAGGTGGCCTCCTCGGCCAGACTCCCGAACTTGTGACTGACGCCACAAAAGACCTCAAATATTCGACGGACTTTCGAGGCGTTTACAGCAGCGTCCTCGACAAATGGCTCGAAGCCGACTCCAGCAAAATTCTCGGTGATAAATACGAGCACGTCCCCTTTGTGTAGCGCAAGAAGGCAGAAAAGTATGTAATCTAACTCGTCACCTCATTGCATTGAGGAGCTGAGCCAAATAAAACGCATAGCAAGTTAGAGTGTCTTTACGACCTTAGAGAGTTTGCTTAGTACGACTTACGCCAAACCGTAGCCAATGAATCACAAACACCAACACAACAGTAAACGCGAAGTATAAAGGGAAGAACTGCAGTGATTCGACAAACACCGAATGCTGTGCCGCTTCGCCTACAGCTGAGTTTCCAGCCTCCGTTTTGATCCATACAATCAAAGCAGAGTACATGATCGAGACCGCTCCATAGCTTAAATTGGTCGATAACCCACGAAAACTTAGTACCGTCGCCCGTTGCTCTGATGGAGCGGCCTCGTTCAAATAACAGCCCACAAAAAATCCCATCAACTGAATCGACGCATAAAGTAAAACTGCAGGCAAAATACCCCAAACTGGAATCGCTAAACCTAAGCCCGTCAACCCAAGCATGACTGCACAGACTGTGAGTAAAAAGTTTTTCACTGGTGTGCTCTTCTCCGTGAGTAGCCGAGCAATACGTGGCACAAAAAAACCCATCAGTGCCATACCCGAGCCGATCAATCCATAACTCGCAATCGGCAGTTCAATAACACTCCAATACTCACTCGCCAGAGTGAGGAACTGCCGCACGACGCTATCAATCGCCATCGCTGCTAGGATAATAGCAAAGGGCAAAGGCGTCGCCCAAATCCAGCGCGTAGCAGCGCCGGTTAGTCTCCAGCTATTCGCCAAGGTTTCGCACACGTTTCGGCCTTCCTCGGCAGGTGGCTCCTTCATCCGTAGCGCCATCCAAAATACAACGATTCCCGAAAAGAAAGTGAGTAAAATAGGCAATTTAATCAGTTGTGTTTGTTCGACCATGAAAGATAAACTAAGGAATTGAAGAACCGCGTTCACCATCCCTGAATCATATACCGCCGCACCAATCAGCATGGTGAAAAAGAAAGCCAAAGATGTAACACGCTGGACCCTTTCTAACACTTTACCCCATTCACCCTCAAGACCTGCAGCCTTGAGCGAGTCATAAACAAGCGCCTCATCCGCCCCACTTACTGCTGCTTCGGCCGCGCCGCTAAGTAAACGATTAAATGCAAAAAGCACAAAGAGCCAAGTCCCACCACCAATCGGCGCCACCAGAAGCAGTCCCATTTCAAGGAGCATGCAAACAGCGCCAAATATCAGTAGCTTGCGCCGACCAATCGTATCGGCTAGCGCACCCGAGGGAATCTCCAATAAAACAATCGTTACCGCCCATAGTGCATTGAGCATCCCAAACTGCCCAAGTGTGAGCCCATAATCTAGAAACAACAGTGCATATACCGGATAGTAAAACCGCGCCGAAAAGAACGCGCGGAAGAGCGTAAAATTGCGCACATTGCGCCTTGCTGTGGTTTCTAGGTCTGCAGAGGACATATTAGTATTAAGAAGTCAGAAAGCAGAAGAAAGGATTAAGCAACCCCCATCCCCGATCGGTGCTTACCTAAGCGTAAACTTTTAAAAGATCCTTCGCGAACCACTTCTTAGCGCAGAAGCTTGAGGCTACAATTGTAAATGCACTTGCCCCATTAACGGCAATAATGGAGGATCGTGGGGACGCTTCAAATTTAAATCCTTCCCACCTAGAAACTCTCCACTCAACAATGAGCGAATTCAAGACTGTCCAAGAACTCAAGCAACTCGATGCTGCCATCGCTGCGCCCTTCCGCAGTATCTTCATACTACGTCGTAAGACAGTCAAGACAGCCAAAAATGGCAATCCCTTCCTCAGTATTGAGCTCGGCGACGCGGGCGGTAGTTTTACCGCCAACGTCTTTGGCGATTCGGCCGTTTTCACTTCACTCGAGAATGTAGCCGAAGGCTCAATTATACGCCTATCTGGTAAAACTGAGTATTACCAAGACCGCTTCTCTCCACGTCTACTAGCGGCAGAAGAAGTGGCGGCGGACGACGAGGAAGCGCAAAGCATGCTTAGCCAGTTAGTAGAGGTTCCGCCCGAGTCTGAAGACGAACTCTGGGCGCACATTGAAGAAGCGATCGCCGCAATTGGACACCTGCGGTTGCGTGAAACTGTGCAGCGCGTAATGGATGAAATAGGCGCACATTTTCGTATCAGCTCGGCAGCGATCAGCATGCACCATGCCTACCGCCACGGTTTACTAGAGCACACCACGCACATGGTGCGTGCAGCTCGCGCCCTGCTACCACTCTATCCGCAAGTCGATGCCGACCTAGCCATTGCAGGCATCATTTTACACGACATTGGTAAACTCGAAGAATACATCGGTGAATTTGCTGCTAAAGTGAGCCGTATCGGTACACTGCAAGGCCACGTTGTACTTGGTTTCCGCACTGCGCGCAAAGCAGCCATCCAGAGCAAGCTCAACGCAGACCTGACCGAGCGCCTAGAGCATATCATTCTTAGCCACCAAGGAGAAAAGGAATGGGGAGCCGCCGCTATGGCTGCTACTCCAGAGGCAGTCTTCGTTTCCATGATCGACAACCTCGATGCCAAAATGGGCATGGTACAACGCGTCTTGAGAAACTCCCCCGAAGGCGAAGAATTTTCCGAATATCTGATGGGCCTGAAAACCCGCGTCTTACTCACACCGCCAGACAAAAGTTAGGGACTCCCTGTGTGATGTTGACCAATCAAAAATTAGAAGCGGCACTCGCTGAATTAGAAGAGTCTAGAAAGGCACATATAATCTCTGAACTAAAAGACCCCGACTTTAGCGGACAGATCAGTGCGGTTGGCGTGGAGCAGGCAGTAAAATTGTTAAAGCTAGCGACTTGTTTTTCGGTCGCGCCTATCTCCGGCTTTTGTGTTGGAGCAATCGCAGTTGGAAAATCAGGCAAGCTCTACCTCGGAGCGAATATGGAGTTTCAAGGCGTGCCACTCAGCGCTAGTCTCCATGCTGAACAGTCGGCCATCCTAAATGCGTGGATGCACGAAGAGCGTGAGGTCGTCGCACTGCACGTATCAGAGACACCTTGCGGCCACTGTCGCCAGTTTATGCGTGAGCTCTCTAACTCTTCGGCTCTGAAAATACACTGTAAGGGCCAGACCTTCCAAATCGAAGATCTGCTACCTGTAGCCTTCGGTGAAAATCGTAAAAAAGGCCACGGATTGCTCGACTGCAAGGCCACTAAGCTAGAATCCGTTCAAACAAAGCTCAACTCCCTATCGCAACTGGCGATTAATGCCGCTCAGCTCAGCTATGCGCCCTACAGTCACGCACCAGAGGGCTTCGTCGCTCAGTGCCTAGATGGACATTCCTTCTCTGGTCGAGTAGCCGAGAGTATCGCTTTCAACCCAAGCGTTTCTGCAGTCGTGGTGGCGCTTAACCAGCGAAACCTATCGTCTAGACGAAGTGTCGCCATCACTGCTTGCACACAAACGAAGCTAGCGACTGCTCTAAATAGTCCCCTAGCCCAGGCCAGGGCTATCATAAAGCATATTTCTGAAGCATCGGTCTATGAAGTAGAGATGGAAGTGCGCTCGTCTTAGTCTAACTGCGAGACAGCCCAATCAGCCGGCACAAACTCTTCGCCGATCTTCTTTTTGCCATGTGGTTGACCACCGTCCGTTAGACCTGCAAGAGATACTACGCATGTGGCGGTAGGATTAAGAAATTAAAGATGTGCTTGTATAATTTTATTAAAATCTAAGATTTATTGGGCTGATAAAAAACCATTGAGATGCTAACCCAAACAAGGCTGAAAGCGGTTCCACTAGCCTTTATTTAAATTATTAAAAATACACAAGATGGGCATGATTACTGCGTGTATCCTATGACATAATCTCAAAACTGAATCTGAAAACAACTACTTACACAATGGACTTCACCACACAGCTAGGACTCGATCCAAAAACTGCGGCTTACGCCCACGATGAAGATTCGCTCCTCGAATACGTCAATTTGAAGTTAACCTCGATCGGCCAACCTACTTTCGATGGAGTTGGGGACTCCGGTTTTACTAGTTTGAGCAAGGCACTACTCGCTAGCTATCAGGAAAAATCACGCCTCCTCGCTGACTACCTTCCTCCCTGCGATCAGCGAGTGCAAAGCTTCCTCGCGGATTATTTTGGTGATCTCGACTCAAGCGAAATGCCTTATCTGCCAAATAATACGCTCATTCTCGACCGCCATGGAGTAGCACGTACCCTCTCGCTTCCCGCCAAGGGCGACCATTTCTCTTCCGAGATCATAGACTCTTACCGCATCCAACAAGGCGTGCTCCATAACCCAAAGAGCGACCGACGCACGACCAAGGGCGTCTTTCACGTCACCGAAGGAGGGCTTCCGATCCCCAATGATAAAAAAGCCGTTCCAAAACTAGCCGCCGCGCGCCTCTTCGCCAAAGCCCTCAAAACAGCGCCCGATTCTTTAACGACACTGCCCTTCCTCGCCAACCAAGAAGAAAAAGCCCGCGCTTGGGTCTCGCTTCTTCTACGCCCAGTCGTCATACCCAAAGTCGATGGATTCACCAAGGAAAAGACCCTCGAAGTCCGCTTCTTCGCGCCGGGCAACCTAGTTAGCAATCTTGACTTCGTCGAATCCATTTTCGGCAACGGCGGCGACCCTTTCATCGGCGAAAACGACGCCGCCCTCGATCCCGCTCATTGGACAGGTCACAGCGGATGCGTCATTCTCGCGCCACATCTCATGGGTACTACCAAGGTCGAGCTCGGCCTGCCCAACATTAAAGATGCCACCGAACGCCAAAAGCGTGACGGTATGTGTTGGGAAAAGGAGGATGAACTTTACAACGACGGCGGTGCCTTCAAAATCACTTGCCGTGATGCCCGTGGCGTCGTCGTCACCGCGATCGCGGATAACTACTTCGGCTACTGCAAAAAAGAAGTCAAAACACAAATTGGTTTCTCCGCTAACCTTCACGGCCTCGCCGAAGAGGAGCACGCAGGGGGCACCCTTGCCTTCACTGGATACGATCTGGGGGAAGATTTCCAGCTCAGTCATTACTATCCAGAAGTGGACCAGACATTCGACGGGGTCGTCGCCCGCTATATCGACCGCATCAATGTGAAGCCTGAAGGCTATGCAGTGGATAAGAACTTCAGTAATATCATCTACCTGCCAGAGGATGCCCGTATCGACCTAAATTCTCAGTGCATTACTTGGTCGAAGGTAGGGCAGGCACAAGAGATCAAACTTCTGCCTTACAACACCTATGTGCTGCCTTCTGGCTACAAAGTTGAGATGATGAAGCCTGCCGAAGGTCGCCGCTGGCGCCTCGTCGGCTACACTGCAGAGAGCCGCGTTTGCCATAAACCTTGCACCGTCTCTGGTGGCGGTAAATCCGAAATCTCAAAGCCAATCACCGATGCCATCAT
>PKCJ01000052.1 GCA_002862945.1 Opitutia bacterium | reverse complement strand
ATTTTTGCAGGAGAATAATTTATGAATAAAAACAAAAAAATCTCAGGTTTTACGTTAATCGAGCTTTTGATGGTAATTGCCATTATCGGCATTCTGGCTGGCATTCTGGTTCCCACGGTAGGAGCTGTCAGAACACAAGCCAACTTAGCAGCCTCTAAAGCCCAACTTGCTAATTATGTGACCGCGATTACCATGTTCAAGGGTGAGTATGGCTATTACCCATTTCCCAATGCACAGACCAATAACGGGGCTAATATTAATTCACTTTCTAGTGACTTCATTGAAACCTTGTCTGGTCGAAATGATAGTGGTAACACGGTCTCAACTGGTGGGAATCGTCGCAGAATTGCATTCCATAGTTTTTCCGAGTCTGAGTTTTTTTATAACGATGACGATACGATTGATGTTAGCACCATCGCAGATCGCTTCAACAACTCCCAAATCTTCATTGCCATCGACGGTGATGGCGACGGCGAGGTTTCGGTCCCAGGGAATAGTAAACTGAAATCCTCAGTAACAGCTTATGTGGTCAAAGACTCGGACACAGACGCACCAGGCTATTCCCTCTACGACTAATTTTATTTTGCTAAATGAATTCTTACTTAAAGAAATCTGCATTTACCTTAATTGAGCTACTTGTCGTCATTAGCATTATACTGATCGCCTCGTCTATCATTTTCATTGGTGGAGGTGGTGGAGACGGTGCAAAGTTAAGCTCCTCTCAGCGCATTATTTCTGGTATCGCGCAAGGTGCACGCGGTCAGGCGATTCTTAAAAATGCGACGACACGTCTAATTATTTATTCTGATTTAGCTTCCAATGAAGATGAGGAAAAAAAGCTGCGTTACTTTGGTATTATCTACGAAGACAATGCAAATTCCGGACAATGGTTTGCTGCGACACAGGGGATCTACCTACCCGAGGGAATTTATTTCAACAAGGATTTAAGCAAGGGATATCCCACCAGCAGTACTATGAAAATAAATTATCCACGGCAATCAGCGCAATCTGGCAGCAGTGGTGAGGAATATTACTACTATGAGTTTAATAGCAACGGGACAATGGCTACCAATTTCGACAACACTTGGTTGGTTATTCAGGCAGGCACCCTAAAGCCAAACATCGGCGACATACTTACAGTTGATTTTACAGAAGTTGAAAATGAAGGCTTGAAGGCTGCATTAATCTTTCGTCGCGTAGGAACGACTACTCTTGTGAGCGATCCAAATGATATCTAGTAAACATTTTCTATGAATGCATCTAAGCTATCTCAATATACCGCAAGTAGGCGGAGTGAATATGGCTTCAGCCTAATCGAAGTCGTCTTGGCGATCGGTATCTTTTTAGTGACTGTGCTCGCACTTGTCGGTCTGCTTGGACCGACTCTACAGTCAGTCGACGAAGTAGAGAAAACCGACGAAATTGCTTCCGTGGTCAATACGGTGAATGCTTTTCTCCAGAGTTCGCCTGATATTGCAGTTGGTAGCCAATCAAAATTTGAAACGATTTATAAAGAATTGCGTACGGATGGATATATAACAGCATTTGTTTTCAGGGCCTACGACAATGATGATGATATTGGTCTAGTGGTTGGTTTTGACGATAAATTCGAGGTTGGCGAAGAGGATAATGCGCGGGTCTTAGCTGCGAATATTCGAACAGGTGCAAATGTAATCGCTGCGGGTCCTGTCTATCGTGTTATTCTCACTGCTTCCTCAGTTACGCCAGAAGATCACTTAACCGAAAGGTCTCGTGATAGTAACGGAGTCTTTTATCTAAGTAAGAATTTCTCGGACTACCCAGAGGGCTATTTAGCGATGGAGGTTCGTATTTTTTCTGAAGACCCTGGGACTACTTTTGATTACGATAAGCTTCTGAGGGAAGTTGCTAACTTAGAACCTTTATTTACATACAACATGGCGGTAGTTCGTTAGTAAGGTTTAAAATGAAAACATTGAATTTTAGCCATCAAAAGAAGCACCAAAGCGCGTTTACGCTGATCGAAATAATGGTGGCTTCTGTAGTCATGGTTGTGCTCACCGGGCTAGTTATCCAGATCACGAGTGAAGTGCTTAAAGTGTGGAGTCGTTCCTCGGGTAAACTTTCGGCGAATGCCGAGGCTCGTATCGCTATGGATTTGCTGACGCAAGATCTTGAGACGGCTGTTTTTCGTAACAACGGCCAGCGATGGTTAGAAGCGCGCCAATTAGACCTGGGTGATCCACTGACGGGCGGTAATTTTAAAACAACACAACTTCGTTTATTTTCTCCTGCTCTCGATCGACCAGACGAACCGGGTGATATTTGCGGCATCTCTTATCTTCTTGATTATCGAAATCCTATTGATGGTGGCGTTGATGGAGATAGGACTTTTGTCCTTTATCGTCACTTAATTGATCCCAAGACGAGTTTTGACAAATTGATGGGGGAACCGCAGCAGAATACGTTTGATAATACGGAATGGAGTCCTGACTCTACGCGAGACGGGGGTAGTAATTATTTGGTCTCAAACATCGTCGACTTCCGTATTGATTTTAATGTTATAGACGATGGGGATACCGATACCCCACGATTAGTCTCGGGAGATGTTTTTTTCGGTGGAACCAATTCAACGGTAGGCACCAGCGCTACAAGTCCTGCGCAGGCTCAGTTTGCGAAACCCCTTGCCTATGCAGAGATCACTTTGACGGTCATTTCCGATGAAGCACTAAGAGTTATACAGAATGATGTCTTGGCACAAACTGGATTCAATAATTGGCGTGAATACATCACGGCCAACGGCGAAGTCTTCACCCGCCGAGTCAACTTCCTTGCTCGTCCTCTTTAGCGTCCAGCTTGATCACCTTTGAAAATGCCTTCCTGGGTCGGATCGGGAACAATTAGAAGGGTGCTGCATATTCTTTAATTGATGTCGCGAGCGAGCAGCACATCGTCGGGCGCAATCGATACTTTGATTTCTCGCCCTAGGAAATCGAGCAAGATTTGAATGCGATTTTGAGCGGACATTTGAGCTAGAACTTTTCCATTAAGCCCTTTGAGCGAACCGGTGATGACCTCGATCTGCGCACCCGGCAAAATACTTAGATCGGGGGCCTCGATGACATCTTCAGGGAGGCTAGCTTTGAGATCTTCGACCACATGCTTGGGAATAATGCGCCGTTGCCCCAGTTCAACCATTCGGGTGATTCCTTGGCTATGAACAACTTGTCTCGAATGCGCGTGGAATTGAAATTTAGCAAAAATATAGCCAGGGAACATTGCTTCGACGAAGCGCTTTTTGCCAGCGCGGGTCTTCTTGATTTGGCTGATGCGGGGGCAGAAGACTTCGACTTCGTCCAAACGATCAAGTATCGCTGCCGCAATGTGCTCTCGCTTAGTTTGCGTGCCTAGACAAAACCATTCTGCAGGCTCCTTCGTATTCGTATCCTCGGATTCTTCGGCCATGGTCAATAGATTCTTTTATGGATCTCGTTAATATATTGTGATCGCATACAACTTCTCACGACTTCGGCTAAGTAACAAAACTTATTTTCCTGATTTCTAGTCGGGGCGCTTAAAACGGCGCGCAAGCTTTTTATCGCCGCCAGCAGGTTTTTTGAACTTAGCTCCAGCGATTTTGCTCTTGGTTTTAAAGGGACGCTTGTGCTTGCCACCTTCGTTCCACTTGCCGCCGCCACTTTCGTTGCCGCGCTTTTGGTAGCTACCGCCGCCTTGTTTCTTTTTGTGACCTCTTTTGTAGCCACCCTTGTAGCCGCCGCCTTTTTTACCGCCGCCTTGGCCGCCTTTTCGCTGCGGGTTGGGGTCAAAGACTTCGTTGTCTTCGGCTATTTTTTCAGCTTCGCGCCCATCGTCGCTTCCGATTAGATCAAAGAGGGCGCTAGCGATGTCGGTCGGTGTGTGGCCGGCATCGAGTAGACGATCGACGAGGTCATCATGGCGCTTGAAGGCTCCTTTTTCGAGTGACGAGCGCACTTGATTGAAAACTTTATCTGCCTTGCGGCCTTCGACATCCTCGAGGCTGGGAATCGGCACACGTTTCACGACTTGCCGCGTGTAGCGCTCAATTGCCTCAAGTCGGTAGATGTCTCGTCCGTAAACGAAGGTCACTGATTTGCCTGAGCGTCCTGCGCGGCCGGTGCGGCCAATGCGGTGGACATAGTCCTCTGGGTCGTAGGGAAGATTGTAGTTGAAGACGATATCGACGTCGTCGATGTCAAGGCCACGTGCAGCCACGTCAGTCGCTACGAGCAGTTCGACGGCGCCATCTTTGAATCGTTTGATGACGCGCTCGCGGTTGGCTTGTGTAATGTCCCCGTGAATACGGTCGGCCACGTAGCCGCGTGCTGTAAGTGCCTCAGTGGCGTCTTCTACCATCTGCTTGGTGTTGCAGAAAACGATGCCACGCGGGTTGATCTCCAGGTCGAGTAAACGGCAGAGAACTTCAATCTTCGAGCGGTTGCGAACTTCGTAGTAGGTCTGCTCAATCGTATCGACGGTCAGTGCTTTACGTTCGATTGAGATTTCTTGCGGGTTCTTACTGAAGTTGCGGATGAGACCTTCGACGCCGCGGTTCATCGTGGCGGAAAAGAAGAGAGTCTGACGATTTTCGGGCATATCGCCGAGGATAATTTCCATATCCTCGCGAAAGCCCATGTCGAGCATACGGTCAGCCTCGTCAAGGATGCAAAGGCCAATTGCGCCGGTGCGTAGGGTTTTGCGACGAAGGTGATCCATCACGCGACCAGGTGTGCCGACGACGACATGGGCACCTTTGCGCAGGGCGCGCAACTGGCGGTCAATCGGTGAGCCGCCATAAACAGGCACCGATGTAAAGCCTTTGAGCCCAGAGGCGAGACGATTGATCTCCTCGCAGACTTGCACCGCGAGTTCACGAGTCGGGCAAAGTATGAGCACTTGCGTCTGCTTGAGATCGACATCGATCATGTTAAGCGCGGGAAGGCCGAAGGCTGCGGTCTTCCCTGAGCCAGTTTGTGAGAGGCCGACGATATCGGTGCCTAATAGGGCAGCAGGGATGGTCTCTGCCTGAATTGGGGAGGGTGATTCGAATCCGAGGCGATGAATCCCTTCGATGAGTTCGGCACGAAGGCCGAGGTCTGTAAATTTCGTGTCCATAGTATCTGTATCTTTGCCCATTGACCGGGCGTTTTGCCGATACTTGAGCTCGTAGCGGAATTAGCATGCTATTCGAAGCTTCCGTTGAGTGAGGCGCAGGGCTATGACAGGTCAATGCGAGATGACAAGAATTAAAAGCCACGCTTTGCCCTTGATTTGTTATTCAATCAGATAATATGGCTGTTTTATGTCTGACTCTTGGAAAATAGCAGCTTTTTATCACTTTACCGACCTTCCCGACTACGATGCATGGGCGCAGCGCATAGTCGAACACGGACTTAAGGTTGGGCTACACGGGACCTTAATCTTTGCCCCCGAGGGTGTGAATTCGACCTGCGCTGGTCCGCCCGAGGCGATTGACGCGACCATTGCCTTGCTCCAGTCTGATCCGCGTTTCGAAGCGATGTCAGTCAAATATTCTTATGCCGATTTTAATCCTTTCCCAAAATTTAAGGTTAAGAAGAAGCCCGAAATTGTCACCTTTCGTCAAGAAGGTGCTGACCCGCGGGAGCTTGTGGGCACTTATCTTGAGCCTGAGGAGTGGAATGATCTAATTAGTGACCCCGAGGTTATCATCATCGATACGCGTAATGACTACGAGGTAGATGTCGGACAGTTTAAAGGAGCTATTAATCCAAAAACGGGCGATTTCACGGCATTTGCCGAATTTGTAGAGGAGCACCTAGCCTCGCTGAAGGACAAGAAGATTGCTATGTATTGCACGGGGGGTATCCGCTGCGAGCGCTCGACCGCTTATCTAAAGAAAAAAGGTTTCAAGGATGTCTATCATTTAAAAGGTGGAATTTTACGCTATCTGGAGAAAATGCCCCAAGATCAGAGCCTTTGGCAGGGCGATTGCTTTGTTTTCGACTATCGGGTGGCCGTCGACCATGAGCTCAAGCCCGCTAAGTGGAAGATCGATCCCGAGACTGGTGATCCAGAGCGTATGTCAGACGACGAAATCGAGAAAATAGCCGAGCGCCGTCGAAGTGGAGCCATCTTCAACAAACCCTACACTGTTTGAGACGATTTTCTAGCGAAAAGGGGTCATATTATAGTATTACACGAAGCTAATAATGGCTTGCTCATTCTGCATGGGCTTGGGGATGTCTGGTCTACTGTAAATCAACCCATTTCCTAGCTTCTATCCCGCTAAAACACTGATTTCACATGTTAATTTATTTTTTAGAAATAAGTATTGACTGAGTAGGGGGCTAGAGGCACTTTCGCGAGCTTTCCAAAATTCATCTCCTCAACTGGTAGGATTTCCGGCTTATTACATTCTATATCATCAATTTGCGATGTGCCCTTGTAGCTCAGTGGTAGAGCGCATCCTTGGTAAGGATGAGGTCGGCGGTTCAATCCCGCTCGAGGGCTCCATCGCGGCAAATAACAAACCACTAATCAATCTCTCATCACTAAATAACATTAATCATGGCTAAGGAAACATTCGAAAGAACAAAACCACACGTCAATGTCGGCACTATCGGTCACATTGACCACGGTAAGACAACTACAACTACTGCGATCCTAAAAGTTCAAGCAGACAAAGGACTTGCTGAGTTCAAGTCATATGCAGACATTGCAAAGGGTGGTACAGTTCGTGACGCTACTAAAACAGTGACCATCGCGGTTGCTCACGTTGAGTATGAGACTGAAAAACGTCACTACGCACACGTTGACTGCCCGGGGCACGCTGACTTCGTTAAGAACATGATCACTGGTGCTGCCCAAATGGACGGCGCGATCCTCGTTGTTTCCGCTGCGGATGGTCCAATGCCTCAAACTCGCGAGCACATCTTGCTTGCTCGTCAGGTGGGTGTTCCAACAATCGTCGTATGGCTCAACAAGGTTGACCTCCTTGATGATGAAGAGCTCTTAGAGCTTGTTGAAATGGAAGTGCGTGACCTCCTTTCCAAGTATGAATATCCTGGTGATGACATCACAATCGTTCGTGGTTCTGCAACTGCTGCTCTTGATGGCAAGCCAGGTGGAGCAGAGGCTGTAACAGCTCTCATGGATGCGATTGATACAGACATCGCTGAGCCTGCTCGCGAAATTGACAAGCCTCTCCTTATGTCGGTTGAAGATGTTTTCTCGATCACAGGTCGTGGCACAGTAGCCACTGGTCGTATCGAACGTGGCATCGTCAAGGTCGGCGAAGAAATTGAAATCGTCGGAATGGGCGATACTCAAAAAACAACCGTGACTGGTGTTGAGATGTTCCGCAAGCAACTCGATCAAGGTATGGCCGGCGATAATGTGGGTATTCTTCTTCGTGGTGTTGATAAGGAAGCTATCGAGCGTGGCCAAGTTATTGCCAAGCCTGGCTCGATCACTCCCCACACAACTGCAAAGGCTGAACTCTACGTTCTGTCCAAGGATGAGGGTGGCCGTCACACTCCTTTCTTCGATGGCTACCGTCCTCAGTTCTTCTTCGGAACTGCTGACGTCACTGGTATCATCAAGTGCCCTGAGGGTGTTGAAATGGTTATGCCTGGCGATAATCTTACCGTCGAAATTGATCTCGGTAAGAAGATCGCTATGGAAGCCGGACAACGTTTCGCTATCCGCGAAGGTGGTCGTACCATTGGTGCTGGTCGTGTTGTTGAAGTGATCAAGTAGATCACCCTCGCCTCATAGATTATAGTTTTTCGCCGAGGGCTCTATACGGGCCCTCGGCTTCACTGTTTTTTTCATAGATTTTAGTCCAAAACTCATAGGAGAGTAGTTCAATTGGTAGAGCAACGGTCTCCAAAACCGTAAGTTGTGGGTTCAAGTCCCTCCTCTCCTGCCAGTTTCACATATTTAATGAAAAACCCATTCACTAGCATACGTCTCTTTTACAAAGAGATGATGATCGAACTTAAGAAAGCCACTTGGCCGACTAAGATGGAACTTCGCGATTCGACGGTCATTGTCCTTATCGCGACCGCTATCTTAGGCTCCTACATTGCGCTCATCGACTTCTCACTCATGAATGGTGTCGAGCTCCTGACCTCTTGGGTTAAATAGGCCTCTAACCAACGACAACCTACACTAAGTTTTCCAGCCGTTCGCGGCTTCAATTACCTGTCTCCAGACTTCCCTAATGTCAGATTCTTCTTCAATCACAGGCCCTCGTTGGTATGCCGTGCAGACTCTCTCCAATCAAGAGGGTAAGGCCAAGAAATATCTCGACAAGTTTATCGCAGTCGAAGAGATGGATGACTTTGTGTTTGACGTGCTCATGCCTACTGAACAAATCACCGAAGTGAAGGCTGGGAAGAAGAGCATCAGGACTCGTAAATTTTACCCGGGCTACATCTTCGTCAACATGCGCTTGTATGACGATGACGGTAATTTACTTCAGAAGCCCTGGTATTTTGTCCGTGAAGGTCACGGCGTTATTAATTTTGTTGGCGGCGACCGCCCGACTCCATTGAAGAAGAGCGAAATCAATCGCATCCTTAATCAAGTCGAAGAAGCCGAGGGCAAAGAAAAGCCAAAGATTGAATACGAAATTGGTGAAATGGTCAAAGTCAATGAAGGTCCTTTCGCGAACCTCGTGGGCAAAATTGAGGAAATCGACCCAGACCGGGGTAAGCTCAAAGTTTCCGTATCTATTTTCGGGCGTTACACGCCTGTCGAACTTGAATACTGGCAAGTCCAGAGAACAGAGGAAAGCTAATTAGACATGTCTAAAAAAATCACAGGTCAAATCCGTTTACAACTACCAGCTGGCGCTGCAAATCCCGCACCTCCTGTCGGTCCTGCACTCGGTGCGCAGGGCGTCAATATTATGGGTTTCTGTAAAGAATTCAATGCCAAGACCAAGGATCAAGCTGGGATGATTTTGCCCTGCGTCATTACAGTCTACGCAGATCGCTCTTTCAGCTTCATCTTGAAATCGCCACCTGCCGCTGTTTTATTGAAGAAGGCTGCGGGTATCGCCAAAGGCTCTGGTGTTCCTAATAAGGACAAGGTTGGTAAGGTCACCCGCAAGCAAATTCTCGAGATCTGCGAAATCAAGAAAGCCGATCTCAACGCTAAAAACGAAGACGCTGCTTTCAACATTATCGCAGGCACTGCGCGTTCGATGGGGCTTGAAGTCGCAGGCTAGTTTCGCCATCAATTTTCGTGAAAGCCGCCCTGGTTTTCCGTTTCACTATTATAGAGATATAACAATGTCCACCCAGCAAATTAAGGGAAGCAAACGCTATCGTTCTTCAGTCGAAATGACTGACTTAACGAAGACTTACTCGGTCGAAGAAGCGTCTGCGTTACTCAACAAATTACCTAAAGCGAATTTCGACGAAACCGTCGAAGTTTACGCCCACCTCGCAGTTGATCCTCGCAAGAGTGATCAGATGGTTCGCGGCACTCTTCAGCTTCCTCACGGCAGCGGAAAGACCGTGCGCGTGATCGTCTTCACTGAAAACCCAGAAGATGCTCTTGCTGCTGGCGCAGAGGAAGCGGGTCTCGATGAATTAATCGAGAAAGTTACCGGCGGATGGATTGATTTCGATGTCGCGATTTCTACAACTAGTGCCATGAAGAGCGTCCGCAAGGTTGCTCGTGTGCTTGGTCCCCGTGGCCTTATGCCCAACCCAAAGTCCGGTACCGTTACTGATGATATCGTCGAAGGTATCAATCTAGTCAAAGCTGGCCGTGTCGAGTTCAAGATGGATAAGACCGCCAATGTCGCCGTCATCGTCGGTAAGCGCTCCTTTACGCCTGAGCAAATCGCGCAGAACGCGCTAGCAGCTGTCAATGCTCTCATCGAGCAACGCCCAAAAGCTGCTGTTGGCAGATACATTAAGAGCCTCACCTTGAGCTCGACGATGAGCCCTGGACTCGCATTAGACGTCGCTGATTTTAACAAAGCTTAACGAGGGAAATATTAAATGAGACCAGAAAAACAATATCTCGTTGAAGAGGTGAACAACCATCTCAACAAGTCCGATTACGTCTACCTAACGAACTACGAACGCATCACTGTGGAAGAAATTGCTGAACTACGCGCACAGCTTTCTAAGCACGAAGCTGAGTTCCACGTTATCAAAAACAGCATCTTCGGTGTTGCTGCGGCTGCTAAAGAGCTACCAGATATGGGCGAGCACCTCACCGGGCAGACTGCAATCGTTGTCGGTGGTAAAAATCCATCAGGAGTCGCTAAGATCATCGGCGATTTCTTTAAGAAGAAGGAGAAAGTCGAAATGAAGGCGGGTATCATCAATGAGCGTGCCTTAACCAAAGAAGAAATCAAAGTGCTTGCAAAACTGCCAGGTCTCGAAGTTCTCCAAGCCCAGCTACTTGGCTTACTCGCACAGCCTGTGACTGGATTCGTCCGTGTCATCAACGCTGCGCCACAAGGTCTCCTCAATGTCTTGCAAGCTAAAACCCGTAATTAAACCATCCATTGACGTAAATTTAAATCCTTTAGCTGCCCAATCTATAAGGGGCGGCCCAAAACAAACCAAAAATCCAAAAATAAGGTTAGGAGAAATTCATCTCTTAAATATCCCGGCATTGGGGTGCTAACCAATTGAAAGATAAAATATCATGGCAATCACAAAAGAAGAAGTCGTCGAATGGCTCTCAGCACAAACAGTGCTCGAAGTAGCTGACCTAGTTAAAGAACTCGAAGAGAAGTGGGGCGTTAGCGCTGCTGCTCCTGTCGCTGTTGCCGCTGCTGGCGGTGCTGCTGTTGCTGGCGGAGATGCCCCTGCAGAAGAAAAAGATGAGTTTGATGTCATCTTTAAGGCTGCTGGCGCTAACAAGATCGCTTCCATTAAGGAAGTTCGCGCTATCACTGGACTAGGTCTAAAGGAAGCTAAGGATCTCGTCGAAGGTGCACCTAAGCCTGTTAAGGAGGGTTGCTCCAAGGACGAAGCTGAAGAGATCAAGAAAAAGCTCGAAGCTGCTGGCGCTGAAGTCGAACTTAAGTAATTTACGGGTATTCCGATTATACTTAATCAACGCACATTTTCACAGTTAGTTGAGCTCACCCAAATCTGGTGAGCCCTACCTAGCTGTTTTTGCATTTACGCTAATCAGCCCAGTCGGGCGATCTTGGCAAACTCTCAGAACACTCTCATCATAAACTTTAACCCGGGACATCCACTATGTCAAAGCGCTTAAATTTCGGTCAACTCAAGGAAGTTATCCAGCCGCCCAATCTCATTGAAAATCAGGTTGATTCCTACAGGGAATTCTTACAAATGGACTCGTCTCCTAGTCAGCGGGAGACCGTCGGACTCGAAGCGGTTTTCTCCGAAGTCTTCCCCATCGAAAGCTATGACAGTCGCTGCCACCTTGAGTATGTCAGCTACAACGTCATACCCCCACGGGAAACGGAGATCGAAGCGATTCGCGATGGTGTTACCTATTCCGTCTCTCTTTATGTGAAGCTCCGCTTGCGTGAAGAAGACCACATTAAGGACGAAGAAATTTACATGGGTGAGCTACCTATGGTGTCAGAGCGTGGCTCATTTATTATTAATGGTGCTGAGCGTGTCATCGTTAGTCAGCTTCACCGATCGCCCGGCATCGCTTTCGAGGAAAGTGTCCACACATCCGGCAAGATTCTTCATGCCTTTCGCATTATCCCCGACCGCGGCACATGGCTAGAAGTTCAGTTCGACCAGAATGACCTCCTATATGTCTACCTAGATCGCCGTCGCCGTCGCCGTAAATTTCTCCTAACCACATTACTCCGTGCAATGGGTTACGGTTCCGACGCGGAGATCCTTAATCTCTTCTACGATATGGATGAGATTACAGTGACCGATGCTCTCAAGCGCGACTCAGTATCCAATCTCGTTTTGACAGAAGACATAGTCGATGCGGACAAGGGTGTCGTGCTTGCCCGTGCCTTTGAGCCCCTAACGAAGACGATCGTTCGTTCTTTCCAGAAAGCTGGCCGTAAGAGCGTTGTTGCGATCGACACGACTGTCGATGATGGCGCGATCATCCGCTGCCTCAAAAAGGATCCGACTCAAAATGAAGAAGAAGCGCTCAAGGATATTTACAAGCGTCTCCGTCCCGGTGAGCCGCCCACAACTGCGAACGCTAAAGCGCTTCTCAAACGTCTCTTCCAGGATCCGCGCCGCTACGACCTTGGTCGAGTCGGTCGCTACAAGCTAAATCAAAAGCTTAAAATGAACACCGATCTTGAGTCCCGCGTGGTCGGCGCTGAGGATGTGGTTGAAGCGACCAAGTATCTTTCACGCCTGAAGCGTGGTGATGGCACACTCGACGATATTGACCACTTGGGCAGCCGTCGCGTTCGTACTGTGGGGGAACTCTTGGCCAACCAATGTCGCGTCGGCCTCGCCCGTACAGAGCGTTTGGTTAAAGAGCGCATGACACTCTACGATCAAAGCGTCGATTCGATCAGCCCTCAAAAGCTGATTAACCCGAAGGCACTCAGCACGGTGATTCGCGATTTCTTTGCACGTAGTCAGCTGTCTCAGTTTATGGATCAAATTAATCCATTAGCTGAGCTGACTCACAAGCGTCGTCTTTCCGCACTTGGACCTGGTGGCCTGAATCGTGAGCGCGCTGGTTTTGAGGTTCGCGACGTTCACCCATCCCACTATGGTCGTATCTGCCCGATTGAGACTCCTGAAGGTCCCAACATCGGTTTGATCAATTCCCTATCACTCTACTCGCGAATCAACGAGTTCGGCTTCATCGAGACTCCTTACCGCAAGGTGGTCAATGGCAAGGTGCTCGATGACGTTGAGTACCTCAACGCTGACCAAGAAGAGCCATATATGATTGCTCAGGCCAACTCCGAGTTGGATAAGAAAAGCAATCTAGTAGGCACTCGGGTGACTTGCCGTAATCAAGATGAGGTGCTTGAGCTTGATCCAAAAGAAGTTCACTACATGGACGTTTCACCGAAGCAGCTTGTTTC
>PKCJ01000070.1 GCA_002862945.1 Opitutia bacterium | reverse complement strand
TGAGACTAGACGGCTCAATATGCAAGCACACATTACGATGGAGGTAAGTTTTCTCTAAGAGTCGATTGTCTGGTCACTACTTCTTCTAAGCCATTTTACCTAGATGTAAAGTCAACTGCCGTTGCGTGCGCGCCGCAAAATCTAGGTTATGCGTGACGAGTATGAGGCTCTTTTGCGATTCCTCTGCGATCTCCATCAGTAAATCCATGACTGCGTGCCCAGTCGATTCGTCAAGGTTGCCTGTCGGCTCGTCAGCTAATACCAATGACGGATCATTGATCATAGCACGCGCCACGGCAACCCGCTGGCGCTCACCTCCCGACAGTTTAGTTGAGCTTTGCCGGATACGCTCCTTGAGTCCTACACGCATAAGTAGAGCCTCCGCCCGTTCGCGAACGAAGGCATCGACACGTCCTGCGATACGCGCACCTAGCAAAACATTTTCCAAGGCGTTCAGCTCGGGAGCCAAATAATAAGCCTGAAAGACAAACCCCATAAATCGCATTCGAGCTGCAGCCAGCTTTGAGAGCGAATATTTAGTCACGTCCTTACCCTCCCAAAAAAGCTGCCCCGAATCGGCACGCTCCAAACCAGAAAGCACATTGAGCAAAGTCGATTTTCCACTCCCAGACTCGCCTCTTATACTCACGCTCTCACCAGGGCGCAACGTAAAATCCACCCCATCCAACACGGAGATCACGCTATCCGCACCAGGGAAATGTTTACCCAGTGCTTTGGCTTCGAGGAGATACTCTGAATTATTCACTTCGGAGGGCATCAGCAGGTTTTAATCGGGCGGCGCGCAGTGCAGGTAAGAGCCCTGCCAGCGTCGAGGTGACGACTGCGAAGCAAGACACTATGATAAAATCCGACACTAAATAATGCACGGGGATTTCATAGACATCGTATTGGCCGAGAAAATTGGTCTGTGTATTCGTTATATCCGCATAGGCCGAAAGAATTGCACGACGATAGTACAAACAAATCACCGCCATGAGTATCCCAACGACCGTACCGACCAGGCCGATGACGAAACCTTGAAAACAAAAGCTGTAGGCAACCTGATGCGGGCGGGCACCCATAGCAACGAGCAGGCCGATCTCACGCGTCTTACGGATCACCGCCATCATCAGTGCAATCGCGATCGAGAACGAAGCGACTAGAATTATAAAGATAATGATAAACGAAATCACCCGCTTCTCTTGCTCGATCACAAAGAGAAAATCCTCGTTAGATTCGATCCAGCTGACTGCTTGTAAACCCGGTCGCAATACCTCGCGCTCCAGATCGACGCTATAGTCGAAGGCATCTTGCCCAGGACGTAGCCTGAGCACAATCCCGTGGACCCCATCGTCTAAGCCATAAAGTTCCTGCATGACCCGTAGCGTCGTGATCATGGTATTTCCATCAACCTGCGGCGAACCCGTGCGGAAGAGTCCGACCACTCTAAACTCCCGCGGTAGTAACACCTCATCCTTCTTGAGTGCTTCCAGCATAAGCGGGGTAAAGACTTCAACTGTCGAACCTGGTCCAGCTTTGAGCGAATAGGCCAAACCTTCACCAAGGAAGACAGCCTCATCGTCAAAGTCCTCCATATCCCCAATAGTTAAAAACTTCTCTAGTGGAACGACCTCTTCCTGCGACCAAGGTTCTATGCCTCGAACAAAAGGGAATTGCGGGCGATTATAATGCTGAAGCATGATCACGCCTTCAGTAAAGGGAGAGGCACCGATTACGGCATCCTGTTCCAGAACAGTGTCGAGCACAGCTTCCCAATCATAAATAACCTCATTCGAACGAATACGAATATCACCCTGCGTCTCCGTAAGACGCTGTCGGATCCCTTCACCAAAGCCATTCATTACACTCTGCACGATAACAAGCACACAAACACCTAACATCACACCCATGATCGACATGAGCGAGAAGAAGGAAAAAAAGCGTCCTGAAGGAAACAACTGCTTGAGGGCGTGATAGAGATACCAAGGCATCATTATAGTTTTTGCCAATAGGCGGAGTAAGTGGAAGTGTAAAATACGATCTACATATTGTAATAGAACTAGAATCCTATTTTGACCAGAAGGGAGTCTTAGCGACGCAACTCAAAATCGAGCCCATACCCATTCTATGAGATGATGCCATACACTCACTCACTCTGCAAATAGATACCAATGACTAATACCTTACTGGAGGACGACCCTTTAGTCATCTTCAGAAAACTACTTGATCTTAATCTTAATCCCTCGACGCATAAAAGTGGGTACGTCGAGATCTTCATCCTTGTATTCGTTGCGATCGGTCTTTTCGAAGTAGCCACGTTGCGCATCGGCGTCGATGAAGTTGAACTCGTCTTGATCGATGGCGGCTTGCTCTTTTTTGCTCAACTTGGAACGGTGAACGGAACGCGGGGCTATATTATCTTCAGAGATTTCGGTTTCGAGGCCGAGGCCTGTCGTGATGGACTCAGGTTCCTTAGAAATCTTAAGGGGCTCAGGCGCAACGCGACTGTCAATCTCCGCTTTACCGAGGATACATAGTTCTAAACTCTGGCTGCGGCTCTCGTCAATGACTGCACCGAAGACGATATCTTCGCGCGAACCAAAGCGCTTAGTTACTTGAGTCATCACTTCGTTGATTTTTGCCATGCCCATATCGGCACCGCAGATTACATTGACCAGAATACGATCAAGTTGCGCGGGGCGATCGCCGAGGTGTAGTAACGGGCAAATGAAAAGGTCTTCGAGCGCGTCTTTGACGTAGTCGCCACGTGTGGCGGTGCCAGTGCCAAAAATTGTTTTACCCCCACGGTCTCGAAAGACTGAACGCAACGAACTGAAATCTTGATTGATCAAACCTGTCTTCAATAGCGTAGCACATAGCGAGTTGACGCCTCGCCCAATCCAATGATCAGCCACCGCAAAAGCATTGAGGACACTGGTGTCTTCTTCCCCTTCTTGCAGGAGCACATCGTTGGGTAGAGGAATCAGGCCGTGCACAAGTTGGCGCAAATTACCTATGCTGTCCTCAGCGATTCGCTTTCGGCGAGCACCCTCAAAACTGAAAGGCAGTGTGGCAAAGGCGAGAACGAGCGCTTCGGTCTTAGCCGCAACTTCTGCCACGATGGCAGCAGCCGCGCTGCCCGTACCTCCACCTAAACCGACGACGAGAATGATTAAATCCATATCGCCGATCATGCGGGCGATGGCGTTGCGATCGGCTTCAGCGGCGGCTTTACCAATTTCGACTTCCCCACCGGCGCCAAGGCCATGGGTGACGGAGCGCCCAATAACGAGCTTTTCCGCAATGGGCGATTGGTTGAGTGCCTGCGCATCCGTGTTAATCGCGGCGAGGCGAACATCGCTAATATCGTCTAGTTTAAGGCCGTCGACCGCATTCGTGCCTGCACCACCCACACCGATTATCTTAATCTTCAGATCAGCTTGTGCTGTGGCTTGGCCAGAAAATGTGTCAGTCGTCATTTCCATTTTCAGAACTAGTTAAATAAGCCTACTATCCTCCGCATAAGTCCAGAGGACTTAACTTGCTCTTGGTTGTTTTCTTGCCCGGTTAATGCGTAGTGAAGCAAACCAATTGCAGTGCTATACTCGGGTGCACGCAGTTCTTCACTTACATATTGCGATCCTTCAGAAGCACGAGCTTCCAAGCCAAAGCGTCGATGTGCAGCTTCTTCGATGCCCGTAAGGCGGGAGCTACCGCCCGTCAGGATGACGCCTGAGGCTATGTCGCTGGGTTCGAAGAGATCAGAATCGACCAACTGCTCCTTAATAATATCAAAGATCTCAAAGACCCGAGCTTCGATAATCTTGGTAATGGCGGCGAGCGGATACTGGCGATCGCCGATTGTGAAATCACCAATAAGCCAGACTTTTTTCTCGCGGTCTTCGCTCTGATAATAAGCGCGTCCATCCTTTAGTTTGAAACTCTCGGCATTTTTACGGGAGATGCGCAGGCCAATGCTTAAATCGTTGGTAATGTGATCGCCGCCCACAGGCACAACTCCGGTTTTGACGATATATCCCTTGCGATAGAGCATGTAATCAGTCGTGCCGCCGCCAATATCAATGACGAGTGCGCCATTTTCCTTTTCTGACTCTTCAAGTAGCACCGTGCCCGATGCAATGCTGGAGATAATCATATCACTGACATCGAGGTCGATCCCGCGAATCACACGGAGACTATCGCTGACGGCCTCGCTATCACCGTGTACTGACCAATAGCCGATTTGAAGCTGCCGCCCCTCTTTTGAGAGTGGATTTTCGACGGGGTTACCATCGAGCGAAAAAGGGTTTTGAATGTGGTGTATATAAATACGGTCATCCGGAAGAGAGCGACGCTTGGCATCTTCTGTAGCCGCATCAATGTCGGCACGACGCACGAAACCGTCGGACGCACTAATATTGGAGCTACCAAGGTTAAAATTACCGATCAAATGCTGACCTGTTTGCGCGAGATAAACCTCGTCTATCCGAGTTTGTGTATTTTCCTCTGCCCTAAGAATAGCGGCGTGGACACAGTCGCTTGCCTTATCCAGATCAGTAATGACTCCCTTTTTTACGCCTTTGGAGGAACCAACACTATGCCCGATGATGTTAAGCCCAGAGTCGCCGATAATCTCTCCCAAGAGGACTACAATTTTGGACGTCCCGATCTCTATGGCGGCGATGACTCTGGATTGGCTCATACTGGAGACGAAATTAACACGATTAATCCCATTAAAAGTGGATACGCGTGCTAAATCAACCCTCTAGTCGAGTGCTAGGGAAATAGTTTGGTCGAGCCCCTACCGCGCGGTAAACCTGCACCCATCCTCAACAAGGCAAAGAGCTGTTTATTGCAAACAGGCAGTCGTTCAGGAAATGAATCCATAAAAAAGCCCCGACCATTTCTGGCCGAGGCTTTGCATTTGGAATGTTTTGTTGGTATCTGCGGTTGTAACCCAGCTGGATTACATCATGCCGCCCATACCACCCATGCCACCCATACCGCCCATATCAGGCATACCGCCGCCTGCGGCACCACCACCTTCTTCGGGTTCGTCAGTGATCATGCACTCAGTGGTAAGAAGCAACCCGGCTACGGAACCAGCATTTTGAAGTGCTGTACGTGTCACCATGGCTGGGTCAACGATACCGGCAGCAAGGAGGTCGACATACTCGCCAGTGGCCACATTGTAACCATTCGAGCCCTTAGATTTGAGTACTTCAGACACAATGAGAGAGCCTTCGACTCCCGCGTTTGTGCAGAGTTGGCGCAGTGGCGACTCAATCGCGCGGCGAACGATCCATGCACCGAGGGCTTCGTCATCTTCCAGACCAGCGGCAGCTGTTTCGATCGCCTTAGCGGCGCGAAGTAATGCAACACCACCACCCGCAAGGATGCCTTCTTCGACAGCCGCACGGGTAGCGTGGAGGGCATCGTCAACACGATCCTTCTTCTCCTTCATCTCTGGCTCAGTTTGTGCACCTACGTTAATGACGGCCACACCACCAGCGATCTTAGCAAGACGCTCTTGGAGCTTCTCGCGATCGTAGTCAGAGGTAGTGGCTTCAATTTGCTTACGGATAAGCTTTACGCGGCCTTGAATGTCGGAGCTCTTACCTCCACCTTCGACGATGATTGTATTTTCCTTGTCGATGGAGACGCGCTTTGCTTTACCGAGGTCACTGAGCTGCACGTTCTCAAGCTTGATACCAAGATCCTCAGTGATACAACGACCACCTGTAAGAACCGCGATATCTTCGAGCATTGCCTTGCGGCGATCACCGAAGCCAGGTGCCTTGACAGCTGCGACATTAAGCGTGCCACGAAGTTTGTTAACAACCAATGCAGCGAGAGCTTCACCCTCGATATCCTCAGCGATGATGAGGAATGGCTTGTTGGTCTTCGCAACGACTTGAAGTAGTGGCAGGATTTCGTTGAGGCTGCTGATCTTCTTTTCGTGGATGAGAATATGAGCGTCTTCGAAGTTCACCTCTTGAGCTTCGGCGTCTGTGCAGAAGTAAGGAGAAAGGTAGCCCTTGTCGAACTGCATACCTTCGACTACGTCGAGGGATGTTTCGATACCTTTGGCTTCTTCAACTGTAATTGTACCGTCTTTGCCAACGCGATCCATTGCATCAGCGATGATGTCGCCAATGGTTGCATCCCAATTAGCTGAAACAGTAGCGACTTGGCGAATCTCTTCGCGGTCTTTAACTTTCTTGCTTTGCTTGGCGAATGCAGCCGTTGCTGCAGCAACTGCCTTGTCGATACCACGCTTGAGATAGATAGGATTGGCACCTGCTGCAACGTTCTTGATACCTTCACGGTAGACCGCTTCAGCGAGCACTGTGGCTGTGGTTGTTCCATCACCTGCAGAGTCTGCAGTCTTGGAAGCCACTTCGCGCACCATTTGTGCACCCATGTTTTCATAAGGATCGGAAAGATCGATTTCTTTCGCTACTGTAACACCGTCTTTAGTGACAGTTGGAGCACCAAATTTTTTGTCGATCAATACGTTACGTCCTTTAGGTCCGAGAGTGACCTTCACTGCACGTGAAAGTGTTTCGACACCCTTAAGGATCTTTTTGCGAGCTGCTTCATCAAAGAGAATTTGCTTAGCCATAATAATTTATTTTTGTTTGGTTTTTATATTTGGATACGGAATGCAATCTATGCAATCACGCCGAGGATAGCGTCTTCATCGACAAGGATGTATTGAACACCGTCGACTTTGACCTCTGTGCCCCCATATTGAGGGAGAAGGACTTTATCGCCCTTTTTGACATTGAAAGGAACAACTTTTCCATTGTCGTCTTTCTTGCCAGTACCTAAAGCGACGACTTCCGCCTCCTGAGATTTTTCTTTAGCTGAATCAGGAATAATGATTCCGCCGCGTATTTGTTCGTCTTCTTCAATGCGCTTCAATAGAACGCGTTCACCGAGTGGTTTGATTTTCATATTTCGTATTTGTGTATGGTTGTAGAGATTTATGATTTTAAGAAAAAGCCGCGCACGAACGAAGTGCTCGGGCGCGACTTGTTAAGGTTTATTTCTTATCTTCGTCGACGACTTCAAAGTCGGCGTCGACGGTTTCGGCATCCTCTGCTTGCTTAGGCTCAGAACCAGCACTTTCTCCTTCCGGAGCGGCAGCACCTTCTTCGGCAGCCTGTGCTTTGTAGAGGTCCTCTGCGAAAGATTGCATGATTTCCATCATCCTATCTTTAGGAGCCTTGAGTGCTTCTACGTCGGCCTCTTGGTTCTCAAGAACAGCCTTAGCTTCAACGATGGCGCCTTCGAGTTCGGACTTCTTATCCTCTGGAATCTTGTCACCCATCTCGGTGATTTGCTTCTCTGCCTGGTAAACGATGTTGTCGAGTTCATTACGAGCTTCGACGCTTGCCTTCAGGGCTTCGTCTTCGGCTGCGTGGGCTTCCGCTTCACGCTTTAGCTTTTCGACTTCATCCTTATCTAGGCCAGAAGAACCAGAGATAGTGATCTTTTGCTCTTTGCCCGTGCCTTGATCTTTGGCGCTGACGTTGAGGATACCATTGGCATCGATATCGAAAGTCACTTCGATTTGTGGCGTGCCGCGAGAAGCAGCAGGTATGCCATCAAGGCGAAAGTTACCGAGAATCTTATTATCCTTCGCCATTGGACGCTCACCTTGAAGAACCTTAATGTCCACCGCAGTTTGATTATCCGCATAGGTTGAGAATGTTTGGCTCTTCTTGGAAGGAATCGTCGTGTTGCGCTCGATCATAGCAGTCGCCACTTCACCAGCAGTTTCAATAGCGAGTGTGAGTGGAGTCACATCGAGCAGGAGCACGTCACGGACATCACCTTGAAGAACGCCACCTTGAATGGCAGCACCAATGGCAACCACTTCGTCGGGGTTGACCCCTTGGTGCGGTGCCTTTCCAGTCAGCTCTTTAGCGATCTCTACGACCTTGGGTGCACGAGTCATGCCACCAACGAGCACGAGCTCGCCGATTTCATCAGTCGAGTGACCAGAATCCTTCAAGCAAGCCTTGTAAGGAGCGACGGTGCGCTGATAGAGCGCATCACAGATTTGCTCAAGCTTAGCGCGTGATAGCGTGATGTTGAGGTGCTTCGGACCCGAAGCGTCTGCAGTAATAAACGGCAGGTTGATATCAGTGCTCTGAGTTGAAGAGAGCGCAATCTTGGCCTTCTCACCTTCTTCTTTAAGACGCTGAAGCGCCATGTTATCGGTGCGGAGGTCGATGCCATCGCTCTTCTTAAACTCAGCGATCAAGTAGTCGATCAAAGCGCTATCCCAGTTATCACCACCGAGGTGCGTGTCACCGTTTGTCGCTTTAACTTCAAAAACGCCGTCGCCGATTTCGAGAATCGAGACGTCAAAGGTGCCACCACCCAGGTCGTAAACTGCGATCACTTCATCTTGTCCCTTGTCAAGACCGTAGGCGAGTGCAGCGGCAGTCGGCTCGTTGATAATGCGCTTCACTTCCAGGCCAGCAATTTGACCAGCATCCTTTGTCGCTTGGCGCTGCGCATCGTTGAAATAAGCAGGCACTGTAATAACCGCTTCGGTCACAGTTTCACCGAGATAAGCTTCGGCATCAGACTTCAACTTTCCTAGAATCATGGCGGAGATTTGTTCGGGAGCAAATTGTTCCTTCTTACCACTCACCTCGCACTCGATGTAAGCATCGCCGTTTTTACCCGAGACTATATTGTAAGGAAGCGATGCGGCTTCCTCTTGAACTTCATCAAACTTGCGTCCGATGAAACGCTTAGCCGAGAAAATCGTATTGCTCGGATTGGTGACTGCTTGGCGCTTAGCCGCTTGGCCGACGAGTCGCTCGCCGCCCTTGGCAAATGCCACAACAGAAGGAGTGGTGCGTGCACCCTCCGAATTCGGTATCACAACAGATTCCCCACCTTCCATCACGGACATGCAGGAGTTTGTTGTGCCTAGATCTATTCCAATTATTTTACCCATGCCAACTATTAAGCACTCCCAATGCCAGTAGCATTTTAAGAGTCGTAAGTCACTCTACATTAGTTATATATTAAATTATTTAAAGAATACGACGCCCATTTAAAATTACGTTTTTACGTCAGAATGTCACACTTAATGTCACAGTTACAAATTGGCTGGCACAGATCTGTGTCACGCAAATACTCTCGAAATGGCGGAGAAGGAGGGATTCGAACCCCCGGTACCTTTTCAGGTACAACTGATTTCGAGTCAGTCACATTCGACCACTCTGCCACTTCTCCTAAAGGTTGAGCAAGAAAGTCTTCAAGGAGGGCTTTGGCAAGCCTTGACTATCGGTCAGTCACTGCAAATTATTATAGAGGTTGATGCAGGATTAAATAAAACCGATGCAGCTACACTTAACAAAATAAAATTTGCTAGATAATTCACTTGAACTCATTGGCCTCCTGCATGTACTAGCCGAATTATGTCAGTGATGGCGCGGTCGCCAAGTGGTAAGGCCGAGGACTGCAAATCCTCTATCGTCGGTTCGATTCCGACCCGCGCCTCCATTTTCTATCCCTTTAAGCGTTAGGTTCACGGGATTTTTTTGGTGTTAAGCCTTATTTGCATCTTCGAATCTGGATAGGCGGGTGGCAGTGTTCTTTTATTTTGAATCAGAATTATACCGTTCGATCCACGCAGCGCTCCACTGAGAATAATCACCCGTTTCGATATGAGCCCTTGCCTGCGCCATGAGATTGAGGAAAAAATGCGTATTATGGATCGAAAGAAGCGTATTAGCGAGTAGTTCATTAGCCATAATGAGATGGCGTAGGTAAGCGCGGCTAAAGTTCTGACAAGTATAATTATTCGCCGCCATGATCGGGTTTGAATCATGCTTAAAGCGCTCATTCTTTAAATTGAGCACTCCATTTGGAGTAAACACGGTGGCATGACGTGCGAGACGGGTTGGCATAACACAGTCAAACATATCCATACCAAGACCAACCATTGTAAGGAGCTGCGGCGGCGTGCCAACACCCATCACATAGCGCGGTTTATTCTTTGGCAAGAAAGGAGCCGTTGCCGCGACCTGCCGGATCATCTCCTCTTCGGGTTCACCCACACTCACCCCGCCGATGGCGTAGCCAGGAAAATCCATTTCCGCGAGAGCCTGCCCACAGTGCTGCCGAAGGTCGTCGTAAATCGAGCCTTGAATAATACCAAAAACATAGTGTCCCGACTCTATAAAGCCATCCTTAGTCGCATGCTCAAGAAACTCTCCCGCCCAGCGGATCGTGCGCGCAACGGCGCTTTCGCAAGCATCACGCTCACAAGGGTATGGAGGACACTCGTCGAGCACCATAGCAATGTCAGTATCGAGGTTCTTCTGAATTTCGTAACAATTTTGCGGCCCCAAAAAGAGCTTACGCCCATCCAGATGCGAGTGAAACTCGATCCCCTTTTCTGTAATCTTGCGCAGCTTTGACAGACTAAACACCTGGAAGCCGCCGCTGTCCGTTAGAATAGGCCTCTTCCAGCTCATAAACTTGTGCAAGCCACCCATCTCATCTATCAAATCAGAGCCGGGGCGGATGTTGAGGTGATAGGTATTTCCCAAGATGATCTGCGCGCCGACCTCCTCTATCTGTGCCGGGGTCATCCCTTTGACTGTAGCTTGGGTGCCAACGGGCATGAAAATTGGGGTCTGAACATCACCGTGGCGAGTTTTGAGAACTCCGCGTCGCGCCTGACCATCTTCTTTGAGCAGTGTGAACATTTATTAGAAGTTAGCAGTTGGAACTTGGGACTTAGAAGCTTAAAGTTCGACGTTGAATGTTTGACTTTCAGCGTTCTTAGTGAGCTTAACTTATGAGTCTCGACATGCCCAGTATTCAAAAAATCGACGGCAGCTGCTACCGTATCGCTGTGATTGCGTCGCGCTACAATGAGGCACTGGTCGACTCACTCGTTCATCATGCTTGCGCGACGATTGAAGCTTCCGGTGCGGCAACTCCTGTGATTGAGCGCGTGCCAGGTGCTGCCGAACTGCCATTTGCCGCCGCGACGCTGGCCAAGCACGGCTTCTTCGACGCGATTATCTGCATCGGCGTCGTCATCGCAGGCGACACCAATCACCATGAAATAATCGCTGATAGCACCGCCACTGCCCTACTCGATCTGAGCATTGCCAAAAAAGTCCCAGTGATAAACGGTATCCTCGTCGTCAAGAATCAAGCCCAAGCCGAAGCTCGCGCCGGCGACGAAATCAATCGCGGTAAAGAATTTGCCCAAGCCGCACTTGAAATGGCACAATTTACAAAAAAATGGAAGACGAATTAAAACCAGTCAAGCGCGGCAAACAACGTCGCGAAAACCGCATGGCTGCGGTGCAATTTCTCTATCAATGGGAGCTCAATGAGCCCGACCAGCTGAATGATGCCTTGCGTGTCTTTGTCGAATCGCAAGATCAGGAGCGCGACTACTACGCCTTCGCCGAAGAACTTATTCACGGCACAATCGATCACATCGAAACTGTCGATACTGAGATCAAAGCCCACGCAGACAACTGGACTTTTGAGCGAATCGCGAAGGTCGACCTCTCGGTACTGCGACTGGCGATTTACGAACTCCTCCATCGCCGCGACATTCCACCTATTGTGAGTATTAATGAAGCGATCGAACTGGGGAAAATCTATTCCAACCCCGACTCAAAGCGCTTCATTAACGGCATACTCGATCAAATGAAAAACAAGATCGACCGCCCTCTTCGTAGCGCGGCGGATTAAGTTTACATAAACATGCGCGGACTCTTTAAAAAGTTCAAAGACGGTCTCAAGCGTCAGACACCTACCTTCCAGAAAGCTTTTAACGGTATCTTTTCGGCTGGTAAACTCGACGCCGAGGCCCTAGAAGAACTTGAAGAGGCTCTCTACACCGCTGACTTCGGACACGAGACAGTTGAAGAAATCATCGAGGAGATTAAAGCGGCTTACAAGGCAGACAAGCAAATGCGCGGCGAGGATGCGGCCAAAATAGGCGCAATCGTCCTCGCCGGCGTACTCGAAGGTGCAGAGGGTAAGGTCGAAGTTGGTAAGCATAAACCGGAAGTCATTTGTTTAGTGGGTGTCAATGGTTCCGGCAAGACTACCACTTCGGCCAAGCTAGGTCACCTATATCAGAATGAGGGACATAGCTTACTACTTGGGGCCTGTGATACTTTCCGTGCGGCGGCGAACGAGCAAATCAAACACTGGGCAAATCGTCTGAATATTGACATCGTAGCCAGCCAACACGGAGCCGACTCGGCAGCCGTCGCCTTTGACGCAGTCGAAGCGGCCAGGAGCCGCTCGCGAGATATCGTTATACTCGACACCGCCGGTCGGCTCCACACAAAAAGTAACTTAATGAAGGAGCTTGAAAAGATGCACCGCGTTATCCAAAAGCAAGAGCCGACCGCTCCACACCACAGCTGGCTAGTCGTAGATGGTAGCCTCGGTTCAAACTCAATCGAGCAAGCCCGCGTCTTCCACAAAAGTTTCCCACTAACTGGCCTGATCATAACTAAGCTTGATGGCACGAGCCGAGGCGGCGCGCTCGTCGGCATCTACCGTGAGCTCAAGCTACCTATCTACTTTGTCGGTCTCGGCGAGCAACCCGATGACTTGCAGCCTTTTTCAGCAGTGAATTACTCGAATGCGATTTTTGGGATTTCGAAGTAGAGAGATCGCCCTTTCGACGGGTGTTGACGAAGTGGGCTAAGGAGTTAACCCTAACACAGAACTTTTGATAATAGATGCCTACCGATACACTCACCCTACAAATCGACGAGCGTAGCTATCCCATCCACTTTAGCGATGTGGAGGAAAGACTCAAAGTTGATGTAAGCAATCTGCGTACCTCTGGACGTAGCGTTCGAGTAGTCAGCGACGCTCGTGTGCTGAAGGCCCATCCAGAATATCTCTCGGAAGTAGGTTTCGAAGACGACGAGATCCTCTCTCTTCCAGCAGGGGAAGCGACAAAGTCGATCGAGTTCTTCAGCCAAGTGCTCAGCCATCTCGCTAGCACGGCATCGAACCGCAACTGCGCCCTCTTCGCCTTCGGTGGCGGCGTGATTGGTGATCTAGCCGGTTACGTGGCAGCGAGCTACTTGCGTGGTATCGATTTCTATCAAATCCCAAGCAC
>PKCJ01000038.1 GCA_002862945.1 Opitutia bacterium | reverse complement strand
AGCGAGCGAGAACGCCACTACGAGACGACCGCCCGCACCATCGTCGAACTAATTTCGCATAATGCGGGTGCGCCTATTGCCGTATTTTTTGCATCCTACCTCTATGCCGAAAACATAAAGGCTTATATTGAAGCGCTCGCTCCTGGGCTTTGTATTCAGCGACAACCACATGGTGTGAATCTTACCGAGCAGTCTACTTTCATTGATGAAGGATTATTAATAGCCGATGCACTTTTTCTAATTCTTGGTAGTAGTTACGCAGAGGGGATCGATCAACTAGGCGGACGCGTCGAACAAATCATGATCGTAGGGCCCGCACTTCCAGAGGTTAACCTTATACAAAAAAAGAAAATGGAAGCCCATGTCAGCCTATCACGAGACGAGGCCTTTCGCGATGTATACATCCGCCCAGCAATGCGACGTATCCATCAAGCACTTGGGCGCATAGTCCGTGCGCCCGGACATACTGCGCGCGTCCTACTCCATTGTAAGCGTTTTGCCGAAGATGCCTACCAGAGCGAACTAGCCGCTGAATATCAAAGTGATTGCCTAATACTTAAGAATGAGGACTTTTTCCGCTGGCTAAATTCAAGCAAATCAAATAGTGAGATCACTTGAATGCTGAATGAGTGATGATCACCCACCAGCACGGACGGCTTGATAGCCTCTAAGATTGAGTTCCGCGCATACTTGGTCGCTGACATCGCCCTGCAGTTCGACTACGCGTCCTTTCAATGTGCCACCACAGGCACAGGTTCTCTTAAGCTCAAGTGTCATCGCCACCAGTGTGCTTAAGGGAATATGCAAAGGGAACTCTTTGAGTGTGGTTACTGTCTTACCACCTCGCCCCGCCTTTTCACGACGTATCTCAACACGACCTTTCGACTTCTTTTTCGCGGAATTCTTTTGCGGCGATGAAATGCGAGGCCCTTTTTCGTCCCTGAGAAATCTGTTCCCATCTAGAGTTGTAAATGGGTTCTCACCTAATGGTTCGCCACCTTTTGTCGAAATTTTGCGTTTTTTACTCATACATGGTGCGGGGCTGAAGGGTCTTCAATCCATGCTAGAGCCTTAACATAGCTTCGCCTGCTTAAATAGTGCTGTAGTCGTTCAGGCGCGTCTATGGACTTTGCTATTTCATCTAGCCTCGCCAAGACTTGCGCCGTTGTTTCAGTTGCTTCGATCGTTCGCTTGCCAGTGATACACTCTAAATCACTTTTTAATTGCTCCATCGTCATGGCTATCAAGCAAAGACCTAAATCACGAAGGGCAAGCGTGTTTATCAAGTTAGCCTTCCATCAATGCTGAAGCCGATGGCATGATTGCATACTATATAGGCAGTGATGATTAAATAATTATCCAAGAATTATAAACGCACTCACTTGAACAAATTCAAAAAACACGCTATTGAATAACCAGTTTTAACTAGACATGACTTACTCTTCTAACACTAGCAGCCGCTCAACCTTCATTCTAGCACTCTGGAGTCTACTTTTTACTAAGTGCTTCACATTAGAGTATTTAGTCCGGCACTATGAGGCGCCGATCAGCAGCTTAAGTTATATCTGGGCACTTTCGATCACCATGGCGGGCGTAGCGACTGTTGTGTATGCGAATATACAAGCTGAAGTCCGCACTAAGCTTCTTAAGCACCCAGATTTCTTGGTGGTCCTCGCATTAGCCTTATTAATAGTGATTTTAGTCTTCAAAAGCTTATTAGCAGAAGGCGAAGTCTCTCACAGTCTGGCACTAGCTGCTACGGGACTCTCAATCATTCAATTATTGATGCACGGCAAAGACCTAAAACCACGTGCAATCGGGATCTCCATAAGCTGGTTTGTTGCCGCTTTAGCTATCTTAAATACAGCCCAGCCACAGGCCTTTTTTGTTTTTGCAATGAGTATTTGCATTATCTCATTTCTTCCTAGGCTCACTCAGCTTGTATCGCTTCGCCGAAGCAAACTCAATAGCCAAGCCAGTTAAAGGACTTTGTTTGCAACGATTATAAAAAAGTTCTGAGAAGTGACTCGACGCGTCAAAGCCCATCAGCAACGTTTGTTTTATGTCCTTAGGTCTTGAAGCAATTGCAAATGAGCTACGACGATTACAACGCGATGGTTTGAATCGAGTCTTCGTTGAAGACGATACGTTGCAGTTAATCATGCCCGAAAAAGACGTGGACGAGCGAAGACGTTCGCCCAAAGGAAAATCGACATCGCCTACTCAAAACCGTAAACTGTTAGAGGAAGGCAAAAACAGTTCTACTCCCCAAGCGATTACTGTCACCAAAACCGTTGCGACTCCCAAAGTGGTCCTACCCCCTGAGCCTCCTGAGATTGAAATCCCCGAGGGCGACGCGGCTAGCCAGCTAGCATGGCTTAAAGACTTCGTGCGCACATGCGAAGTCTGTAAAGAGCACCTTAGCGATAATGGCAAAATCGTCTTCGGCACCGGCTCACATCAGGCCGACATTTTCTTTTGCAGTGAAGCCCCCGATGCCGATGAAGCGCGCGAAGGCGAAGCCTTCATTGGCAAGCCTGGTCAACTACTAACAAAAATCATCAGCGCGATGGGACTCTCAAGCGAAAACGTCTACACCACGAACATTTTAAAGTGGCGCCCTAAACACGATAAACCCTACGGCAACCGTGCACCCACGCTCGACGAAATGCGTTACTGTCTGCCCTACCTTAAAGCCCAGATCAAAATTATCAAACCGAAGGTCATTGTCGCTCTCGGCAACACCACAGTTTCAGGTCTCCTCGGTCATGACCCAGCGCGCAAAATGGGCTCCGTCCGCGGCACTTGGGATCAGTTCGAGACTATTCCCGTTATGATCACCTTCCATCCTTCTTACCTCCTCCGCAATGGCACACTCAAGACCAAGCGCATGATTTGGGAAGACATGCTACAAGTCATGGAGAAATGCTCCCTAGAAATCAGTGATCAAAAGCGCGGATTCTTTCTTCCTAAGTCCTAGCTAAGCCCATGGACTCGGGACATTCGAAGCAGTCAGAATAAACAATTAAGCAAAATCACCTTTCTAATATAGACACGATGTCTGTGTTTTTATTTTCAACAAATTTGGCGAGTCCAGCTAATGTTTAAAATTTATGGCAACACCTCCATCGAGATTTTGAATAATACGCCTACCAAAGTCGGTAAAAAATTACGGGTCCTTATTCAGGTCACAACTAGATAGCTTGGCCGACAGTAGAGCACTAACGCTCTCGCTCTAACAGACGCCTACGGCGATAAGATTCGTCGAGGCGATTTTCGATACGGTCCGACTCTGTCTTTGAGAGATAGTTACTGCCTCCGAAGAGTTGGTTCGCAAGAATGACCTTCGACCATTTATCCAGCATCTGCATAGTATTGATAACATCAATATCCGATTGCCCGAGGATAAAAGGACCATGGTTTTCAAGAAAAATAATTTTTGGAGCTTTGCCATATTTTTCTTTAAATCTCAGAAGGGCATCGCGAACTCCATGGGCTAGTTTGAAGCCGGGATCGACATAGGGTACGACTGCAAAATTACGGCCGCATACTACAATGGCATCAGGGAAAATATGCTCTAGGTAAGGCTTTGCTCCAGATTGACTACAAAGGATCGAAAGAACAGACTCTGGATGGCCGTGACCAACCCATTTGCAGTCTCCAAGGCTCAGGCAGACTGCATGAACAAATGTTTCAACAGAAGGCCGTTTTCCATTCGGATCCACTTTGATAGCTTCAAGAGCGTCCTCTACTTCTGTGTCGGTCATTGAGGGTTTCGCAATGAACTCGAGGGCTTGATTTATATTGACCTCGGTAAAATCACTTCGACTCGCAAGCCCTAGGCAACTTCCGGATGCTTTAACATAAAAACTATCGGCACCACCCATGACACTGGTATTACCCTCTCCTAGAATAGCCCAGCCACGATCCTCGCGACCAAACTCCCGTGAGAGCTCAACTAATTTTTCTAGTCTATCGTTCGACATAAGATGTGGGTTTGTAGGGGTTAACGCAGGAAGGCTTCGTGAAGACCTCCGTCAACATTGAAGACTGTGCCAGTTGTTTTGGATGATTTATCGCTAGACATGAAATAGATCGCTTCCGCTTGGTCTTCTGGAGTGATCGGTTCATTGGTCAGCGTACGGCTTGCGTAGAACTGCGCTAATTTAAGCTTAAGGTCTTCTGTTGATTCCTCCTCAGAATAATCGATATCGTATTTGGCGAGCGAAGCCATGACACGGTCGCGTGGGAACATTTGTGAACCTTTAACAACGGTCGCCGGTGCTACGGCATTCACGCGAGCGTAAGGCGCGAGTTCGACAGCAAGTTCACGCACGATATGATTGGCAGCAGCTTTAGAAGAATCATAGGCCACCGAGCCTTTCTTGGAAACGACCGCATTTACTGAGGTGGTGATGACGACTGAGCTTTTTAAGTGCGCGCCCTGTAATTGAAAAATCGACTTGGCAGCATCGGCAACCAAGTAAGGACCGATTGAATTAACCCGGAAAACCAACTCCCATTGTTTTACAGAAAATTCCCCCTCAACATTTGGTGCGAGAAAAATGCCTGCAGTTAGGGCAATGACATCAATACCGCCGAAGGCATAGACTGTAGATTGATAACAGGCCTCGATGCTCGCTGTGTCACCTATGTCAATTGCGGAGGCGATTACGTTGCCGCAAGCAGATATTCCGGAACCAGCAATGCCAATTCCTATACCAATCTCAGCTTCAATTTCATTAGCGGTGACTTGTGCGGCATCGCCATCTAGGTCGGCACAAACCACATGGGCACCCTCGCGAGCAAATCGTAAAGCGGTCTCTTTACCTATCCCTGAACCTGCTCCAATCACCACAACCACTTTACGGGCAAATTCCTTTTCTTTTGGCATGCGTTGCAGTTTTGCTTCTTCGAGCAACCAATACTCAATATCAAAAGCCTCCTGTCGTGGTAGGCCTATATAGGAATCAATGGCCTCGGCACCACGCATCACGCCGATTGCGCAATTGTAGAATTCTGCGGTCACCCGTGATTCAGATTTGTTTTTACCAAAGGCGATCAGACCCAAACCAGGAATCAAAATAACAGTGGGGTTGCAGTCGCGCATTGCGGGAGAATCTGCGTGCTTGCAGGCCTCGTAATATTCGGCGTAGTCCGCTCGATACTGATCCAAGCCCTCAATGATCAGAGACTTCAAGGAACCTAGGTCATTACTCTCAGGATCCCAGTCTACGAACATTGGTTTTATTTTTGTTCGTAGGAAATGATCCGGACAGGATGTACCAATTTCAGCCAAACGTTGGGCATCAACTGAATTCACAAATTCAAGCACCGCTGCATCACGATGCACTGTTGCGATAAAGCGGGTCTTCTGCGAAACCGCGCCCCGCAAGAATGGCAGTAAATTGATCGTCATTGCTACTGCAGCACCATCACTAGGTGAGGTATATTTCTGTCCACCAAAAGTCTGATCTCCGCGGTCCTTTGAAGCAATGAAGGCACCTGCCTTTTCAATCAAATCTAGGGTCAATTCATAACAAGCCTTATCGTCATCCGCCCAATTGATGAGACCATGCTGCCCCATATTAATACCAACGCATGCTTTGTTCTTTCGATAAACGGCTTGCATTTTCAGACCCAGATCAAATCCAGGACGTTGCCATGGAAGGTAGGCCAAGCTATCTCCGTAAATTTCCTTGGTTAATACCTCCGAGTTTTTGCAGGCTGCAATCGCAATGAAAGAAATGGGATGCATATGATCGACATGCTTTGCACCAATGAAACTGTGCAAAGGGGTATCTATCGAAGATGGCCGTGGATTTAAATCAAAGGTCGTGTGAGGATACATGTGCACCATTTCATCTTCAACAGGAGTCTTCACTCCTTTCGGCTCAGTAGCCCCATAAATAGACTGAAGCGCAATTAGCTTGTCTTGATAGAGCGAAGAGAAATTCGCCAACTTAGAGGTCCGCAAGTCACCACCGGATCCTTTTACCCATAATACCTCAGTTAGCTCGGCAGTGAGCGGGTCCGTTTCCATCAGCTTTGAAGATGTATTTCCCCCTCCAGTATTGGTTATACGTTGGTCATCGCCCAGTATGTTTGAGCGATAGACCAAGCGTTCCCTGGCATTCAGCGTATCAGCGTATTTGTTATCCCAGTTGTAGCTTACGTATTTATACTCAGGCAGCATAGCAAAATTGGATATATTTGGTTATATTTGGAAAATATATAATGAAATACCACTTAAACCAATAAAACCAACAAATTACAAGATATTTCTTGCCATGTATGATAAATCTTTAAATCTAGCGTCATGCTCGCACTTAAAAGATATCAGCAAATACTAGGACGTTTAGAAGCGCAGGGCGTAGTGAGAACAATCGACTTGGCCAAAGCACTGGAAGTGACCGATGAAACCATTCGCCGCGACTTACAGATCCTCGAAACCGAAGGCAAACTGACACGGATACACGGCGGGGCCAGCAATCAGAAAAGCCCTTTTGAGCTTCGCTCCTTTAATGAACGCAGAAATTTAAATATCTGTGCTAAACAGGCAATCGCTCAGGCAGCCTTATCTTTGATACAACCAAAACATACCTATGCCTTTGATAGCAGCACGACCGCTTTGGCTTTAATTGCCCTACTCCCGAATCAACCCTATCGCGTCATTACCAACGCGCACGCTGTTATGGAAGAGTTGAAAAACAAAGAAGCCATTGAGCTGGTATCAACTGGCGGGCGTTATCATCCTAAAACCAACACCTATGTTGGAGGCGACAGCATGCAAGCACTGAGCCGCCACAAAGTCCACGCAGCCTTCGTATCCTGCATTGGGTTTGATGCGGAACGTGGCGCGAGTGAAGGTTTTGAGGAGCAAGCTAGCTATAAAGAGCGACTCACCTTACTAGCCGAGAAAGTTATACTTTTGGTTGATTCCAGTAAATTTGAGTCACGTTCGGAATATTTTTTTGCCGCAACTCAGAATATCGATCACATTGTTTGTGACGATGGCATCTCCATCGAATTCGAACAAAAGATTCGATCGATGGGAATAAAGTTAACCATAGCTGGCCCGCTTAAGGCAGACATTTCCATGAGTAGATACTCCTAATTATGAACCAAAAGAAAGTTTACCTCGCTGTTGATTTAGGAGCTGCTAGCGGTCGAATACTAGCGGGAGAATTTGATGGGCAGCGGATTGAGCTGCACGATGTCAACCGCTTCGATAATACACCTATACGGCTGCCGACTGGGTGGCACTGGAGCATCACAGAACTTTACCAAAATATATTAGAGGGCTTAAAACTCGCGGCCGAGCGTTATGGCGATGCAGTCGTCAGCGTAGGGGTCGACACTTGGGGCGTGGACTACGCTCTCTTCGATAAAGACGGCAGGATATTGGGTCTACCCTACCAATACCGTGACAGCCGAACGGACGGCATCATGGAAAAAGTATTTGAGCGTGTTCCAAAAGACCAAATTTATAAAGCCACAGGCATCCAGTTTATTTTCTTTAATTCCCTCTTTCAGCTTTACTCGGAAGTGATACTTGAAAGCTCGGTGCTGGAACAAGCGGAGGATTTACTTTTTATGCCAGATATGATCGGGTATTGGCTGACTGGTAATAAAACACAGGAGCGTAGTATCGCGAGCACAAGCCAGCTCTATAATCCGAACGAGAGAGACTGGGACTATCCATTAATCAGGTCGCTAGGCTTACCGCGCAAATTATTTAAGAGCATCAGCGACCCTGGTTCAGAATTGGGCGCGCTGAGTGCCCATGTGGCGGAACACACTGGACTGCTCGGTGTGAAAGTCGTCACGGTAGCCGGTCATGATACTGGAAGTGCCGTGGCCGCAGTGCCTAGCCAGGCTGAAACGCCAGCCTACCTTAGTAGCGGCACTTGGTCCTTAATGGGCTTGGATCTCGAAAAACCAGTGATCAACGATCAATCCTATGCTGATAATTTTACCAATGAAGTCGGCGTCAACGGCAGGATTCGCTACCTTAAAAACATCTGTGGTTTGTGGCTGATACAAGAATGTAAAAGGCATTGGCAGGCGCAGGGCGAAGACCTTCCCTACAACCAGATGGCGTCACTCGCCACTGAAGCCCAAGCCTTTCGTTCGTTAATAGACCCCGACGACGCGTGTTTTGCCAAGTCAGGTGAGATGCCCGAGAAAATACAAGCATACTGTCGAGAAAAGGGGCAGGCTATTCCTGAAACAAAAGGCGAAATTATCCGCACAATTTACGAGAGCCTAGCACTTCGTTATGCAGTGATTTGGGAAAAGCTAACCACTTACACCGAGACGCCTCCCAGCAATCTGCATGTTGTAGGCGGCGGTTCCCAGGATAAACTACTCAATCAATTCACCGCTAATGCCCTTGGAACGACAGTCCACGCAGGTCCTGTCGAAGCCACTGGTCTGGGTAACATCTTAGCGCAAATGATGGCCGACGGTCTTATAAATACGCTCGCCGAAGGCCGCGCAGTAGTAGCCGATTCATTCCCAGTTGAAAGCTATGAACCCACTGATACCTCTTACTGGAATGGCACCAAGGAACGTTTTGCTGCGATTTGCGCCACGAGCTAGGACAAGTAATTAGCTGACGCATATTTTTCCATGAAAAGTGAGAACCATATTCTAGATCCCGACGTTATTTTAATCGGTAGCGGTATCATGTCAGCCACTCTCGGTGCGATGCTCAAGGAGTTAAAACCTGCGCTTCGTTTTCAACTCTACGAGATGACCGAAGAGTTTGGCAAAGAAGCCTCCAACGCTTGGCACAACGCGGGCACTGGCCATGCAGGCCTCTGTGAGCTCAGTTACACTCCTAACTACGGATCTGACGGCAAAGTTGATGTCAGTAAGGCATTCGAGATTTTTCACCAGTTCGAGCAATCTAAACAATTCTGGAGCTACGCGGCGCGCACTGGCATGATCGAAAAAGTCGAAGAATTCATCAACCCAGTTCCTCATCTCAGCTTCGTATACGGACAAGAACAAGTCGACTTCCTTAAGTCGCGGTTCACGCAAATGCAGAAGCATCACTTTTTTGAGGATATGGTCTACACCGAAGACCGTGAGCAGATTCGTGAGTGGGCACCCCTACTGCTCGAAGGGCGTGACCATTCACCTCTGGCAGTCACTAAGATGGAGCGTGGCACCGATATCAACTACGGCACACTCTCTGCAAAACTTATTGAGTGGCTGGGCCATCAAGAGGGCTGTGGCTACGCGACGAGTCATCGAATTACTAACCTGACCAAAGACGGCGCCAGATGGAAGGTCGAAGTTAAGGATCTCACAACAAAACAAACATTTACCACCAAAGCCAAGTTCGTCTTCATTGGTGCAGGCGGCGGCAGCCTCCCACTACTTCAGAAATCGGGCGTCACAGAGAGCAAGGGCTTTGGTGGCTTTCCGATCGGTGGACAATGGCTGATTTGCGATAAGCCAGAGATCGTCAACAAACACCTCGCGAAAGTTTATGGACTTTCTCCCGGCGCGGCGCCTACCATGGCTGTGCCGCACCTCGACACACGTATAATTGATGGTAAAAAATCGATCCTCTTCGGCCCCTACGCTGCCTGGACAACTAAGTTCCTCCATGTCGAGGGCAAGCTCACCGACCTTCCCCGCTCCATCCGTATCGACAACATCGCCTCGCTGATTAAGGTCGGCCTATATAATATACCACTCGTTCGCTATTTGATTCAACAAGGCACTCAAAGCATGAAGACACGTATGAAGGAGCTGAAAGCCTTCTTTCCAAATGCAAGGGAAGAAGACTGGCGTCTCATCGACGCAGGTATCCGCGTGCAAGCCATCAAAAAAGAAGACGGTGACGCTGGAATCGTCCACTTCGGAACCGAAGTTCTCACAAATGAAGACCTCTCCCTTTCTACCTTGCTAGGCGCATCACCTGGCGCATCTGTATCAACTAATATTATACTGGAAGTCATCAAACGCTGCTTCGCTGGCTCTCTCGAGACACCAGAAGGGCATGCACGTATGAAAGCAATGGTACCTTCCTATGATGAAGACCTGACACAGCCAGAAATGGCCACGCGACAGCGAGTGTTGAGTGAAGAAGCCTTCAAAACTCTAAATTGCATCCGATAAGGAAGTGTTACCATCAACTGAGGAAATAAGCAGATGATTTATGATCAAGATATTTGATGTAATAAGGGAGACTAGAGCATCTAAGGTCAGAATTAAATAGCTACAAAAGACGGCAAAAGCAAGGATTGCACCGACTCAATCAGTCGATTCTCAGATATTCTCCAACATTCTTGAAAGCTATTGACAAGGATACTGGGCGGTAACTTCATGCACAGCTCACTACGCATCAAAGGGTGCGTATTTAGACAATGGAAAACTTTGCTGATCAATGCCTCGACATGGCTCAATCTATATTGGGTCACAACTTAGGATCTATCACCGAGCAAGGTGCTATTGCTCCTGTTTGCGGGGAGGAAGGCCGCTTAGACGAGCCCGGCCACGCCGCCCTAGCAATCGGCGAGTACTACCGCGCCACCACCGAGTCGACCCTAGGCGGATACGATCTCATTGATCTCGCCGCGCGCACTTTGACCGCGCAAGCCTTCGCTCCCGAGAAGATGGAGAACGGTCTCGCTTACGCAGCGCTTGGTCTGCTTTCCTTCAGCCCGGCCAAAGATCGCAACCTTGTCTGGGAGCGTCTAATGGATCTTACCCGCGAGCAACTCGATAAGCTCCTCTTAGAGCGCAGCGACTACGAGAATCATTACCAAGCCTTCAACATCGCTAAGGCTGTAACGCGTTTCAGTCTTGGACTATCCAAGAAAGACGAAACTGGCCGCCTCATCGACCGATTCCTTGAACGTATCGACGCTAAGTCTTCTACTGGCTATATCGATGATGCCGCTGGCGAGAAAGCCCGTTTGGGTGGTGCATTCGATATCTACGGTGTACATAGTTTCGTCTTTATTCGCCAGTCGCTGCAGCTTCACGCTAATTTACATCTGCGCGAACGCAAGCTTCCCAGCCTGCGCTCCTACTCAGAGAAATATCTCAAATTGATCCCCGATCTGGCTCGTCAGGATGGTGTCGGTTGGGCTTACGGTCGTTCGCTTGGTGCCTATGGCCAGATGCATTGCATCACCCTGGTATTACAAGCGCTTCGCGATGGCTGGGTGCCCTTAGATCAACGTGATCTCTACACTGATACATTACGTCGCCTCTTCATGAATTTCTTCGTTACTTACCTCGACCAGGAGCACGGCTATCTCGTGATCCGAGACGATGAGCGTAACACTGTCCCATACCATACCACGCGAATGGCTAACTTCGATGCTGCGCGCTACCTCTGCCAATGGTCGCGCCTTGCTCGGTCAATCGGTGGCAATGCAGCACCCTCGTCACCAGTTGCCCCACGCAAAATTGCGCGCTACGTTAGTTTTGATAAGTCACAGCGCAAGGAGCAAGGCCTCTTCGTTTACCAAGACCCTGATTCTGGTCTAGCCATACAGTTGCCACTCATCGGTTCAAGCAGACTGGGCAAAGGTACCTCCGACTATCTCGCCTTTCCTCACTCCCCTGGTATATTCGACTGGCCAGTCGATCAGTATCTGCCCATCATGCAGCCAGAGCTCACCTTTGGTGACAAGGTTATCTTGCCCTCCTTCTACGGCAAAAATTGCACCACTAGCATGGGCATGCGCAACGCGCTTAACTTCAAGTATGATCAGCCTGAACTCATTACCAAGGACGAGGAAATTGTAAGTGGTCTAGGTTCTTGCAAGGTTGTCTGGTCATTCCTCAAAGGCAAAATTAGCTGCGAATTCTGCTTTAGTGTTAAACAACAAGTCACACTCGATAAGATGCGCTACGTTCTCGGCATTGCATCGCCCCACAGTCGCTATCGCGTAGCCACCTCCTTCACGCTTGGCGAAGGTGGCCACCGCACCGAAGTAACTAAGGATGACTTTCAGGCAGAGTGGAAAGAATTGGACGTCGTCACTAAGGATCCCAAGTTCCACACCTACTACGGAAACATGCACTATCTGCAAACCCTTCAGCGCGACCGACCCCTCGTCATGCGACCAGGCTCACAATATCGCTTAGCGCTCTCATTCGAGCCTGACATTATCTTTGCCGATGAGTAGGGTTCAATTAAGAAAGAATTAAAGTAAGAAATCTAAAATACATTTCCCCTTCCTAATCTCTAATTTTTCAATTCTTTGTAAATGCTATCCGTCCGTATCATCCCTTGCCTAGACGTCCATGAAGGACGTGTAGTCAAAGGTGTGAACTTCGTAAACCTGATCGATGCGGGCGACCCCGTCGAGCAAGCCAAAGCCTACGAGTTACAAGGTGCCGATGAACTTGTTTTTCTCGACATCACAGCATCCAGCGACGAACGCAATACTATGATTAATGTTGTCGAACGCACCGCCTCTGAGTGCTTCATGCCACTCACGGTCGGTGGCGGCCTGCGGAGCCTGGAAAACATCCGCGACATGCTCAACGCAGGAGCTGACAAAGTCAGCCTCAACACTGCCGCAATCCTCAATCCCGACCTAATCAAGGAGTCTGCTTCCCGCTTTGGTAACCAGTGTATCGTTGTTGCGATCGACGCCAAACGCGTGCCTGAAGAAGATGGGAAGTGGAATGTTTACACACACGGCGGCCGAAAAGAAACCGAACTCGACGCCGTCGAATGGGCAAAAAAAGTTGTCTCACTCGGAGCGGGAGAAATCCTCCTCACTAGCATGGATTGCGATGGCACAAAGGGTGGTTTTGACAATGCACTCAACCGAGCTGTCAGTGAAGCCGTCGAAGTCCCTGTCATCGCTTCCGGCGGTGCTGGCACACTTGATCACCTAGCCAAGGCCATAAGCGATGGTAAAACTAGCGCCGTACTGGCTGCCTCGATTTTCCACTTTGGGACCTTTACAATAAAACAAGCGAAAGAACATCTGAAATCCAAAGGTTTACCCGTCAGGCTGTAGCTTCCATACTAAGCTTGTTTAAAATACAAGCCTTCGATGCTCTGAACACGTAATGACTACCCTGCTCTGAGTACCTTGAGTAAATGTTGACAACCGTCTTCAATCAGGTCCATGACGTGGTCGAAGCCGCGATCACCGCCGTAATACGGATCGGGCACTTCGGTCTCGTCGTGCTCAGTGCAATAATCGCAGAAGAGCTTAATCTTGCCTGAATATTGTCCGTTGAGATCCAGACTGCGCGCACCAGAGAG
>PKCJ01000010.1 GCA_002862945.1 Opitutia bacterium | reverse complement strand
TTTCATCACTTTTCAGGCGCTCATTAATATTGGAGTGGTAACTGGCTGCTTGCCGACCAAGGGAATGTCACTGCCGTTCATCTCCTACGGGGGTTCTAATCTCGTCTTCATGTTTGTGCTCACGGGTATTATTCTTAACGGCTTCCGTTCTTGGCAACTGCCGGCGTTGCGGAGGCAGCGTGAACTATGAGTAAAATAATTATAGCATGCGGCGGGACTGGCGGCCATCTCGCCCCCGGCATCGCCGTGGCGGAGGTCCTGCAAGAGCGGGGGCATGTTTGCTTATTGTTGATCAGCCATAAGCAGGTTGATTCTGCCCTTGTTGAAAAATATAGCCATCTCGATTTCGTCAAGACGCCTGGTCGCGCCTTCACGGGCAGCCTTCTTCAGCGCCTCGCATTTCTCGGCTCATTGGTTTCTGGCTTCTTTACATCACGTCGCATGCTTCGCGAGCAAGCGCCCGACATAGTCTTGCTCTTTGGCGGCTTTCTCTCGCTCGGACTTGGCCTAGCCGCCCGGACAAGAGGGATACCTGTTGCACTCCATGAGGCCAATTGTCATCCAGGCAAAGCCACCCGCTTGATCAAACATTTATCCACACGCATTTACTTGCCAGATGGTGTTCGCCTACGGGGCGTGCCGCCGGAGAATATCCGCTATTTCGACTATCCCGTGCGCAAAGATATCAAGCATTCGCTCAAAGCCGATGCTTGGAACCGCCTCGGCCTTAGTGTGCCTAATAAATTGCTTGTCGTTATCGGTGGTAGCCAAGGTGCCACAGCACTGAACGAATGGGTTGAGCAAAATTTCGGACTCTTGGCCAAAGCCGGAATCTCCGTTTATTGCGTGACTGGTCTGGGTAATAGTATCGCCCGCACGATCCATGAAATAGGGAAGGGAGGTGCTGATACAACGGCTACATTTGTGCCTTTTTCTAGCTGCATGGGCGACGTAATTTCCGCAGCTGATCTAATTGTTTCTCGCGCAGGCGCAGGATCCATCGCGGAGATTATTCGTTGCCGCTGTCCTTCCATTCTGGTGCCTTATCCCTATGCCGCGGACGACCACCAGAAGGCCAACGCGCTCGCCCACGAGCGACAGGGTGCCGGCATCTCACTTTCCCAGGATAAGCTTAACGAGCTTAGCTCGGAAGTGTGTGATTTGATGTTTAACGACTGCTTACTGGCCAAGTTTAAATCTAATCTAGAGCGCTTAGATCGCTTCGATTCAAGCGAACGTATAGCTGACGATTTACTCGTCCTTTGCCACTCGGAAGCTATTGCGAAAGGTGAAAAGCTGGAGCCACTAAGATGATGGATGACACGCACAGATATTTGTTCGTTGGAGCCGGCGGTATGGGAATGGCCCCGCTCGCTTGTTGGATGTCGCGCGCAGGATATTCAGTGTCTGGATACGATGCGCACCTACAAGAGTGCGTTCGCTACTGGCTTCACGAAGCGGATGTCACGCTTGAAGACTTTATTTTCCCAGAACAGGTCAGCACCTTCGATACGGTCGTTTATTCAAGTGCTATCCCGCAGTCCCACCCTGTCTTAGTCGGCGCTCGTGAGGCCGGGCTTCGTTTACTGAGACGTGGCGAAATGCTCGCCGAGATTGCGCAAAGTAAACGACTGATTGCTGTGGTCGGCAGTCATGGAAAGACCACCACCTCTGGTATGATTGCCCACGGGCTACGGCATTGTCAGCTTGAGGCTAGCTATATATTAGGCGGCCTCTTCACTGATAAATCGACGCCGCCCGCTCATTTTTGCGAAAGCGATTGGCTTGTCGCAGAAGTGGACGAGAGTGATGGCACAATTGATCAGTTCGCACCCGAGGTGACCCTCGTCCTCAATGTGGATTGGGATCATGCGGACCACTACGGCGATGCTGCGAAACTCGACGCTGCATTTTCTGGCTTACTCAAGCGCACGAAACAAAAATTGCTATTACCTGATTCACTCCACCTAAAGCCGACAGGCGCAGCTACGATACAAACCTTCGATGGTATCGCCAAGCGCCTTGGCCTAGATACCGCCCCGAGTGGGCGGTTTAATCAGGTCAACGGCGATGCCGCCGCCGCCGTACTTTCCTTCTTCGATCAGCCATTAAAGAGCGATACTTTGGTAACTTTCCCTGGCATGGCACGTCGCCAATCAATACTTTATCAGGATGCGCAGCTTACGGTGATCGAAGACTACGCGCATCATCCAACCGAGATTGATGCTCTGATCGAATCCCTTCGGACTAACGAACCAGATAAACAGCTCGTTGTCGTCTTCCAGCCGCATCGTTATTCAAGGACGTGCCAATTTAAGTCTGAGTTTGCCCACTCTCTACAAGCTGCCGATGCCGTTTATCTCTTACCTGTTTACGCCGCGCACGAGTCCGAATTGGAAGGCGGCAAGGTTGCAGATCTAGCGAATGCATTTACGGATCAAGCACCCTTCGAACTTGTAATGTCCCTGGGAGGTATGCGCCAACTTAGGGAAGCGATCAAAGATTCGCCGACGCAATTAGCTTTCGTCGGTGCAGGTGACATCGAAGAATTTGCAGGTGCTTTCGCTTCTTGGCTCAGAGCTTCGACTTCAGTCGGCGAGGCCCCTAGCCTAGACGCTGCATGGGTAGATTACCTCGTGCCCCGCGTCTCTCCCGAGTGCAAACTCAAGTCTCACGAACCACTCGCCAACAAGACAACTATTCGCATCGGCGGTTCCGCTCGCTTCTATGCCGAACCGGCTAATTACAGCGATTTGCGCGTTCTTTTGCGCGCTGCTGAGCTCTACGAGTTCAAGTTGTTTTGCCTTGGTCGTGGTTCAAATCTTCTCGTCTCCGATCATGGTTTTGACGGCTTGGTTATTCGCTTTTCTTCGTCCGCATGGCGTCGGGTGGTTTCACTCGGCGAAGGTCGTATTTGGGCTTCTGCAGGAGGCCGCCTCAAAGAAATCTGCGGCTTTGCTGCTAAGAATGGCCTAGCTGGGTTTGAGTTTTTGGAAGGAATCCCTGGCGCAGTAGGTGGGGCGCTTCGTATGAATGCCGGCGCTATGGGCAGCTGGATGTTCGATGTGGTCGAGCGCGTGCAGTTTATTGATGAGGACGGTTGCTATCAGGATTTGCCTAAAGAAGCCTTCCATTTTGGTTATCGCAAAGTTGAAGAAATCAGTCGAGGCATCGCCCTAGGTGCCGTGCTCTGTAGTGCAGTTGGCGATTCCGAGGCATCTATCCGTGGCTTAATCGATAGCTATTCGAGTTCGCGGAAAGAGAGCCAGCCACGGGGCGCGAGCGCGGGCTGCATTTTCAAAAATCCGGAGGGTAATTATGCTGGTAAACTAATCGACGAATATGGAATTAAAGGGATGTCGGTCGGCGCGGCGGAGGTCTCCGAGGTGCATGGTAACTTTATCGTCAATAATGGTGGTGCATCGGCAGCCGATGTGATCGAACTCGTGCAAAAAGTGCGTGCTATAGTGAAGGCTGAGTCTGGTTATATTTTAGAACCCGAAGTCTTGCTTGTCGGTCAGTCTTGGGATGAAGTTTTGTGCGAATGATGGCACTTCTCGGACAATTCTTATATGGTAGCGGAGCGAAGAAGCCATTTCTGTTCTCCTGCATCAAAGAAATCCCCCATGTCTAAAGCTCCCAAAGTAGTCGTTCTTTACGGCGGCGTCGGTTCTGAACGCGAAGTATCCCTGCAAAGTGGCGAAGCCATCGCGCAGGCATTAGGAACAAATTTTGAAGTGGAGCCGCTTGTTTTAGCTTCGGAGGCTTTGCCCAATTCTTTAAAATCAAATACGGATATCGTCTTTCCAGCCCTGCACGGTAGCTTTGGTGAAGATGGTCGACTGCAATCCCTTTTGGAAGGAGCTAAGATCCACTATTGCGGCAGCGATGCCGCTGCCAGTCGCCTTTGTATGGATAAGGCCGCGACAAAGACGATCGCTCGCAAACTCAGCATCGCTGTGCCAGAGGCGATGATCTTTGACGGCGCTTCCGCACCTTTAGCTGATGCCGTGATTAATCAACTCGGTACTTCGCTAGTGATCAAACCTACCGATCAAGGTAGCAGTGTCGGGCTCCATTTCACCGAGCACCGGTCCGCACTTGGCGTCACTCTTTCAGGCATAAGTTCTGGTAATTGGCTAATCGAACAGCGTATTCGTGGTCGCGAACTCACTGTCGGCGTACTCAAAGGAGTCGCCATGGGCGTGGTCGAGATCGTCAGCCAGAGTGGTGTTTACGATTATAAAGCTAAATACACAACTGCTTCGACTGAGTATTATTTCCCTGCCGACCTAGAACCTGCAGTTGAGGCTAAGGTCAAAGACCATGCCCAACAACTATTTCGCGCGTGCGGTTGCCGCGACTTCGCCCGCATTGACTTTTTACTCGATGGGGCATGCCCAAATTTCCTAGAGATCAACACTCTACCTGGTCTGACCGCGACCAGCCTTCTTCCGAAGAGCGCAAGCTGCATCGGCTACAACTTCGAGCAACTCGCCATCGAGTTGGTAGCACCGGCAATCGCTCGTTTCCAAAAAGGGAGTATTAAATGATCGGTGGCAGTAAAAATAAAGGTAGTACCTCGGCAGGTGAAAACCAAACTTGGCGTGGATTAGACGGAGGGAGTAAACGCACGCGTATCAACTCGTCGCAATCGCGCAAGCGTCGTCAAGTGCAAGCCCTTAAGTTATTGGGTGCCTTCCTTATTTGTATTCTCCTCATCAGCGCTGTCGTTTGGGCAATTGTCGCGTTGAACGAGCGAGGAGAAACTATTCAAATTACGACTCCCTCAAAGCCGGTGGAGAAAATTCTTTTCAATACAAACGGAGTATTGCCTGTATCGTGGCTTGGCACGGTGGTCGAGTTACGTCGCGACACCGCCATGATGGAGATTGATATCCACACCATGAAGCAGCAACTCGAAGCGCATGGTCAGGTCAAGTCAGCCTCTATTGAGCGCCAGTTTCCAAACGCATTGAAGATCAATTTAAAGGAGCACGAACCCATCCTTCGTATGCGTGTGATGGGAGTCAACGATCGAGCTGAAGTCCGTATCATCTCTCGTGAGGGCACTATTTACAAAGGTATCGGCTACCCCAGAGCGACTTTAAATAGGCTACCCTTTGTCCTTCCCTACCGACACCCCGAGGGTGGGATATTACCCATGCGAGGTATCGGCCAAGTCGCCGAACTCCTCGAAGAGACGCGCCGTAGGCAGTCGAATTTTTATAAGACATGGGAACTGGTTTCTCTGAAACACTATTCTGGTAATCCTGAGCTCCCCGGCCAAGTGATTGAAGTACGCTCGTCGATGGTGCCACGTATCATATTCGGATTTAATACCAGTTTTGCGCAGCAACTTGATCGCCTTGCAGTTATTCTCAACTATGTTCAATCACGGGGAAATCCTGCGATCAAACGTATAGACCTGACCCTCCCCAAAGATGCCGCCGTTCAATTCGAGAGCGGCCGCATTAGCACGTTTTAATTTACTGACTCATTCCATTGCCTGTAAGCTGAAGCGTGAGCTTTTGGACGAATCGGCATCTGGCTTCATCTTCCAAAACTTTACATTTTCGATTACACCATATGATTAAAATGAAAGTCTTACTGCCCCTCACTCTTCTAGCCGCGCATATTCTCCACGCCGATTCAGTCGATGTCTATTTCGGAACTGGCGGGGGTGAGGCTAAAGGAATTTATCGTGCCAGCCTCGACACAAAAAAAGGCAAGCTCTCTTCCGCGACGCTGGCCGCAGAGGTCAAAGCGCCTGGCTTTCTCACTTTCCACCCTGACCGGACTAGGCTCTATGCCATCGCCAATCCAGCCGAAGGACCTTCAGTCTTGGCTTACAATATTTTAGATAATGGCGACCTCGAGTTTTTGAATTCCCAACCCATCCCCGACGGACGTGCGGCGCATATCAGTGTGCATCCATCTGGTAAATTTTTGTTAACTGCTCAATATAGGGGTGGCTCAGTTGCGGTCTTCCCACTAGGCAAGGAAGGGCAAGTTGAAGCATGTAGCCAGACAGTCAAGCACGAGGGAGGTTCAGGTGTTGTAGCGAAGCGACAAAGTAAACCACATCCTCACTGGGTCGGTTTCTCACCCGACGGGCGCTTCGCGTTCGTGCCTGATCTTGGGCTCGACCAGATTGTAATTTACCAGATCCAGTCCGACCAATTTTTGATTAAGCGAGTTGGTGCAGTTGATTCTGTCTCTGGAGGCGGTCCGCGGCACATGAAGTTCTCAGTCGATGGGCAATACATTTTCTTACTCAACGAATTGAGCCTCTCGGTCTCGACTTTCGCCTTCGATACAGAAACAGGCAATGCCACACTACTTTCGACCACGCCGACGCTGAGTGATTTTGCGAAAGCGAAGGAGAGCTTTAACTCTTCATCCGAAATTGTAGTGCACCCCAACGGCGAGTTTGTTTATGCCGCCAATCGGGGACACGACAGTGTAACTGCTTTCGTCGCCGACGCCAAGACAGGCCGACTCTATGTTACTGACATTGAGCCAATCCGCGGGGCGTGGCCGCGTAATATTAATTTAGATTCGACAGGTCGTTGGCTGCTCGCAGCGGGTGCGCATTCAAATACAGTCACAGTTCTCGAGGTGGACACAGTGAGCGGCGCGCTGACTTATCCCAGAGATAGGGTGATCACCGTGCCCAATGTGATCTGTGTATTACTCAATGATTAGCTTTAGGTTCCGCCTTGAGGCAGTTCTTATTACTTGGGTGGTTCAAAGCGGGACTCCAAGCTAAGCGATTACTTTCCTTTCAAAAAATCACGACTCGCGCGCTTTAGCTTTTTGATCTTTGCCTCGTTCTTCTTCAAGTCGCGCTTATCCATAAGATCGATGAAGAGTTTACCATTGAGGTGGTCTACTTCGTGTAAGATGCATCGTCCCAAAAGTCCGTCGGCCTCAACGATGTGATTGTTACCCTCGGTATCTTGGTATTCGCAGCGCACGCCCACTGGGCGGTCTACTTTGCCGTTTACCCCAGGGAAGGAGAGACAGCCTTCTTCGTAAACATCCTCCACTTGATCGATGATCGTGACCTTCGGATTAATGATGGCCATAGGCATGATCAGCTCGAGAGGGGGCTTCTTGCCATCGAGGCTATATTCAAAGGGCACTTCCATACCTTCAGGTGGGCGCACATCGAGCACGCAAATTTGTAAGGCACGATCCACTTGTTGTGCGGCTAGGCCGATGCCTTCCTCGTCATACATCGTGTCGACCATGTCGTTGGCCAGCTCGGCCAGAGCTTCATCGAATTCAGTGATTGGCTTGCCGACCTCGCGTAGGATGGGTTCGCCGTATTGGGTGACTCGTAAGATCATTGAAGCAATTAAGAAGTAGTGATAAGAATGTAATTAACGACGACCAGATGCACGAGCGGGCAGGGGTGCAGCGTTGCACATCACGGTGTTGACGATGACTTTGTGTTTTGCCGCAACGCAGGTGTAGGCGGACTGCAGTGCAGGCCAAATTTGGGTAGCCTCACCCCAGACTACGGTGGACATGGTGCCTGTGTCGCGGTCGATACCCGTCGCATCGAGTGCGTCGAGGTAGCAGTGGACGGCTTCGCGCACCTTTCCATCCAGTGCGTAAACCGAGATTTGAACAGAGATAAGAGGATCGGTCTTTTCCATGAGCTAAATGTGTAAAGGCGTCTGAGTGGGTGTCCACATTAGTTTTGTGAGCTCGGCGTTCCCATTGTGCGCAAAAAAAGCCCGCGATTCATCGCGGGCTTTATATAAATCCATCCTCCGACTTCTGAGCTAGACCAACATGATAGAGGGCGACTCAAGGATTTCCTTGAGCGCTTGTAAATACTGCGCCCCGACTGCTCCGTCGATGGTGCGATGGTCCCCAGAGAGGCCGACCTTCATCACTTGGCCGACTACGATCTCGTCGTTTTCATTGACGACTGGTTTCTTGATCGTCGCGCCTATACTTAGGATGGCAGCATTGTTGGGATTGATAATTCCGTAAAAGTCGGAAATGCCAAACATGCCTAGGTTCGTCACGGTGAGGGTAGAACCGCTCATCTCGTCGGGGGTGAGTTTTTTACTACGTGCCTTTTTGATCAGGGCCTTAGCTTCTGCGCCAATTTCGCGTAGGCCTTTAGTCTCTGCGGCTCGGATCACTGGGGTGACGAGGCCGTCATCGATTGCGACGCCAAAGGCAAGGTGCACATTTGGATGTTGTTTGATGCTGTCACCCTCCCAAGATCGATTGATCGCAGGGACGCGGCGCACCGCTTCGGCGGCTGCCTTGAGAGTGAGATCATTGACTGAGAATTTAGTCCCACCGTGCTCGGGGGGAAGATTGGCTAACTTGGTATTCAGCTCCTTGCGAAGTGCTGCGAGTGGTGCGCCGTTGACTTCAATTTGTAGATAAAAGTGCGGGGCTTGCGTCTTGGAGGCCACGAGTGCCTTGCCGATACTTTTACGCATATTGGAGACTGGGATTTCCAGAGCTTCAAGCGTTGCTGCAGCTTCGACAGGCTCAGGGCTAGTCGCTTGAGCGGCTGCCGGAGCGGCTGCACCAGGCTGGGCGTTTTCGACGTCGGCCTTGACGATGCGGCCACTCGGACCCGATCCATGAATCGTGGCGAGGTCGATGCCTTTTTCGGCAGCAATTTTCTTAGCGAGTGGAGAGGCTTTGATGCGGTTAGCAGTTGTGGTGGTCGCTGCGACCGGTTTCGGGACGATTTCAGGTGCAGGCTCTGGAGCCGCAGGAGCTGGCATGGGCGCTTCGGCGACTGGGGTGGCTTCTGGCTCTGGAGTGGCGACTGCGGGTGTGCTCTTTTCTGCCTCGGGCGCTTCTTCGCCAGCTTCCCCGACAGCGGCGATGGCACCACCGACGGCGACCTCGTCACCGACGCCGCAGTATTGTTTGATTAAAACACCGTCGTCAAAACACTCGACTTCCATCGTTGCTTTGTCGGTCTCTACTTCGGCGATCATGTCGCCACTAGCGACTGGGTCGCCTTCGTTTTTTAACCATTTGACGAGCGTACCCACTGTCATGGTGTCGCTGAGTTTGGGCATGTCGATGAGTGTAGCCATATTCTAAAGATTGAAAGTAAGTGTGAAAGTAAAAGTCGTTTAAGCCATCGCCTTGAGGGCTCCTTCAATAATGCGCTCCTCATTGGGGAGTTGCCAGTCTTCGAGTTCTTTTGAGTAAAAGTTTGGCGCATCAATCGCAGAGACTCGGCGTATCGGGGCGTCCAGATCATCGAAGGCTTTGAGCTGAATAATATGTGAGATTTGTGCATCCACGCCGCAGAAAGGTTTATTCTCTTCGACCAGTAATGCGCGGTGGGTCTTTCTCACTGAGTTAAGAATGGTCTCTTCGTCGAGCGGTCGGATGGAGCGAAGGTCGACGACCTCAGCGCTGATACCGTGTTTCTCTTCGAGTGTTTTCGCAGCCTGCAGGGAAAGCATTGCGCAGCGACCGTGTGAAACGATCGTCAGGTCGGTGCCTTCCTTTAGAATATTGGCGACGCCAAGCTCGACGATGTATTCTTCATCCGGGACTTCCCACTTCTCGCCGTAGAGAAGGGTGTTTTCCATGACAAAGACAGGGTCATTGTCGCGGATCGCGGCCTTCATGAGCCCTTTGGCGTCGTAGGCGTTGGACGGACAGACGACCTTCAAACCAGGGTGGTTGGCCACCATATTTTCCGGGGTGTGCGAGTGAGTCGCTCCCACGCTGGTACCACCATTGGCAGGGCCGCGGACTACGATTGGCACATTCATCAAACCGCCGGACATGTAGCGGCAGAATGAACCATTGTTAAAAAGCTGATCAATCGCCACGTAGCTGAACGACATAAACATCATCTCGATGACGGGACGAATGCCGAGCATAGAGGCGCCAATGGCAAGGCCAGAGAAGGCTGCTTCAGAGATCGGTGTGTCGATCAGGCGCTTGTCACCGTGTTTGGCCCAGAGGCCTTCGGTAACTTTGTAGGCACCATTGTATTGAGCGACTTCTTCGCCCATGATGCAGACATTCTCGTCGCGTTGAATTTCCTCGTCGAGTGCTTGCTTGATGGCTTCGCGATATGTGATGAGTGGCATGGTATGGTAAATTAAGAATTAAAAAAATTAGGACTGAGGTCTTCTGGCTGTGGCGGATCAATTAAGAAGGAGTTAGAGGGAGTGGCGTCGTATTTTATGGCAATTCCTAATCCTTATTAGTCATTAAAAAAGTAGGTGCCCTTGAGCTTACCTTCGGAATCGTTGTCGACCTCCCAGTAGACGTCGGTCTGGATTTCGCTACGTGGTGCGACAGGGCTTTCGTCGGCAAACTTCGCAGATGCTTCGGCCTCGTCTTTCTTTTCCTGATCGATTTTTTTGGCTAATTCCTCAGTCAGGGTCCCATCGGAAAGTAAGTGCTGTTTGACCACGTTGAGGGGATCTTTAGTGCGCTTATATTCTTCGATTTCCTCTTTGGTGCGATATTTCTCATGGTTGGCATCGGCCACCGAGTGTCCACGATAGCGATAGGTGCGGATTTCCAGTAAGAAGGGCTTGTGCTCTTCGCGTGCTCGAGTCATCGCGCGGTTGGCGACCTCACGAACTTCGAAGACGTCGTGGCCGTTGCAGACTTCCCACTCCATATCAAAGCCGTCGGCTCGGTGGGCGAGGTTCTCCCCCGCAGAAGAGCGTTTGAGGCTAGTGCCCATTGAGTAGCCATTGTTCTCAATGACGAAAACAACAGGGATATTCCAGAGTGAGGCAAGATTGAGCGTCTCCATAAAGGAGCCTTGGTTCACCGCACCGTCACCAAGAAAGGCCATTGCGCAGCCTTTTAGTCCCTTATACTTGAGCGCAAAGGCAAGTCCCGCCCCAAGCGGAGTCTGTCCGGCGACGATGCCGTGGCCGCCCCAGTAATTCTTGTCTGGGGCAAAGAAGTGCATCGAGCCGCCTTTGCCCTTGGAACAACCCGTGTGCTTGCCATACATCTCAGCCATGCACTCATTCATGGACATGCCGACTGCTAGCGCGTGTCCGTGGTCACGGTAGGCAGTGATAATGTGGTCATTTTCCTCCATTAGGGAAACGATTCCGGCAGCAACCGCTTCTTGCCCAATGTAAAGGTGGAGGAAGCCGCCAATCTTACCCTGATTGTAGGCACGTAGCGAGCGCTCTTCAAAGCGACGGATACCTACGATCATGCGGTAAAGGTCAATCTTCTGATCTTTCGAGAGCGATTTGTTGATCGGTGCTGTCGCAAAGTTCTTCGACTTAGCTTTGGGCTTTTTGGCGATAGCTTTGGTTTTCTTTTTGGTAGTAGCCATATATTTAAGATGTATCTATGGGCAGAATCGAGTCGCATGACAAGGAAAAACCCCAAAAATTCACCTAAAGTATGTAATATAAAACACGAATAATGTTTCGCTATATAAATAACGCTATATTTACGTATTCTACACAGCCGACTTGAGTTGTGCAAGGTCCACTTCTTACCTAAACTTTTGGTTTAGGTACGATTTTCGAGATACCGCCGTCGATGACGAATGTTTGTCCGGTCACAAACTTTGCTTGATCGGAATGCAGCCATGCTGCCAGACTGGCCACGTCGGTTGCTTCGCCGACATCCCCAGTTGGGTGCATGCGCTTGGAAATTTCCAGTGCTTGCTCGCTGCCGATGATGGCTTGGCTGAGTGGGGTATCAGTTAGGCTAGGAGCGATGGCATTGATGCGCAGACCCCGTGAAGCATAGCTGGCCGCCGCTGCGCGCACCATGGCTTCAATGCCACCCTTGGCAGCGGCAATCGCCTCGTGGTTGGCGATTCCTATTTGAGCCGCAGCAGTGCTGAAGAAAAGGCAAGTGCCGTGGCCTTGCTTCGACATGATTTTAGCCACGGTGCGCAAAGCATAAAATGCACTGCTTAAGTTAGTCTGGATTGTTTGGAGCCAATCCTCGACCGGCGTGAGGTGGGCGGGCCTCAAATAGATAGAACCGATGGCGTGAGTGTAACTGTCGATCGATCCAAGTTCCTCTTGGAACTCATTAATGACAGTCTCCAGGGTTTTGGGGTCGGTCGCATCACAGTTTTTGAGCATGAATCCCTCCTGCGAATGGAAGGGGTCGCCTGTAGGAGCTTTTCGCGCATATCCTGCAACGCTGTCGCCCTCCGCACTCAGCTTGACTGCCAGTTTGGATCCAATGCCACCTGTGATTCCCCCTATTAAATGGTTTTTCGCCTGTTTCATAATGTATGATCGGACTTTTCTAGCTGGAATTACATCTTATCATCAAGGCAAGAATTTCAGATGAATCTACGCGAAGACCAAAAAAATAGCACTTTGTAAAAACTAAGAAACTTTGTTCAAAAAAACTTGAACAAAATGAGATATGGATCAGTTTTTGGAACTGTTAAGCACAAAAATGGCTGATATCCACTCAGATACTCCAATCCTGTCCGCATGGGAGACGTCGATGATCGACGTCTTTGTGCGAGCGGCTGGCTTGATTGGTTTACCGAGATCGATTGGTGAGATTTATGGGCTCCTCTTTTGTACTCCCAAAGCGCTAAGTTTCGATGAGCTTGTTGAACGCTTGCAAATTAGTAAAGGTTCCGTCAGCCAGGGCCTTAAGGTCTTGCGTCAACTCGGTGCAGTTAAACTGCACTACGTGCCTGGTAGTCGCCGCGATCATTACCTGCCCGAGCTTTCTATGAAACGACTTGTTAGTGGTTTTATTAAAGACCAGTTTGAGCCCCACCTCCTTTCTGGCGCACAGCGATTGGACAACATCGACGCACTCATTGGGGAGGAGGGTGATGAGGCCTCCCGCGCCCACGCTCTCAATCGTCTTGGAACGCTCCGCTCTTGGCGACAACGCACCCGCAAACTAATACCCATCGTCATGGCCGTGCTCGGCGGTGCCAAATTTTTTGATAAAGAACCGACGGACGATGAAACCATTATTTAAAAAGCTGTTTCGAGCAAAGCGACCAGATCGGATACGCAGTCGACCGAAACAACACTGAAATCATCCAAGCCCCGCTCTATGCGGCCAATCAACAAGCTGTAGCTATTAGCTCTCAGTCATTAATCATCATTCATTGCGGCTTAGCCGCTCAAAAGTCTCGGAATTTTCCCGAACGACCAAGGGCGGAAGCGTGGGCAATAACGCTGCACGATATGGAATATATCCTTAGCTGATAGCTTTTGTGTGCACGCGCTTTTGATTTGCTCTAAACGAGCATCTCATTTCCGTATTAGATCGCTACTCTCCGTAGTATCGATACACATTGCATCCACGATGCTCTTCCCTTCACTATTTCTACTTCTCCTCGGCTGCCTGACTTCTTGGTTAGTCATCCATCTCTGCGTGCTCTCTGGTATGGGACAGGGGGGCGATGTGGATCCACAGCACCACCACACGCACACCGGCGTGATTCCTCGTGTCGGGGGTTTAGGGATTATAATG
>PKCJ01000067.1 GCA_002862945.1 Opitutia bacterium | reverse complement strand
ACCTCGGCTCACGTCGCGATAAGACATACCTTTGTCGCTGACCAGCATTGATCTTTTTTATCCACATACTATAATGTAGATTTCTAAAAATTAAAAAAATGCGACTCATTACCCCAGTGGCTATGACTACACAAGCCCGATCCGGCTTCGCGCTTGTCATAGCCTTAAGCCTGATGACCTTTGTGCTTCTGCTTGTGCTATCGATCACAAGCTTTGTCGTAGTTGAGCAACGAAGCGCCAACATTGCGAAGCAGCAACTCGCCGCGAAGCAAAATGCACTCTTTGGCCTGCAAATCGCTGTAGGTGAGCTACAACAACATATAGGCCCAGACCAAAGAGCGACAGCGAGTGCCGACATCCTAGACAGCAGTAATAATCCTTACACGCTCGTCTGGCATTCCGATCCGTCCAAGAGTTGGGATAGCGCGACAAAGGATTGGGTTAACTCTGGTGGTGACGCAAACTTTGCACTACCACTGCTCTCGGTAGATCCAGACAAACTCGATTCAGTAATTAGCAATAAAAAGTTTAACGAATCCGTGCTCGATAATGAGGGTAGTCCTGCAGTCGAGCTCATGACCATCACCAATCCTAGTAATGGCACACTGACTAGCCTCAAAGCTGAGCGACGCCCGCTGGTCAACGCTCAAGGTGCGACTACCGGCAACTACGCTTGGGTGGCTCAAGACGAATCGCTGAAGGCTAACTTAAAGACCGAGCATGGAGATTATCAGAACAAAGATTCCAGCCTTGATTTAGTCGAGACTAGTCGCCGACTTTCGGTCTTCCCCTACGCTAACGCAGCGGGCATTGAAATTGAAGGAAAGCTCCCCTTTGAAGCGGTCGATCCAGTAGTGAGCGGGGAACTGAATGACGATTACTTCGAAAAAATACAAAAAGCCGAAGTTCTAGGTGACCTCATCACCAGTGGCATACTTAATCCTGCAAGCAAATCCGGCTCAAAGGCTGAACAGCTTGCTCCCTACCGGAATCATTTCACTCTAAACTCTAAGGGAGTCCTTGCGGATACTAAAAACGGTGGCCTGCGCCGCGATCTCAGTCGCGGCCTCGACGACCAGTATTTTGAAAAAATACACGGCGTGCCCGTATTCGGAGTGGATCGCGATGGCAAGGTGGTCGCTGATGGGGTTAATGACCCTGTGGGGGACCAATGGAAGTTCTTTCGCGATTTTTACCAATTCTACCGACCAGTCGATGATGGTCTGGTCTCCGACCTCAGCACCAAGAACATTTTCTACGGTATCTCAGACGTAACTGCAACGAACCCTAGTGTGCGCATGCGCATTACGAACGAAGATGTCGCTCAATGGGGGACGAATGACATATATCAACGCAACAGAGCGTTGCCTACCTACTCAGGACTACTCACTCCCACGACAATCGGGAGAAGCAGATTTTTTCTAACGGATAATGACTGGCATGTCTTCACTCCTCAACTGCGCCCCGTCGTGCTCCGCAACATTTGTAACATAGGAATAAAGAGCAAAGAAATAACTGACCCGGCTAATAGTAATGTCGGCAAATACGTGCTCGAATTTCAAGTATATCCATCCTTCACCATTTGGAACCCATTTAACGTTGCCATCGAATTTGATCCATCCTCCAACTCGCAAAACCCACTAGCTAATGGCGATGAGATATTTATTTTCCAAAATGGTAATGTCGATTTGATTTTCGAAGACCAAGACGGTAATGAAACTAAATTCGATTTACAGTCAATTTGTCCAAGTGTAACCGTTCTCAGCGACCGCACACTATCAGATGCAGGATTACCAACGACACTGCCTCCTGGGGCAGTATGGGTCTGCGGACTCAGTCAGTCTTATTACGCAGAATTAGATGGATATAACCCTCGGTATTACAATGATGCTGCTCTTAGTGCCCGCACTAACGAACCCACGCTTCTACCCGCAGCAGTAGGAAGCACAGTGAGTGAACTAAACAACATTACCTACACAGATGCCGCCGAGACGATAGATGGGAGCAACAGCTGGCAAATCGCTTATTTCGAAGGATCCGACGTACTCACCTTGAAGAGCTCAGGCTACGGCTCATACAGATGGTCGGGGCAAATCGTATCACGTAAGCCGGGGAATCCCAATAGCTCTGAACGATTTAAATGCTTCTCTCTAGGGGAAAACTCTGACGTCACTGGTATACAAACTGACATCGTTATTGGTGAGGTTCAAGGGCTCGCAACAGGCAACGCATTCCCCTTTAACGCAATTGATTTCAGAGCCAACACCACCGGTGATCAAGCCAATGAGAACCCCGCCTTTCCAGCATTTTCACAAGTCAACTTCTTAGGTGCTTACCCACAAGTCGTTGCCAACGACGACAGTAGAGGCGACGTCAAGGCACTCTACATACGGGAGCGATCAAAAGCTAATAGCGCATCACTTACCGACCCCCTCCCTCGCCACGACTCTAATGGGCATGGTTATTACGGGCAAGGTTTTGACACTGGGAGTAGTGGCTCTACTCATATAGTGCTCTACGATTTACCCCGCCACCCGATTGTGTCACTGGATGATTTTCGTCATCTGATGCTCGGCTGGAATGAAGATGCCCAGCCACGCCCAATCGGGGCCTCTTGGCCCGTAGCGACGCTAAGTGATTTATCAGATCCTTACATTCGCACTGCTTTCCCATTCGGGCACAACGCTGGCACTTCAGATAGTCGATATGCGAACGGTGCAGGCTGTGATACGAGCTACTACTACAATGACACCCTATTTGATTCCTACTTTTTCTCGGGGATTCCCTCAAAAGAACGCGACAGCGACTCAAGTATTCGAAAGCAAACCTTTCCTTATGACACCCCTTTCACGCAGGACTATATTGATGCCGGAAACCCGCTCGCAAATGCCCGCTTAACTTATTACAATGAGCCGACCATTGAAGTCCTACGGGGATACACAAGTAACGACATAGCTGATGATGGTTACGAGAAAGCTGCAGCACACCTGCTCATTGATGCTCCATTTAACATCAACTCTACTAGCTCGCAGGCATGGCAAGCCATCCTCTCTGGCTTTCGCGATCAAGATATTAGTGGCGTCAACATTGATCACTCCACAAAAGTAAACTACGGGGGTGAGGGTAGCCCCTTTATAGATCATTTTATCCCAACTGCCGACGAAAACAATCTCTACAATGGCCATCGGCGCCTTAGCGATAATGACATCATATCATTTACCCAAGCGCTTACCTCCGAAATTCGTGCACGAGGCGTAGCCAATACACTCGGCAAATTCACTAATCGTAGTCTGAATGGCTCTGGAATCGACCAACAAATGAGTCGAATAGATGAAGCGATAAAGACGGCTGGCTTAAACAACACTCAAGTTCATGGGACGACACCAGATGGCGATCGCTATTCACGCCCCGATAAAGCGGCTTCCGCACGGATGTTTGACAAAAGTATGGTCAAGGAAACCTCAGCAGGGCTTCCTGGCTACCTCAAGCAACAAGACATCCTGCGCCCATTGGCACCGATAATGACTTGCAGGGGTGACACATTCACCATACGAGTGTTTGGCGAATCCATTAACCCGACAACTGGAGATCCGACTGGAAAGGCATGGTGTGAAGCAGTTGTGCAGCGAATCCCAGGATATACCGACGATGTAATTGCCGCTTGGGAATTACCCCCCGAAAACAGCAACAATAATAGATTCGGTCGCCGCCTCAAGGTCATCAAATTCCGCTGGCTTGGTAGTGACGAGGTGTAAGGACTAACTTGCAGCTGTGCTGATTGAAACTAATATGATCGCTGTTTGAATCTCCACTGAATATATTTCAAGATTATTATGCCCTCCAAATTAGTGGCCAAGTTTGCCTTCTCGCTGCTACTACTCATTCCGCTTTATGCGGATGCTGAACTGAAAGCGGGGCGGTATTTCCAAGCGATTGCGGGAAACAAAGCGATCGTCCGAACACTCTGGTATCAATCAGGACAAAAGCAGCAGACAATCGTCGCTACAACAACAATGCGCAGCGGCGATTACGCGTATGACGCGGGCGAAAACATCATATTCTATGGCGAGCGTGTCGACCCAGAGGGAACCCCCATCCCGGAAGCCATTGTTCCAATCCCGGAGGGTGCTTCCCGCCTGCTGCTCCTCTTTTCTGAGTTATCAGTCCCTAACGAAGAAGGGCTTACCTATCAAGTTTATGTCATTGAAGATGACATAAACAAATTTTCCTTTGGCTCCTTTCATTTTATTAATGCCAGTAAAAAAGACGCAGCCGTCAATCTGGGCGGGAATAAGTTTCTCCTAAAACAGGGAGCCACAAAGAACGTCGAAGTAGAGCCACCTAAGCAAGGCGATGTATTGATCAACGTTGCCGCTCAAAACCCCGAAGACCTAACATGGAGTCTCTTCTATTCAAACGGCTGGGGGCACCGCGATAACTTACGTACGCTTGTTTTTATCATTGATAACCAGCAAGGCGGTGTGACGACCCTACGCTACAGACAATTTGAGCCAGCGCGATAAGAGCCAGCGCGCCCTATCTTCGCATATACAACCCGATCTGCTTAAATAGAAAGCCACTAAAAAACTACTTCTTACGCGGTGGGGCACCGGCCCAGTGAGAAGAAGTGCGATACACCGCCACCTCTTCGCGATTTTTTTCAAAGCGTAGGAGATTATCGTCTAAGCGCTTCTTTAGTTGGGCGATCTCATCGGCATCCGCGACGGGATCTAAGCGAGCAGATTCACGTGCAAAGATCTCGCGTGACTGCGACTCAAAATGATCGAGCTCTTCGAGGCGAGCCTGATAGACATCCTGCACATTTTCCGCATCGATCGATACAAGATAATCACTCAAAACTTTATCCAGTTCGGCTGCCTTTTCTGGCATTTCACGAGTGAGATTAAACTTCTCTGAATAGTCATTCTTTAAGTTAAAGAGCTGTGTCTCACCGGTCAGAAGGTGCTTCATATATTTGTAATCACCTAGGCGGATTACACTCATTGGTGGCGCGAAGTAACAGGGGTAGTGGAAGACCATTCCTTCTACCGGACGCTCAACCTCCGCCGCGTTGCCCCGCTCGAATACGCCACGCAGACTGCCGCCATCAAGGTCTTCCGGCAAGGGCGTGTTGACGCCAGCGAGGTCGTGTATTGTTGCTAGGAAGTCCCATTGCACCACTGGCACATCGCACTGCACATTCTCTTTAACCCCTGGCCCTGCGACGACCATTGGCACGCGCAGGCCACCTTCATAGAGTTGCGCCTTACCCCATGCCAAGGGGCCATTCGGGCGCATGCCGCCACCGTTATCGGAGGTTAAAATAATGTATGTATTATCAAGATCACCCGCCGCCTCTAGTTCAGCCACCAAAGCACCAAGCCCTTGATCAATCTCGTCGATCATAGCCGCATATTGGAGCCGCCAATGCGAATTTTTCCTACTCGCAGATATCTGATCCGTAGGTAAATAATCCTCATCCTTACAATACTTCCCGCGCGGGAAATTACGGTATTTTTCAATGAGCTCAGCACTCGCCTCATGCGGCACATGCACCGCGTAATGGGAGATCATCATGAAGAACGGCTTTTTTCCCGCATACTCACGCACGAAATTGACGGAACTCTTTTTCAATGATCGCATCCGTTTTGGATCATCCGCTGGTAGCTTTTTACGGCTTTTAATGTCGACGTAATCACCATGGAAATTACCGTTCGAACCGATGTCGTATTCATCGGTCACATCATAGCCGATCTCGCTCATTCGTTCACGCGCTGCCATGCCCTTGCCAAAGTGAGCAGTAACATAGCCCTTGCCGCTGTCCTTGAGTACATCAGCCATCGAGACTTCGTCCACCCAAGTTAACTTACGTTTGTTGGCTAGTACATCATGCACAAAGGTGTATTGAAGACGGCCAGGTGTCTTGCCAAATTGAATACTCTTACGCGATGGCGTACAAGTTGGTGCGGGCGCATAGGCATTGGAGAAGCGCATCCCGCGAGCAGCCAATGCCTCCAAGTGTGGTGTCTGGTAAAAATCGCTCCTCGACTCCGATTCGCTATCCATCATCGGCACCGAAGTGTCGGCCCAGCCTAAATCGTCAATATACATGAGAATAAAATTGGGTGCATCCGAAGACGCATAAGCCAATGATGCCAGGCCAGTCACCAGAAATGCAGTTAAGGTAAATTGTTTAAGTCGAGCCGCTAGTTTCATGTAAATAATAGGTTAAGGACTGAGCGTATACCCTAGCGGATTATTGATAAAGTCTCAATGTCTCGAAGCGCACAGTATATGTCCTCAAGCGCCATGCAGTGATCTGTCTTAAGCGCTGTTACTACTTTACCATCACCGACAAACTACAACCTGAAGAAAGTGCCTACTATGAGGTATCCGCGGAGTAAATGATGTCGCCTAGAGCGACTGCCACCACCCTTATTGTCGTGATGGGACATCCACTTGGCGCAGCAAGTCATTGATATTCTGCGGTTCTTACATTACAGTTAATCTCAATGCTTTAAATAATCTAGCGCCCCTTAAAGGACTTGTCGTATTTGGGCACTAAGAATTGACGCAACACTATGAAATATCTCATTATATCCCTACTTCTGACCGTCTCTCTGGTGGCCGAGAAAGCGCCTAATTTCATACTCATCTATGCGGATGACCTAGGCTACACGCAGACGAGTGTCGCGATGATGAAGGAGCGTCCGGAAACCGCGCACGCCCTGCATCGAACGCCCAAGCTAGATCAGCTCGCCGCCAAGGGCATGCGTTTCTCCAATGCCTACGCGCCCTCGCCCGTTTGCACCTCATCGCGTGCCAGTATTCAGCACGGGAAAACGACCGCACGTGTCGGCTGTATTTCGCTGCACGATGTCGTTGCGGCAAAGAAAAAGGTCGACCTCGGTGCCAATCTATCGCTCGCCGAAATGTTCAACGAAGCCGGTAAGAACTACGTCACGGCTATCTTCGGTAAAGGCTGCAGCCCGATGGGTTGGTTTAAAGATCATGGTTACGACGAAACCGATTTTATTCACAAACACCCCAATGGTAATGCGCACGGCGACTGGTGGGAACCCGCCGACAAAACACCGATCCCCCCAGACGACCCTAAGCGCCTGTTCAGCCTCGCCAAGACATCGACCGACTTCCTCAAAGCGCGGGCCGAAGATGAAAAGCCCTTCTACCTAATGATCTCTCACTACGCGCTGCACGTGCGCAACATGTCGCTCAAAAGCACACGTGCAAAGTACCTAGAGATCCTTGCCGAGCGCAATGGTATCGTCGGTGGCATCCCTGATATTTCGCGTTTTGATGATAATGCCCTGGACATGCCGAAGAATCTTCGGGCGCACTGGGAAAAAGCAAACTATGCCGCTATGGTCGAAGACATGGATACATCCGTTGGCATCGTGATCGATGAACTCGAAGCCCTCGGCCTAGCCGACAACACCTATGTCATTTTCACCTCCGACAATGGCGGCGGTTCCAGCAATGCCCCACTGCAAGGCGGCAAAGCCAAAATGTGGGAAGGTGGCCTACGCGTGCCCATGATCGCCACGGGACCAGGAATCCCAGCCAACACACAATGCGATACACCCGTCGCACAATGGGACTTGCTGACAACCTTTCACGATCTAGCCGGCAGTGACGCCCCACTTCCTGAAGACCTCGACGGCGTCAGTCTTCGCCCCGTCCTCGAACAAGGCAACGCCGGCTTACTCGACGAGCGCGATACAGGCTTCGTCTTTCACTTCCCCGCATTCTATACCGTGCCTATCACCGCATATCGAGATGGTGACTACAAACTCATGCGCCATCTCAATACCGGCGAGATCAAGCTATTCAACCTTGTCGACGATATGGGCGAGACCAAAGACCTCTCTGTAGCCATGCCAGAGAAGACTGCGGATATGGTCCGTAAGCTAGATGCGTATTTAGAAAAAGTCGGTGCATGGACAATGGAAGAGGTCTACAAAACACGAATAGAAGAACTCGAAATGTGGGTCGAGCGGGGTCAACAGGAAGTCAGCCGCATTCAGCAGGAGCTGGAGGCCACTGGCCTGAGCCCCGAAAAAAGACAGCGATTTGGTGCAGAACTAAAATCAAAGCAAGCCACACTAAAGCGTCATAGCGAGACCCTTGAAAAACAGCCAAGTATTATGGCCTCCGAGCGCTGGATGTAGCTTTGCAGGCTTTACTCATTTCAATACAAGAGGGCGCGCACAAGCGCTGCCTTTTTTGTTAATAGGTAGCTGCAAGGAGAGTCAGTTCTTCACCAAGATCAGCAAGCCCCTCACGCAGGCACAAAAAAGTGGCACCCCTTCACAGAGGTGCCACAACTTCTAAATAATCCTAATAAAAAAATAATCGATCTAGCCGCGACGGCGAATCATGACTGAAGCCAAAGCGAGACAACCAGCAAGTAGTGCGTAAGTGCTTGGCTCTGGGACAGCGGTAATTGCGATTGATATATAATCCATCCCGATGCCCTCACCTGCTAAATCCAAGTAATTATCAAAAGTAAGACTAGTACCTGAATCAACCGACAACACAACAGTTCCCGCATGAGAACCCAAAATATCAGTCAAACCGAAAGTATCTTTGTAGGTGTCGATTCCTGTACCACCAATTACAAAAGTGCCAACACCATCAGTAATCGAAAAGTTGACACCATCGCCAAGGCCACCCGAGCCATCAATCGAAGTGAGGCCTCCCCAAGAAGCACTTGAGATAGCAATTTGGCGATTTTGACCATCTCTAAAATCATAACCACCACGAGACTTAAAGCCTTCAAAAGAATAATCCTGAGATCCAGTCATACTAAAGGATTCTAAGCCATCAATTTCCCATGCTCTGCCGTCATTAGTGTTGGTGTGAATCCCCATACCATCTTGGTTTCCACTCATCTGGGCTGAATCTCCATTATAACCTGTCACTTCCATGGAAAAAGTGAGGCTGCCTAAACTACCCCCTCCCCAAGAATCACCAGTGGTAGTGCCGTTTTTCCATCCATTATAAATGGGACTATCAACTTCCGAGTATCCAGCCGTCACATTGATTGTGTTAACTCCGTCGCCAGCGACGTCATTCTGTAAGAGTAAATCAACAGATTGTGCCTGAGCGGTGCTGAACATAAGGGCAGCAAATATTGTGCATGTAAGGGGTATTTTTTGTATTAATTTCATAATTTTTTTACTTGGGGAACAGTATGTAGATGACAAACTTTAAACTTTTTAAATATTTGGCCAAGTATAATAAATGGATTTTCGCAGACGCGCAATGTCTGTACGCGCAAAAATTATGTCAGTCTACGCCATGATTTTATCCATCTCCAAGCCGAGAACCGGTGTTTTTCAAGCAAAACCTGTGGCTTTGGGTAGCCGAAATCTTCTAATGCAACGAGATTATTGATACTATCGGCCTGTTTAAACCTTTGCACCTAAGAGGACAGCTCATTTTGCGATGGGCTGAAGTATTTTAAATGGACTACCGCTCACCTTCACTACATCCTGAGTATATTGAATCTTCGTCCATTTGCCATCAATCGGCAGACGAACTTCCATCCATTCCCAGCTCTTCGGCATCGCTGGTCGAATCGTCAGTGTCTGGCTTGGGATCGAATATTCCAGCCCAGCAAAGCCCTCCAGATACAATAGTATTTTGCCAGCGTTGAAATTGGAATACTGGTCACCGAAAAGTTCGAGGTTTCGTTTGTAAGCTTCAGGTGCGACGGGAATCCCCCACTCTTCGTGGAAGTTGTAGTTTTCTAGATGATTGACCGTGAGTTCAGGAGCGACCTCCAATCGCTGCTTGAACATACCATCGAGGGTGAAGTATGCGGTGTCTGGGGTATAGCCAAAGGAATGGTCAACAGGGGTGGCAAATTTTTCCATCGACTGCTTGGCCATCGCGAGGGGGAAAAATTCGCCGAAGTAACCCTTCTGTTTATCTAGAGCCCAATGCTGCACAAATTTCTCTGCGTATTCCCGTGGAAAATGTGGCGAGCGCATTGACCAAAAGCTGTTGGTCATATACATGCCATTCTTGGCCGCGCCAAAGAAATTCTCGACTCCATGCTTTTCCCAACCACGGTCAAATGCGGCTCGAATCCGTGCCGCATCACGCTCAACGTGCTGCTCCCAATGCGGCACATCGGCCTCATTACCTGTGAGCTGAGCCATTTGCACCATCACGTCGGCGACTTCATAATGATTCATAGCGAAGCTACCGAGGCGCTTTTCGAATAGTATGGCAAAGTGACCCTCGTAGCAGTCTTTAAGGAAGTCGATATCGCCCGTGTGCTGGTAAATCTGCCACGCGCCTAAAACGTGCTCTGGCGTTTCGCCCCCATACGCGCCGCTATGCCAGCCGATCCCTTTGTTATCTGAAATGAAGCGATACCCGCTACCCGTCTCGCGATATCGGTTGTTCTGCGTCAGGTGTTTCCAAGTCAGCACGTTGCCGTAAGCGAAGCGTGGCTTATCTGCGAGCCATGCCCCGGCTTTAATCTGGAACATCGCGTCGTAGCGGTGCATGCCCAAGAAATTGTTCACTGCGGTCTGAGTGTGATTCTCCATCTCCCAGCCCTTCTGAACGTCGATATAATACATCAGATAGATGGACCAAAGATAGTAATAGATCTCGGTGAACTTATTATCTGAACAGCGAAAATACGGCACCTCCTCATTGAGCTGTCGGTTCATTTCCTTAGTCTTCGCGGCCAGTGCAGAGTCAGTGTATTTAAGTAAGAGACTCGCATCTTTCAGCGCGACCTGCCGGTCATCATGCATCGCCCACACCACAGTTGTGCCACTCCGATCGCAAGGAACTGTAAAGCTGTAGTGCTGCACACCTTTCTCGTCGGCATGTATTTTAAGGGATCGATCAAAATTAGCTGAAGCCGACAGAACCGTGGTCATGCCTTCATAAACGCACGGACCTTCTCGCCCTGGCGCATTAGGATCCGGACGAGACTCTACTGTTCCGCCTTCGGTGATCACGATCGCGTTAGTACGGCGATCATAGTCAATCTCGGCCGTGGAGCGGACACTCTTGCGATGCCAGAAACTATTCCCTGAAAATTCGATCTCTACTCGCCTAGAAGATGTGATAACCGATGCAATGGCATCATTTGGTGCGACAAATTTTACTTCCGTTATCGATACGCCGGCGACTTCGTATTCACAAATTGTTTTATCGGGTCGCCACTTCATACTCTTGGGCTTGGGGTGCTTGTAGCGCTTACCATTGACGATGACCGTGCCGTAGAGAACTCTGGTGTCCTTATAAAACTCCCACCCGCTGTAGTCGTTCCCGACACCAGTATGCTCCGTGCCTGAAATCTGACTTTCGAGTAAGCCAACTCCACGACTACGGAGGTCATGATGAATTGGGTGTGTCAACCCGATAGTTTCATGCTCGAAAATATTCCAGCAGCCATGAAAGCCACCAATGTAATAAGTCACATTACCCGCGAGAAAGCCATGCTTGCGCCCTTGGATTTCCTGCTCAACGGCCTGACAATAATCGACCATCGGCGGTTGCTCGCTGGCGGAGACCACACCAAGGAAAAGACTCAAAAATGTTAATAGCCCAAGGATGCACTGCCATGGGTGATGTGAATGTCTAGACTGGGTCATTTTGAGATGGGTGAGTTAAAAGATTAAACAGTTTCAATTAAGAGAGGTAGAGCGATCGTTGGTTTCAAATATTCGTGTCCATCTGTCCCATCTCTGCTTGATCGTTCATACAATTTGCGAGCAGTCTCTAGCGCTTGCGACGCACTTTTGATTCAGATACAGTCGCAAGGACCGCCGCGACCTCGACACTAATGTCCGGATCATTGGCAAACTGCTCAAAGGCATCGTGCAGATAATGTTGAATGTAATCGTTTGGCTTCAGATACAGATTCACCATCGCCTGCTTAAATTCTGCCGTTGGCGCTTTCTCCACAGCGACCACGATCTGATTAAGTTTGAGCTTCTCCCAACCTCCGACCTCTTTGCTTTTCACCATACGCCCCAAGCCAGATTCCGCGGCTTTAATATCACTTGCACTGACATTGGGCGTCGAGATTAACTCAAGCCAGACCTCGCTCGCTTCCATGTGCGGCCAACGCTGTAAGGTCTTTAATACGGCTGGTCGCAAGGACGATCCAGTGTCGGCAATCTGCTGCTGGATGTAGGCTAAAAGATGATCGCCTGCGACCGCATCCGCAATCACTAGCAAATCGCCACGTATCGCATCACTGGCCGCGGTTTTTAGTGCCGGCACAAAGACCGAATCCCACAAAAGATCTGGGTCGCCATAATTAAGGCACAAACGTTTCAGGCTCTTTTGTGCAGATCGTTTTACAGAGTCGCCTGAAACGATGAACTGTGCCATCGCTTGGCAACTCTCAACCGTACCGAGCACTTCCAATGCCTTCATGCATTCGACACGTAGATCATCCGGATTACCTGGCGCGATCGTACGGTTAAACAATTCTGCAGCACCCTCGGCATTACGCAAAGCGAGTAGCTGCATGGCAGCGGAACGTTGTTTGAGATCACTCGACTCCTCGACGGTTTTAAATAGCTCGTTATCTATCGCCGCGAGGTCGAGCTTCGCCAGCGCTTTACCCGCATCCTCGTCAGATTCATCTAAGAACATTCCATACAGTGTAGAGAAACTCGCACTGCCCCCGATCACGCCCAATGTGAAAATCGCCTGTTTGCGAACCGCCTCATCCGCACTCGATAATAGCGCGATGACGCTCGCCTCGGCACTCGTAATCTCCTGCTCTGCAATGCCCGAAAGAATGATCAACTGATCCTCAGGGGTGCGTGAATCTAAGCCATCGAGTAAGATCGCTTGCAAGGCAGGCTCGGACATTGCGGTGCCAAGCATCGCACTACGTAGAGGTGAAGGTGCTTCGTCGACTACAGCTTGCAATACTGCGACTGCTTCGGTGGCGTCTTTCTTTAACAAGGCAACAAACGCCGCTTCCGCGACGCCCACATTCGCCGCCGACGAGATCAAAGCCTTGCAGGCGCTTGCATCGGCGCCTGTGGCGAGCATAGCCAATTCAATGGCCGCACGACTGCCTTCATGCGAATTTGTATGCGCCACCTTTAATTCAGAATAGACCGAAGGCTCGTTCAATACGACTAGCGCATTGGCCGCCTGCACGACCGTAGCCGTATCTTTGGAATTCAAAAACTTCACGATTACCTTGGCGGCTCGCGCATCACCACGATAGACAAATGCATCAATGTAGGCACCTTTCTCGGCATCGCTCGCACGCATCATCGCTCGCGCCAAGACTGCGGTCGCTTCTGGTGCGGGGTTCGCGACCAAAGCGCGACGTGCGCAGTCACGCAACTGGTCATCGGAACTGTTTAGATAGCTTGCGATCACTGGCACCGACTTTTCGCTGCCAGTAAGCTCCAGCATCCGCAGCAGCCACACTTGAGCAGGATGACTGAGGCTGGACCTTAAGAGCTGCAAAGCTTCTTGCTCAAGCGATCTGCGAGCGTTCACATCTGCCGTCGGTGCAGTTGAGTTGGTCAGTAGTTGATGGATGCCGTTGCGCGCATCCGTGCGCTGATCCATTTGACCCGAGTCAAGCTGAGCGACCAGCTCGCTGAGATTTTGCGCAGATGCCATTACCGACAATGCGATCAGGCTACAGACCGCAGATAATAGAAATTTGGCTTTCATACAAAATAGATTAAAGCGGTCAAACAGGAAGCTCGTAACCTGCACGGCGTGGACGATCTTGCCAGCGACG
>PKCJ01000099.1 GCA_002862945.1 Opitutia bacterium | reverse complement strand
TATGTCTTAATCCATCATGAGGTATTTTAAAGCTTAGCTGTGATTTGATTTTCTTAAAATGGTATTCTTTAAGGCCTATCCTGTGTGGATAGGCGGTTAAGAAAGCCTTTAGGGCTGGTCTTATTTTAATCTTTCGTAGTCCCCGTCCTTTCGCGACCCGCGATGGTATCGTCAAGTAACCTGTTTCAAGGTTAAGGCACTCCTGCAGGGTGCCGTTTACGGATAAACGACGCATTTCTTCAGGCCTAACGGCCGCAAATAACAGAAGCGCTAGGTAGCTTTGGCTACCTTCAGGTGAAAGGGCTTTCGAAACGGAGAACAACTCCCTTACTTGTTCAGGGCTTAACAGCTTTGGTGTAAGATGCTCAATTTTCTTAGGCTTTATTTTATCCAGCGGATTAAAATCCAGCCACGAGTTATCTTTTATGAAATTCAGGAAGCGCTTCAGTTCTCTTCTGCGAGCATTGAAGTTTAAGGGATGTTCAAACTGCTGCATAAAATAATTAACATTATCGTACTTAATATCTGAGGTCTTGAGACCTCTTGATTGGTCCACGAATCTAAGGGCTGTTTGCCTGTATTTGGTAACTGTTTCAGGTCTTAAATTCTCACCCTGTATATGCTCCAGAAATAGCTCGTATGCTCTATTAAGCTCAATCCCTTCGTACTTATTCTTCCACGCTTTTAAGGCTAATTGTGCAGCCTCCAAGGCACTTAAACGGCCTCCTAAGACCCCAAATGCAGCTTCCGCGTCCACTAACTGCGAATCACTCAAATGAGTCTTCTTGAAGGCCTTAGGACTACCAAACAGCACCTTCTCTGTTATATCGCACTTGAAGGCTAGGGCATCCTCATAGGATTTACGGTATGCTTCTTTCCGCTTGCCATCGATCCACCAACGAATCTTATATCCTTTTAATCCTCCTTTGCTGAGCTTGTGGATGTTTATTTCATCCTTAAACTTTGCATGGGAGTTATGTTTTTCTGGTGAATCTGGGTGAGTATCTGGGTGAGTCAGTGAGCGTATCATCTTTTGGGCCTGTAGCTCAGCGGTTAGAGCAGGGGACTCATAATCCCTTGGTCGTGGGTTCGAACCCCACCGGGCCCACCACTTTAACTTCTATACTTTCAATAGGTAAGGACTTTTTTGTAACTGGCTTTCTAGGTGAATGGTATTTTGATGGACTATTTTCATAATTATCTCGTAAAGCTATTTTCCTAATAAAGTTACTTACACGCTCTCGGTATGGAGAAGGCGAAAGGAAAGCAACAAAGAGTATTCCCGGTGTCTTAGCGACTAGCTAGGACTTATCTAAGCCGCCTTCTCAGTAGGGATATAGTCGCGAATAAGCCCATAATTACCGCGAATCTACATGGCTCTGGAATCGTAGAAATTAGCCGTATATTATCCACACCTATGGCACCAGAGAACTCGTCGCCCAATGCTGAATCTCCTGAACTAGAGGCGATGAAACGAAAGCCCTTTATGTCTGATAAAGTCTCTTCAAAAGTGTCTTGTCCAAAGCCTCCATTAAAATCTCCCACACGCTTCATTTCAGCCTCAGTAATATTAAAACTAGCGCTTCCCCAACCACTTCCTGGTAAGAATGTCGCGTAGGTTGTGCTCACCCACCAAGTGCCCGATGAAATCATCGGTTTTGTAACATTTGAGAGTGCTAAACGTAAATAGACAGTTTCATCTGCACTCCAGTTGTTAAAGTCCAACTCAACACTTTGAATTCCTTTAGCATTAAAGTCTCCTAACCAAGGATCGCTTGCAATAACATTGGAAGCGACTGGTCTACGCACTACCATCTTATTCTTATTGGTTTCACCTCCAAGCATATTGATTTCTTCACGGAAATACGAATTGCCCGGATCAATTGCATCTTGTATGCTGAGGAAATAATCAGCACCGCCTCCCCAGTCATCTAATTGTGATGTGAAATCGCTTAGTAATACTGTGTAAGAGGATCCAAACAAATAGCTGAACGAGCATGCAAAGAGGCAAAAAAGCGTTGATGTGTAAAATCCTTTAATAAGAACTAAACTTTTCATCAACTGTTGAGTATACCTAGTGGTGAACTTGGGCTAACAAAGCTAGAGCTAAAGTTATTAATATTAGGGATAACTGTACTAATCTCAGAATTCGGAACTCCATACCAATAAGCGAGTTCTGCCATATAGGAATCTACTGAGGTAGTTGGAAGAATACGTCCACGTCCAAGATCTGTAGAGCTGTTATTTAGAGCAAGATCTGGATATTCTCCATAGATTTCACCGCCATTAATATTGCCACTGCCACTTATGATAAAGTGGTTTCCTCCCCAAGCATGATCAGAGCCACTTCCATTAGAAGTTAAAGTGCGCCCAAAATCGGATGCTGTGTAGAGCACTACATTGTTTTGCAGTCCCATGGATTTAATTGCAGTCCAGAAAATCTCTATAGCTTCATTCAGCTCAATAAATAGGTCAGATTGTGGTGTTAACAATTCATTGTGATGGTCCCAACCTCCCCGCTCCACAAAAAAGATTTGTCGGTTCATGCTAAGCGCTGTTCTTGCCTCCATGATTTTTGAGACCATTGAAAGGCGTTGGTAGGTTTGAGTCTCGCCACTGATTACACTTGGGTCAAAGGGTGTGCTTAGGCTATCTAGTGCAGATTTAAAAGCTACGGAAGCATCGATCGAATTTCGATTAGTATGCGCAAGAGTTTTGGAATAGATACTTTGATAATGCTGGCCCAATATATCGTCGACGGCTAGTGCGAGAGTTGGGTCTTGTCCGTAATTACTTAACTCGACCACGCCACGAGGATCGGTTATGTAGGGCACAGTAGTAGTTCCAGATTGAAGTACATTTGCCCCTGAGAGTGAAATATTCATCGCAATGTTACTCTGCTGATTAGCATGAGACATAACTTCCGCCATCCGACCTCCCCAGCCCTTAGGTGCAGAACCACGCACCTGAGGTACGAGTGTTTGCCAATGAATTTGATGATCTGGGTGGGAGAATAGCCCCTCTGGTCTGGGCTTAGATCCGTCGTTGTATTGCACCAGTGAAGTAGGCTCGATAAGTGAACCTACATTACTGACAAAGGCGAGATCTCCTTGGTCGTAGAGCGTTTTTAAATAGGGTAGGTCAGGGTGGATTCCAAAGTCACTGTAGCCAGCTCCAGCCGATGTGTTTTGAAGTGAGGATGTAATTTGGTGTAAATCTGATCTAGGAATTGCCAAGCCAGTACCGCCAACACCTCCGCGCACTTGTTCATATTCATTGTAGGCACTTTGTTGCCTCGGAACAAGCATGTTGAAAGAATCATTACCTCCATTCAGGAATAAACACACCAGTGCCTTGTAATCAGTAAAGTTAGAGGCTGATGCTGCACCAGCAGTCAAGCGCAGTGAAAGTAATGAAGACAGAAGGGAGGCTGTGCCCACTGCGGCACAATTTGCTTGCCCTATAAATTGCCGCCTCGAGATTTTCTTCTTAAGATCCATTTTAGTATAGTGTGTTAAATTCGGGAGTTAGCACGATTAATCTCGCCACGTATTTAACTTTATCAATACCTGCTAAATTTAAACTTGGAGTATTGGCGGCTGCCAGAATGGTGGCTCGATTTTCAGATGTCAGTCTCCCTGCACAGAGTATCAAATCAAGGTGGTCTATCAAATTTGAGGTATTGCCTGAGATAGAATTCTCATAAGTAAAGTCTAAGACTGAATCTACGTTCCATCGCTGCCCGATATTTCCATAATTACCGCCAGCGATTCCATGAACTATTAGTGTGATTAGAGCATTTGATAATTGAAGAGCGCTGACGTCATTGTGGATTTGAAATTCTGGAGCGTTAAGTGCAGCATCTCCAATCGGACCATTGGGCGCATAGTTAGTGCGATAGAAGTTAAAAACAGATGGTGACTCATAGGGCGCCTGTAAGATCGTATCGTGTAAATCCTTGAAGTACAACCATCCATAGGTTCGATTTGATGTAATTTCAAAGGCACGGGCAACATGCATGAGTCTAATAAGAGGCTCTCTTAACTTGCCGTGACTAGGATCGTATGCAAGGCTCGCAGATCGAGCTTCTGGGTGGAGTAAAACCGCTTTAATGGTCGCTTCCATGCAGCCTCGATTACCCGAGCCAGAACCTTCATAGAGGCCGTTTTTGAAGGCCAGAGCGACTGCCTTTATGTAGGCAGGTGATGGGTTAGAAACCGTAAACCTTTGGATCATGAATCGCGCAAAAAAGGGCGGCACATTTTTATGATTGAAAAGATGATCTAATAAGCCTGCGACATCCTTTCTGACACCGTTTGCATTTTGTTTGAATGGGCCTAGCGTAGTGCCGTCTAGAAGAGTCTTGGCGTCAAAGTCGTGCCAATTTTTATCAACTCTCATTGGGTCGATGTAATTATTGCTTAATTCTTCTATATTCGTATCTGGGCCTCGATTTTGAGGCCTGCGCATACCCGTAAAAACTTTGGCAAACTCGAATATATCATCATTATCGTAGGTGGGTATCGCATTGCCGTTTGCGTCTACTTCTTTAGTGCCATCTTCATTTAGTTCCCATAGCCCAATGGTAAAAAGCTGCATAACTTCGCGTGCATAGTTCTCGTCTGGGTAAGTCCCTAGGTTGGGATTCGCTTTTCTGTTTTCAATATGGGATAGGTAGTAACCCATGTGAGGGCTCCACGTCACCTCATCGAGTATGTCTCTAAAATTACCAAATGCATGCCGTGTAAAAATATCATAATAATTTAACCAGCGCTCTACTGCCTGCGGCTGATTATTTCCTAACTCGGCAACGACAAAATACTGCGACAGCGCCCATGCGACACGTTGTCGTAGTTGATCTGGAGCGTCAATGGCGGCTTTATACCACACCATTTGTCGTGTATCACTAACGGGATAATTTGTATCGTATTTATTTAATCGATAAGGTGGGTTACCTGTTCCAGATATGTGGGCAATACAATTGTCATAATGTAAGCCTGTCATAGGCCTACCTAGCCTATCAAAATCGTCTGAGTCTGTGGGCCAGTCGGGGTGGTTCTCGTCGATGACATTGCCATTGATATCGAACAAGCCTCCGTATCCTGGCAGGGGATTCGTCCAGTCGGTCCTGTAAATTGTTTGCCCGCGACTAAATGCGAACTGTTGCCCATAGGCAGGGTTGTGGCCGACCTCGTTGACGAGGCGATCCGCTAATGCAGATTCATCAATGTAATCTGGATCGCTACGTTCTCGCCAATAGGCACGGTGATAGAAGGGGCTAATTGCAATTTGCGCGTTTATCCAGTCTTCAAAGCTGTCATCTCCTGGAGACCCAAAGGTATTTGAGTTTATATTAGGGAAGCTATTGATTTCGGAGCGTGATGGGCCGAAGGTTGCCTGCGTTAAGAAACGAGATGCTAATTCTTTATTGGAACTTGCGTTTATTGTGCTGGCTGAGCGCTTTCGGTAGAAACCTTTTTCACCTGTTGGCAAAACCATGGCTTGATCGGTGCTCCCAGCCACCGAGCTTAGGTCATATGCATGAGGAAAAATGCTTTCCCACTGATTTCCGTAGTTTCTAGCTATCGGGGTCCAATTTTTCATATTACTCGAAAACTCAATAATTTCCAGCGGATCAATTGTATCCTTCAGTAGCAATTCGGTTTCGGCCCCGTCCAGCGTGATGGAAAAAGAGTCTGCAGTGGCAAATGTGCATAGCGTAGCCACAAGAAATACTGCGAGTAGGGTGGAAAGAAGAGAGGGCATAACAGGGGTGATGTAGAATTATTTAAAATAAGCATATCCTTGTCGATTGCAAATCGCCTCTCTTGGCGTAGCTACTTTTACTTAAATTTAACATATCTCGGGTCTTAGTGACCCGAAAAGAGGCGCAAATCTCTATGATCGTGCCTTGACAGCAGTTAGGGCAGGGGTTTTCCTCCCCGCTTTCCACCTAGAGGATATTTTTCTTATGAAACCAACCTATCGACCCTCAAAGCTGCGTCGCGCTCGCAAATTTGGCTTTCGCGCACGCAATTCAACACACTCTGGCCGCAAGGTTCTGGCTGCGCGTCGCGCTAAGGGCCGTCATCGTCTTGCCGCCTAGGCAAGGTTTTTGTGCGTATTATCGAGGCCATGGGTATCCCGGCTTCCAATCGCCTACGCAAGCCACGCGAATTTCAAGGAGTCCGCAATTTGGGTCATCGTATCCACTGCGGACCTTTCATTTTTCAATGTCACGTGTCTGAGTCTCTTACTGCTCCGCGTCTTGGGATTGTCACTAGTCGCCGCGTAGGTAAGGCCGTCAAGCGCAACTATGGAAAGCGAATGATCCGCGAGCTGTTCAGAAAGCATGCTACGGAATTACCTCAGGGCAGTGAATTAGTGATTGTGCTACGCAGTCATTTTAACCGTCACAGCTTCGACGATCTGGAAGCGCGTTTGCTCCGTGCCTGTCGCACGATCCAAAAAAACCAAGTGGCTGATATCGCTACTGACTCATGAACTTTTGCCAAAAAATCCAGCGTATTTTGACTACGCGACCATCAGTACTTTCGCGCTTTGCGGCCTTACTGGTACTAGTTTACCAGTGGGTGCTTTCACCGCTCAAACAGATTTTATTTGGCACTTCCTGTGGCTGCCGTTTTCAACCCACTTGTTCCTGCTACACGCGTGACGCGCTCTTGAGCCACGGCTTCTTTCATGGCGCTTGGCTAGGTTTGCGGCGGATTTTACGCTGCCATCCATGGCATCCGGGCGGATATGACCCCGTTCCAGACTTGAAAAGCGAACCAAGGCACGACATCTCATCACCTTTCAATACTCATTCAGATGGATAAAAAGAACACACTCTTAGGCTTAGTTTTCATTGGAGCTGGTATTGGTTTCATGTTTTGGCAGAGCCAACAAATCGAAAAGCAGCGCATCGAGCAACTCAAGCAGGCGGAAACGCTACAAGCCACTCCAGGTCAATCGACCACGCCAGCGGATCCTGTGCTTGTGGCAGCCGACTCCAAGTCTTCGGTTTCGGTCTCTGATCTTTTTCAGCAGGTCGAAGCGGTTGAAGTCGGGGTCGCCACCATGCCAATCTCTCAGGAGAGCACTGTGACGCTTTACAACGATTACATCGAGGCGGTTTTCACCACTCGCGGTGGCGCAATTCAGACGGTCTCTTTTCTCCAGACTAAAAGTGGCGAGCGTGATGACTACGTATTTAACAAGGGTGGTCTCCTACCAGCGCTGAGCCTGAGCCTAAACTCGGGCGATGGTGAGATTCGAGAGTTCGATCTCGATTATCGTATTGAGCAACAGTCCTCTGATTCTATCACTTTCGTACTAGAAAGTAGTGAGGGGCTTAGCATCCGTCGTGAGTATCGCATCGCATCGACTGGCTCCGAGGATGAGCCCTACATGATCGAGCACAGCACCGTCTTTGAGAATAAATCGACCTCCTCAATGGCCCTCGCAAGCATCTATTTCAATCTGGGCACGGCGCGTCCAATCAGTGAGGAAATGATCGGCGTTAACTTTCTTAATGTCGGCTACTTCGACGGCGAAGATGCCGAGTTCATTCCGATCAAGAAATTAACTGGGGGCAAAGGCTTCCTCGGAATCGGCGCGAGCGATCCCAAGGACGTGATCGCTGAGGCTGCTCGCATTAAGTGGTCTTCGGTTAAAAATCAGTTTTTTGCAAGTGTACTTTCCTCGGCTACCATCGCTAGAGATCTTTTTGTCTATCCAGTCGAGGCCCCCACCGATGTCGATAATCAGCCTGGCCGTCTCGGTATCTCAGGTAGCGTAGGCTACGATATTGGCACTCTCGCTGCGGGCGAGTCGAAGTCCTTAGACTTTCAATATTTTGTAGGCCCCAAGGAGTTTAAGCGTCTCCAAGCGATGGGGAACGAGCAAGACCTCGTCATGCAGTTCGGTTTTCTCGGCTTCTTTAGTAAATTACTGCTCGCATTCATGTATTTGATCCACTCCGTCGTCCCAAGCTGGGGCTGGTCCATCGTGATCATGACGATCTGCATCAAGCTTCTATTCTGGCCACTCACGGCGAAGGCAAGCCGCTCGCAAAAGCGTATGGCCTCTATCCAAGGGCCTATGGCGGAGCTCAAGGAAAAGCACAAAGACAACCCGCAAAAGATGCAGCAGGAGACGCTCAAGCTATTTAAAGAGCATCAAGTCAATCCTGTGGCTGGGTGCCTCCCCATGCTGATCCAGATGCCAATTTTCCTTGGCCTCTTTTACATGCTACGCACCGCTTCAGAGCTTCGCTACGAGTCATTTCTTTGGGTTTCTGACTTATCGCTACCCGATACTCAGTTCGTGGTCGGTGGTTTCCCGATCAACATTCTTCCTATGATCATGGGTGTAAGCATGTTCTTGCAGATGAGTATGATGCCTGTTTCGCCGACGGCAGACCCCATGCAGCAAAAAATCTTCAAGTTCCTTCCCTTCATTTTCTTGATTTTCCTCTATAATTTTTCCTCCGGTCTCGTACTCTACTGGACAGTACAAAACATTCTTACCATAATCCAGCAGAAGATCATTAACAGCCGTCCCGATGAGCCACTGAGGCCAGTCGCAACCGCGCTTGAAACAAAGTCAAAAGGCAAGGGCGGTGCACCTCGCACTAAGCCGAAGCGCAAATAATTGTAATCAGGCAATTAACCTATTCAAATTCTTAGCATTTCACACTTATGTCAGGACATAGTAAATGGGCCACAATCAAACGCGCTAAGGGTGCAGCCGATGCTAAGCGCGGTAAAATCTTCAGTGTGATCAGTAAGGATATCACCCTTGCCGCGCGCGATGGAGGCGGTGATCCCGCAATGAACCCGCGCTTGCGGACAGTCATCGCTAAGGCCAAGGCGGCCAACATGCCCTCCGACAACGTCGACCGTGCGATTAAAAAGGGCACGGGTGAGTTGCCTGGCGTGGTCTACGAAGAACTCGTCTACGAAGGCTACGGGGCAGGGGGTGTCGGTATAATTGTGGAGATCACAACCGATAATAAAAACCGCTCTGCATCGGAAGTTCGCAGTACCATGACTAAAAACGGGGGCAATCTCGCAGGTGTCGGATCTGTCGCCTTCCAGTTTGATCGCAAGGGTCTAGTGATTATCGATTCTCTAAAAATTGGTGAAGAGGCCCTTATGGATCTCGCACTCGAAGCAGGCGCGGAAGATATCAAGAACCAGGGAGATCACTTTGAGGTCATCTGTCCGATGACTGAGTATGATACGCTATCTCAGGCACTCGAAGAAAAAGAGATTGAGACTGAATCTTCCGATCTCGCCTACCTTCCTAATATTATGGTGCCCGTTGGGGATATTGAGACCGCCCGCAAAGTGCTTCACCTAATTGAGAAACTCGACGACCTGGAAGATGTAAAGGCAGTACACTCAAATATGGACATCGCTGAAGATTTGCTCGTCTAAATCTATTTTTGCTTTGACATCAATTATTTTTCATCAGTTAATCAGAATCTTATGATAACTAAACTATTACCTGCCATCATTCTCACAATTTTTGTTTCTTTGTTTAACACTGGTTGCAAGACATACAGCAATGGAGCCGTCGAAAGTGGAACTCGTACAAACATACTATATGGTCTTATAGACTATCAGGAAGACTACAGTATTGATGGTGATTTTGAAGGTTATCTTCTCGAGGAAAAGCCTATAGAAGGTGACACTTACACTGCGCTAAGAGGAATTACTTCTTACTCTCATGATTTGAATCATGAATTAAATGGTGAAAAGTTGTCATTATTTTGGGGTTTAGTTAGTTTTAAGAACTAACTAGATTTTCCAAAAATCGCCTCGCAGGAGGCGATTTTTTTTTGTTATATAACGTAGCTCACTTACTGTTACGCCAGTATAATAGTTAAACAATCTTTAATTGTGAACAATGCATAAGCCAGATACTGACAATTTAGAAACTGGACGCGAAGCGATGCGTGCGGAAGCTACGGCCATCGAAATGGCTGCCGCTCGGCTAGACAGTGCATTCACTGCTGCCGTAGACATTATTTTAGCTGCCCCGAGTAAGCTAGTTGTTTGCGGTATTGGAAAGTCTGGCCGCATCGGCGCAAAGATTGCCGCTACCTTTTCCAGTAGTGGCACACCCTCTGTCTTTCTTCATGCGGCGGAGGCCATACATGGCGATCTCGGCGTTTACCAGCCGGGAGATCCTACCATCGTTCTCTCCAAAAGCGGTAGCACCATCGAAGTAATCCGCCTGATGCCGCTCTTTCGTAAATTTAAATCACCGATCATCGCTATTGTCGGCAAGCTAGATTCCCCCATTGCCGAGGCGGCTGATGTGGTGATCGATGCTAGCGTCAAAAACGAGGCCGACCCGCTCAACCTTATGCCGACTTCTAGCTCCGCTGTGAGTCTTGCAATTGGCGATGCCCTCGCGGCAGCACTTGTCAAGGCACGCGACTTTACGGCCGAGGAATTTGCTGCCTTTCACCCCGGTGGGCAGTTAGGGCGTAATTTGCTCATGACAGTGGGTGAAGTCATGCAACCGCTCGAGCGTATCGCCTGCGCACAGGTCAGCGAAACTCTGCGCGAGATCGTTATTCGCATGACAAAGGCTCCCCTCGGGGCAGCCTGCATCCTCTCCAAAGACGGCGTGCTGGTGGGTATCCTCACAGATGGTGACATCCGTCGAATACTCTCTGAGGGGGGTGACATTTTAGCTAAACAAGTCGGTCATTGCATGACCGCTGCGCCTATTTCAACCCGGCTGAACATGAGTCTCGGTGAGGCTGTCCGTTTGATGGAAGAGCGCCCGTCGCAGATTTCAGTGCTCCCTGTGGTCGATGAGCAAGATGGTAAATGCCTTGGATTGCTCCGCTTGCACGACATTTATCAGCCAAGTTTTTCCTAGAAAGAGTAGTCAATTACTACACTTCAACTGCGGCCTGAGGGTATGACCTACGGCCTCTGCCTTCGTCGTATTCGAAGTTTTCTAAGATGGTCTCGATTTCGTCGTCCTTGTTGAGATGACTCGCAGCTTTCCGTCGATCGAGAGCCTACTGATCTCTAAGTTGTGCTGCTGCGCTCAATAATGGAATAGCTATGGCAAGCGGAAATTTTTTCAGCGGCATGATACGATTATACAGGATACACATAGGCATGGGCTTCCCGCAGTTGGCACCAGTTTATTATTTTTTCTTCGTAGCTTTCTTTGCCGCCTTTTTTACGGCCTTTTTTACGGCCTTTTTCTTAATCGAGCTAAGCTGCTCTAAAATTTGGTAATTACGCCGCACCATCTGACTGGGGTCTTCGAGTAGCCCGGCTGCGATACGGGCGTTATCGAGTAGCTGTTGGCTTATGAGTCCGGCTAAGTCTCCATTGTTGCCATGAAGGGCTGCTAGATTCTTGACTATTGGGTGGCGTGGATTGACTTGCAACTTGACGGGAGGATCACCGCCCATACCCGGCATTTCTGCGCCACCTGTTTTTTGCTGCATGGCTTTCATCATCTTACGCATTTGAGCGGTCATCTGTTTGTCGGCGTTGACTATCATGGCAGGGCTGCCAACGAGGCGCTCACTGGCAGAAACTTCACTCACTTCGTCGCCAAGCTTTTCTTTAATGAAGGCGCAAAGCGCTTCGGACTCGCTGGCTTCGAGCTCTTCTTCTTTCGCGGTTTCTGTATCGGGCGCGATAGCGTCGAGATCGATCTCTTCATTATCCGCAGAAACAAAGTTTTTCTCCTCAAAGGCGCGCGCGTGGTTCATGACAAACTCGTCAATCGGCTCGAAGAGGTAAAGCACCTCGATCTTACGCGCCTTAAATGCCTCGATGTAGGGGCCACTCTCAATCGCTGCGCGGCTGGGACCAAACAAGTAGTAGATCTCCTTTTGGCCTTCGGGTGCGCGAGAGAGGTAATCGGCTAGGCTGGTGTTGGTGCCTTCTTCGGTGTAAGAGGATTCGTAGCGAAGGAGCTTGAGTAACTGATCGCGGTGAGTGAAATCGGTAGTCACACCCTCTTTTAGGAAGAGCCCGAAACTACTCCAGAAATCGTTATATACTTCGGGCTCTTTTTTGGCCTTTTCTTCGAGTGTTTTGAGGAAGCGCTTGGTGATGACCTTGTTCAGTTTTTGAATCAAGGTGCTATCTTGCATCGACTCGCGGGAAATATTGAGCGGCAGGTCGGCACTGTCGACGACGCCACGTACGAAGCGCAGCCAGTCGGGAAGGAGATTTTTTGGCTCACTGTCGATGAGCACTTTGCGGCAGTAGAGGCCTACACCAGACTCCATACGTCCGAACCCAAAGCCTTCCATATTCTCAGTTGGTGCGTAGAGGAGGGCGTTGATTTCGAGGGGTGCATCGGCGTTGAAGTGAAGCCAAAAGCGAGGCTCGTCGAAAGCCTTGGCCTGGAATTTGTAGAAATCTTTGTATTCTTCCTCGGAGACGTCGCTCTTACTCTTAAGCCAGATCGCGCCGATGGTGTTGAGCCTCTCGCCATCCACCAATACGGGGAACTGCACGAAGGCGGAATACTTTTTAATGATCGCTTCGATACGTCCCTTCTTCGCGAAGTCCTTATACTCATCCTTGAGCGAAATTACGACACGGGTACCACGACGTTCACCCTCGACTTGCTCGATCTCGTAAGCGCCTGATCCATCGCTCGACCAGCAGTAGCCCTCACCCTTGGTCTGCCAACTGCGAGTGTAGACCTTGACCGAATCGGCCACCATGAAGACGGAGTAGAAACCGACGCCGAATTGGCCAATAAGATTATCATTACGTTCACCGCTTTCTTTGAGTGCGGTGAGAAAGGCTTTTGAACCAGAGTGTGCGATGGTGCCTAGGTTTTCGATCAACTCATCACGAGTCATGCCTATGCCGAAGTCACGAATTGTGATTTCGGCAGCCTCTTCGTTGGAGGTGACTTGGATTTCAAGGTCGAGGTCAGCATCGAAGATGTCGGTATCCTTTTGCGCGACTTGGTTGTGTCGCAGCTTTTCGGTGGCGTCGGAGGCATTCGAGACGAGCTCGCGAACAAAGATCTCTTTGTCGGTGTAGAGGGAATGAACTACAATATCGAGGACTTGTTTAACCTCAGCTTGGAATTCGTGGCGTTCAGGTGCGGGTGTGTTTGTCATAATTGCTTGGTGCTAGAAATTATAATTAAGAACTTAAATAAATACATCAACGGAATTGGTTTTGTTCCGCGTAAAAGTGGTAACTGGCGGTTGCAAGATGGGCGCAAAGTTCAGCTTGATCTATATCGTGTGTGCGGCAGAGGTCCTGGAGTGAGTTGGCGTGGTTACGAAGCTCGGTGTTAATGAGGCCAAGTAAGAGGTGAGGATCGATACGCTGGAACTGACTCCAATCCATCATTCGTTTACTCAGAAAGTTCTTCTGCGACCTCCTCGGGCAAGCCGAGGTAGACCAGTTCGTTAGCGAATGATGAACCACTAGTATAAGAGGCGTAGCGAGCAAGGAAGTCTTCGGCTTGTTTTAGTTCCTCGTTATCGCTGGCGATCTCGGGAACGGTCTTGTTTGCAAGATAGACGAAGATGCCTTTGCCATCAGAGGTAAGCATGGGCGAGACCTCGCCGGATTGCATGCCATGGGCTAATTGAAGGGCACTGCGGTTTAGCTCTCGCGGAGCTTCTTGCACGGAGAAGGTGTCAAAGGAGGCAGTGCTCAGTCCAAGGGCTTTGGCTGCTTCGGTAAAGTCAATGCCTTGGACGATCTTAGTTTTTAGTTCTGCTTGCAGGCTTTGGCCCTTTTCATTGAATAGACGGCGTTTTTCGTCGGTCTTGTAGTCGTTGATGACCTCGGATTGGACGGCTTCGTACTCAGGGATTTCGGGGGAGATTCTTCCTTCGTAAAGGAGAACGGCAAAGCCGCCATTAACGGCATAGGCATCGGAATAGTAACGATTGCCCCCGAGTTTGAAAGCAGACTCCAAGAACTCAGAGGGCAGTGCGCGCTGGCTCGCAGCAGCAATTGTGTAGGGCTCGATCTTGGTGAGGCTGAGGTTCTCCTTCTTGAGTAGTGCCTTAAAG
>PKCJ01000088.1 GCA_002862945.1 Opitutia bacterium | reverse complement strand
GAGATTGAGACGATTTTTACCACCGCAACTGCATTCAAGAAGGCAATGGAAGCGGATAACATGAAGCAGCCCTACCTCAACGGCCGCACGGTGGTGAATCTTTTTTTAGAACCAAGTACCCGCACGCGGCTCGCCTTCGAGGTAGCCGCCAGCCGACTCAGCGCAGACACAATCACTGTAACTGGTGGCGCTAGCAGCCTGACCAAGGGAGAGACCCTCCGCGATACCGCGCGAAATATGGAAGCGCTCAAGGCAGACATCATCATTATGCGCCACTCTGCTTCGGGCGCGCCTAATTATTTGTCCAAAGTCGTCGACATCCCAGTGATCAATGCAGGTGACGGCGCCCACTCACACCCGACGCAGGCGCTCCTCGATGCCTTCACTCTACTGGAAAAATTCGGCTCACTCGACGGCAAAAGGATCACCATTCTTGGCGATATCCTTTTTAGCCGAGTCGCTCGATCTAATATCATCTGCCTGCAAAAGCTCGGGGCAAAAGTCACAATCGCTGGTCCTAGTACGCTCGTGCCGAAAGCATTCGAGGCGATGGGCGTTACCGTAAGCCACAAACTACAGCCAGCACTCGAAGGCGCCGATGCGGTCATGCTGCTCCGAATCCAGCACGAGCGACAAACCGCTACGCACTTCCCCTCAATTGGCGAATATACCAGTTCTTTCGGTCTGAATAAGGAGCGAGCAGCTTGGCTTAAAGCTGGGGCGATCATCATGCACCCAGGCCCGATCAATCGAGGCGTCGAGATCGACTCCGAACTGGCTGACTCCGACCAGTCCGTAATTCTGCAACAGGTGACCAACGGTATCGTCATCCGCATGGCAATTCTACATCTCTGCTCATGCGCCAACCACAAACAACCCGTCGAGCTACCCGCCTAAAATATTAAGACACTGAAATATAGGAATACGATCAATGAGTCACATACTTTGGATTAAAAACGGCAGGGTCATTGATCCAGCTAATCAGCGCGATGCAATCGGTGACATTTTTGCCGTCGATGGAAAAATCGTCGATAGTATCAGTGACAAGCAAAAGACCGACGCCTCCCTAGTTGATGCGACAGGCCTCGTCGTCGCTCCTGGTCTAGTCGATATCCACGTCCACTTCCGTGACCCGGGTCAGACGCACAAAGAAGACATCCGTAGTGGCACCGAAGCGGCGGCGGCAGGCGGGTTCACCTCTGTCGTGTGCATGCCTAACACGAGCCCCGTCTGTGATAACGCAGGCACCATTCAACGTATCATGGATAAGGTGGAGCGTGAAGCCGTCGTCCATGTGTATCCCACGGGCTGCCTGACTATTAAGATGAAAGGAGAGCAACTCGCGCCAACTGGCCAACTAAAAAAAGCAGGCGTCATCGCCATGACAGATGATGGCGCTTGTGTGCAGAGTAACGAGATTATGCGCCGTGCGGTCGAGTATGCCAAGATGTTTGACCTCCCCATCATGGATCACTGCCAAGACATCAGCCTGACCGAAGGCGCAGTCATGAACGAGGGCGAATGGTCGCTTCGTCTTGGCCTTCAGGGGTGGCCAAAAGCGGCTGAAGACATCATCGTGGCGCGGAATGTCATCCTCGCAGAACTCACAGGCGCTCACATTCACATGCAGCACATCAGCTCGGCTACTTCGGTTGATATACTCCGTCGCGCCATTGATCGTGGAGCTACTGTAAGTGGTGAAGCCAGCCCACACCACATCGAATTCACCGATGCCGATTTACGAGACTATGATACCGTTTTTAAAATGAACCCGCCTCTGCGCACCGATGCCGACCGCGAATCGCTCATTGAAGGGCTCATTGATGGAACCCTCGCCTGCATTGCAACCGATCACGCACCTCACTCCCCCACCGAGAAAGATCGAGAGTTCGACGCTGCGCCCTTCGGTATCATCGGCCTGGAAAACTCACTGGCTAGTTCGTTGACCACACTCTACCATAGCAAGCGCCTCGGTCTGAGCGAAGTCCTTGCTCTACTCACACACAAGGGAGCTGAAATTTGTAAACTCGACGCAGGCACACTTAGCACGGGCGCATCTGCCGACATTTGCCTCTTCGATCCCGAAGAAGAATGGGTAGTCGACGCCAATAAATTCTTTAGTAAGTCACGCAACTGCCCATGGCATGGCAAAATGCTGAAAGGCGTCGTCAAATCGACCTACGTCGACGGGCAACAAGTCTTCGATGGTCAATCCATCAACGCATAACAAATGCAGGCAGACCCACAAGTCGATGCCCCACTGATCGTGGCATCGCTATCTATCTTGCTTACTCTCGCAAGCAGCCTCGCGCTATGGATCCGCCATATTCAGAAATCTGATAGTATTATTGAACAAGATACTGGCACTCCCGCGTGGCCAGTCGGCTGGGTCAACTTCGGCATCTTTGTTTGCGCGATGATTATTTTCATCTATGTGGCGCAGATCGCAGCGAGTCTTCTTTTTTTTGAAGCACCTGCCGTATCCGAAAGCCCACCAGAATTAACACCATGGCTCGCAGTGCTTGCAGTGCTATGCCTTCAGTTGCCTATGTTGGCTGTTTTCTATGGAGCCCGTCGTTTCTACCCCGGCCTCTATTCAAGCCGACTAAATAACACCAAGCTCTCGATCTTTACATCTTTCAAAAAAGCGCTCCGACTCTTCCTCATGTTGCTTCCCGGCGTGTGGATTGCAGCGCTACTTTGGGCCAAGGTCCTATCCGGATTTGAAGGATTTGGTCTCATTGAAGATCTCAAGCAACAAGACCTCGTCACCCTCTTTCAAGGGGGCGGTGATCCTATCGCCATCGGCCTACTCGTCATCGCGGCCGTCATACTTGCACCTATCGTCGAAGAACTGATCTTCCGTGGCTGCCTTTATCGTTTCCTCAAAAGCCAAACGACTCTGCTCCCAGCGCAGATCGCCAGCGGTATCTTTTTCTCAATGATACACTGGAACCTATTGTCTTTTCTTCCTTTGGTATTAGTAGGCATCTTCCTTGCACGGGTCTATGAAAAAACCGGAAGTATACTCGTCGCTATTTGGTTTCATGCTTTCTTTAACGCCTTCAGTCTAAGCATGCTGTTTATTACTAATCTATCGGACGTCATCCCCAAATAGATATTAATTTCTTCTGTTGCCGAAGGGGCAACCACTTCAATCACCCTTAGGACAAATCGTTCCGGTTCAGCCTCTACGCGCTACTCGCACTACATAAGTATTTTTAAAATGACTCCTCACGACAATATACGCATTGCACAGACGCGCCCACTACTCGCACCCTCGATTTTAATCGAAGAAATCCCACTCACAAAATTGGCCACTTCGGTGATTGAAAAAGGCCGCAATGAGAGTAGTGCCATCCTACGGGGCGATGACGACCGCCTGTGTGTGGTGTGTGGTCCCTGCTCGATCCACGAAACTAAAGCGGCACTCGAATACGCCGAGCGTCTGTTGCCTCTGCGAGAAAGATACAAAGATGACTTGCAAATCATCATGCGGACCTACTTCGAAAAGCCGCGTACAGTGGTCGGCTGGAAGGGTTTAATTAACGACCCAGAGATCGATGGTAGCTTCAAAATCAACCAGGGTCTGCGCATTGCGCGTAAACTGCTGATTGATGTGTGCGAAATCGGACTTCCCACGGGTACCGAATTTCTCGACACCATCATACCACAATTTATCGCCGATGCCATAGCTTGGTCTGCTATTGGTGCACGTACCACCGAGAGCCAGATCCATAGAGAACTCGCTTCTGGTCTCTCTATGCCTGTCGGGTTTAAAAACGGTACTAGCGGCAACGTGCAGATTGCAATCGATGCCGCCCGCTCTGCGGGTCAAGCACATTGGTTCCCGTCTGTTACCAAGGAGGGTGCGACTGCCATTTTCCAAACCACTGGCAACCCAGACGCCCATGTCATTTTACGCGGCGGCAATCGCACAGGGCCTAATTATGAAGCCCAAAGCATCGAGCCGATTCTCGATCGGCTAGCGGGCGACAATTTACCGCCTTATATAGTCGTCGATTGCAGCCACGGTAACAGCAACAAAGACTACACTCGTCAGAGCGAAGTCGCTCGCGTTTTGGCCGAGCAAATTGCTAGGGGTCAAAAAGGAATCGCTGGCGTCATGCTAGAAAGCCATCTCGTCGCTGGTCGCCAAGACTACGAGTCCGACGGTAATAGCACTTACGGACAGAGTATCACCGACGCCTGCATCGATTTTCTCGCAACTGAAGCTATCCTTGAGACGCTAGCAACTGCTGTCCGAAAGCGTAGGACTTAAGGCAGGGCTACTACTTACTTAAACGTCTAGCCTTTAGTTGTCCGCAGCCAGCGGCCACATCGATTCCTCGCCTTTGGCGTATAGTGCTGGGTAAGCCAGACGCTTGAATAATACCTTGAAACTCGCGAACATTCGTCTCATCGGGAGTTTCACCTTCGTAAGCTTCGGTTGCATTTAGTGGGATTAAGTTAACATGCGCATCGATGCCTTTGAGGAGTTCTGCCAGTCGAAGCGCATGATCCTTACTGTCATTAACCCCACCAATTAATGTCCAGACAAAGAACACCCTCGCCCGTTTAATTGCAGTATATTCACGACAAGCATCAATGAGGTCAGCTAGTGGCCACTTCTTATTAACTGGGATTAGTTTCCCGCGTTCTTCATCACTCGCACCATGTAGACTGACCGCGAGTGAGTAGCGTTTGGGATGACGCGCCAGTTTCAAAATACCTGGAATATGACCCACCGTGCTGATGGCGACCCGAGCAGGTCCGATGTTCAGACCACGGTTGTCTGTTATAATACCGAGTGCCTCCATCACGGGTTCAAAATTATGTAATGGTTCGCCCATTCCCATCATCACGATGTTGCGCAAACGTTCGCCGTGACTCACGCGTAGGCCGCGCTCAAGGTGATGGGCCTGCGCCACAATCTCGCCTGTGGTAAGATGCCGAGAAAAACCCATCTGCCCCGTTGCGCAAAAGACACAGCCCATCGCGCATCCGACCTGGGTACTAAGGCAGGCAGTAAATCTGCCCGGAAACCCCATCCGCACTGCCTCGACCTCGGCACCATCGGCGAGACGAAGCACATACTTCTCGGTGCAGCCATCGACGCTCGGACTGCAATGCGTCTGTTTCGTAGGGCAGAGAACGGGCGCATCCCCCGTAGAGAGCCAGCGAGCGACGGGCGGCAAGATTCCTTCTGATGCACTTAAATCTTTACTCACCAGTCGACGTTGGACGGCGCTAAAGAGCGGCTTTGCGTGCACTGGGTTTACCCCGGCACTGGAGAGCATTTGCTCTAGTGCCCCGAAGCTGTAGCCTTCTAGCGAATCGACCATAATACAAATCCGTGCCTTAGATTTTAGAAAGGTCAACCGTAACTCGCATCTGCCAATTGATCCCAGTATCGCATCCCTCATGGGGACGTAGAAGAAATCCCTGCGCAGCCGTAGCCAACGATATATCTTCTGTATACAAAACGCGCTCCTGTTTGGGAGTGCGTTTTTTCATGCTGATCTCACTAAAAGCTAAATAACTATAAGCGACTCGACATCAGTTAAAAAGCCAGACTTTGATTTGATTACAGGCCTTCCAAAATACGCTGTGTCTCGTCGCGCTTTTCGGTCGTCTCTGCTAACTGTTTGCGAGCACCAGCGACAACCTTCTCGGGCGCGCTTTCGACGAACTTTTGATTCTTTAATTTATTCTCACCAACGGCGACAAGCTTGTTCAAGTTTTCGAGCTCCTTAGCCAGGCGTGTTTTCTCCGCTTCAACATCGATGCTACTAGTCAAATCTAGATAGAGGGTTCCAAGCGGTGTCACGATAGCGGGTAAGCCATCAGCCGACTTCTCGCCTAGGGTCTCAAGACTACCCAATCCTGCCAGTGTTTGAATCATGCTAGAGTTTTCAGCAATAACAGAGGCTGCGATACCTTCGGCGCCGTGAAAAACGACGACATCACGCTTATTAGCTAGGTTGTATTGGGCTTTGAGCGCCCGTGCTTGCGAGATAAGCTCCTGCAGATTAGTCACACGACCGATAGAATCGTTGTCTACAGGAACACGCTCCTCGAGGGTCATGGCATTTGTAAGCGGGGTGTTTTGTATGTAAGCGACCACTTCGCCATAGCCCAAGCCCTCCCACAGTTCCTCGGTAATGTGCGGAATGATAGGACTAGCTAATTGCAATACCTGACGAATAACAAGGTCTTGAATGGCGAGGCAATTATCACGTAGCTCTTCGCTAGCCTTAAGTTTTCCCTTGGAGGCTTCCACATACCAGTCACAGAAGTCTCCCCAGAAAAAAGCGTAAATCTGGTGAGTGAGCGGCGCAATCTCGAAGTTGGCAAAGCACTTTTCGAGGTCGGCAGTGACATGATGGAGGCGACCCAAAATCCAGTGATCGTAATCGTCGAACAGATCCGGATGGATACGGCTTATAATAGCCTCGAAGCTCGAGTTGTCGGCCATGGGACCACTCATCTGCCGAAAACGCACGGCGTTCCAGAGTTTATTACAAAAGTTGCGTCCGATCTGGATGCGCTCTTCAGAAAACAGAATATCAGAACCTGAAGGTGCTATGTTGCAGATTCCGAAACGAAGGCCATCTGCGCCATATTTCACGATCAAATCAAGTGGATCTGGCGAGTTGCCGAGGGATTTCGACATTTTACGCCCCTTCTCGTCACGGATGAGACCGTGAATAAAAATGTTTTTAAAAGGGATACGCTTTGCGATCTGTTCGTCGGTCAGATCTTTGCTATCGTCCCCATAGAGTTCGATGCCCGCCATTATCATACGGGCAACCCAGAAAAAGATAATATCGAAACCTGTAACCAGAGTGGAAGTCGGATACCAAAAATCGAGCTCCTTCTGCTGGGCTTCTGTCGGATTCGGCCAACCTAGATTAGCCATTGGCCAGAGGTAGGAGGACGCCCAGGTGTCGAGCACATCTTCTTCTTGCTCCCAGTTTTCGGGATCAGCCGGACCTTCGACCGAAACGTGGACGTGGTCGGGATTTTCAAAGTCGAGCGCCATTCGCTCCATTCCTTTTTTATACCAGACAGGGATGCGGTGCCCCCACCAGAGTTGGCGACTAATGCACCAATCTTGAATACCATTAAGCCAGTGGAGGTAAGTCTTTTTCCAACGATCAGGATGAAATTTAATAGTGCCATTTTCAACCGCACGCTTGGCTTCCTCGACCTTTGGGTATTTGAGGAACCACTGCTCTGAGAGGCGCGGTTCAACCGGCACGTCGCCACGCTCGGAAAATCCAACGGTATTTTCATAGGGTTCTCGCTCGAGCAGCAGGCCCATTTCCTCTAGCTTCTGCGCGGCTACTTTGCGGGCTTTGAAACGATCCATTCCATCAAATTCTTTTCCCGCGAGATCATTAAGCTTACCCCCAGCGTCGATCACTTCGATCACCTCAAGATTGTGGCGTTGCCCGATTTCGAAGTCGTTCTTGTCATGCGCAGGTGTCACTTTGAGGCAGCCAGTGCCGAAGTCACGGTCAACATATTCGTCGCCGATAATGGGGATTTTAGCTCTGGGGAAGGGACGCCAGACCGTCTTACCGATTAGGTGCTTATAGCGTTCATCCTCCGGGTGGACGGCTACGGCGGAGTCGCCCATCAGCGTCTCAGGACGGGTAGTTGAAATTTCCAGGTGCGTGCGCGCACCGTCTGCTTCGACGAGCTCGTAACGCATTTTGAAAAAAAAGCCGTTCTGCGGCTTCATATTAACTTCTTCGTCGGAGATCGCAGTGCTGGTAGCAGGGCACCAATTCACCATGCGCTTACCGCGATAAATGTAACCGCGTTTGTAGAATTTAACAAAGGCGTCTAAGACTGCCTTTGAGTAATCCTCATCCAATGTGAAGCTGGTGCGATCCCAGTCGCAAGATGCGCCGAGCTTTTGAAGTTGATTGAGTATGACCCCACCCGACTCTTCACGAAAATCCCAGACTTTGTCGAGAAAGGCTTCACGCCCTAGGTCATATTTCGTCTGACCAGTCGCCTCGCTTAGTTGCTTCTCGACCTTGGTTTGCGTAGCGATACCCGCATGGTCGGTGCCTGGTTGCCAAAGCACTGCCTTACCCTCTAAGCGAGCACGGCGAACGAAGATGTCTTGTAGCGTGTTGTCCAGAACGTGCCCCAAGTGCAGCATGCCCGTCACATTGGGCGGTGGAATCATGATTGCGTAGGGCTCCTTAGCGGAGTCCGCCTCAGCTTTGAAGCATCCAGCCTCAAGCCAATTGGCATACCAGCGTTGTTCGACTTCTTTCGGTTCGTAGGCTTTAGCGATCTCAGACATGAAGTAAAAATATGAGAGTAGTCAACGGTGTGGTCCACCGCGCGGCTTTCAAGCTTGAAAACAAAAAGCCCGCAGGCACGGCGCGCTGCGGGCTTTAAAAAAACCTTTTCGACAGGATCAGCCAGTGAGTTGCTTAATGATCTCAACGATGGGCAGGAAGAGCGCGATGACAATGAAACCGACGACGACCGCGAGGAACACGATCATGACGGGCTCGATGATCGAAGTGATCCCGGCCACGGCGTTGTCTACGTCTTCGTCATAGTTATCCGCCACTCGATTAAGCATCTCAGCAAGCTCACCCGTCTCTTCACCCACGTCGACCATACTGGTGACCATATTGGGGAAAATGGACTCGCGTGACATAGGTGCGGCCAGAGACTCACCATCACGCACGCTGTCGTGAATACGAGTAAGTGCATTTTCGTAGAATTTGTTACCAGTAATATCCTTAGTGATTGTGATCGACTGCAAGATAGGAACACCACTGGAGAGGAGCGTACCGAAGGTACGAGTGATGCGAGCGATGTTCACCTTACGCACTAGATCGCCGACCTTGGGGGTGTTGATCGATAGCCAGTTGAACATCTTTGAACCAACAGACGTATTCATGAAGAACTTAAAGGCAAAGAAACCGATGGCCAGAATGATGATGGTCCACCATATATTTCCACTCATGAAATTGCTGACGCCGACCACGAGCTGTGTTGGACCCGGTAGTGCGGCACCTTCGAGCATATCCTCAAAGATAGTCTCAAACTTGGGAACCACTACGACCATAAGGAGCGCCACAATCGAAACAGCGACACCGACGACCACGATTGGATAGACCATGGCTGCTTTAACCTTTTTCTTGGTCTTCAATGCCTTTTCCATAAAGCCCGCGAGACGCGCGAGCACAACGTCAAGCACACCGCCGGCTTCACCAGCACGCACCATATTGACGTATAGACGGTCAAAAATCTTTGGATGCTGCGTAAGTCCGTCGGAAAAGGAATTACCAGACTTAACTTGATCAGCGATCTGCTCTAGGATCGCTTTAAAGCGAACGTTTTTCTCTTGGCGGATCATCACTTCGAGCGCCCTGAGTAGAGGCAGGCCAGCATCCAGAAGTGTCGCTAGCTGACGCGTAAAGGTAGTGAGTTCCTCTGCTTTGATGACTTTACCGAAGCCACCACCCGACTTCTTAGATTTTTTGCCGCCTTTTTTAGGAGCTGCTTTCGCAGTGGCACCGCCGCCTGCGTCGGTGATCTTTGTGGGCATCAAGCCGGAAGCGCTGAGTTTTGAACTCGCTTCGTCCTGACTGGCCGCTTCGACCGTGCCGGTCTTTTGCTTACCGTTGGCGTCAATCGCCGAATATTTGAATTTTGCCATGGGGAATATGGATGTTTATGTATATTTAAGAACCTCTTCAATTGTAGAATTACCGTCAAAAATGGCGCGTAAGCCGTCATCACGCAAGCTTCGCATCCCCTGCTCAAGCGCTTTTTGTTTAATAGTAAGCGTAGGAGCGCGATTATTAATCAATTCACGAATGGCGTCGGACACAACGATCATTTCAAAGAGACCTACACGGCCGCGATAGCCAGTGTTGCTACATTCGGCACAACCATCGCCGTAGAAGAAATCTTTATCGGCAATTTCGAGCGGATCGACGTCGAGCATTTCGATGAGCTCTTGGCTTGGCTCGTAAGCGGTGCGACAATTGGGGCAGATGCGACGAACGAGGCGCTGCGCGAGAATAGCTTCTAATGAGGCTGAAATGAGGAAGGGCTCCAAGCCCATATCAATAAGGCGGGTGACAGCACCTGGTGCATCATTGGTGTGAAGCGTACTCAGAACAACGTGTCCCGTTAGGGAGGCTTGCACAGCGATCTGCGCGGTCTCCAAGTCACGAATCTCACCGACCATGATCTTGTCAGGGTCTTGACGGAGGAAGGCGCGGAGTGCACGAGAAAAGTCGAGGCCTACTTTGTGGTTCACCGCAACCTGCATAATGCCGTCAATCTCATACTCTACGGGATCTTCGGCTGTAAGAATCTTAGTCTCGACGCTGTTAACCTCGCGCAGCGCACTGTAGAGTGTAGTGGTCTTACCGGATCCAGTAGGGCCGGTTACAATAAATATACCGTTGGGACGATCCACAAGGTCCCGAATCGTTTGTAAAATATCGTCGGGCAAACTGAGTGCTTCGAGGTCGAGGTTGACCACCGACTTATCGAGGACACGGAGCACCACGGACTCGCCAAACTGCGTTGGTAATGTCGATACACGAAGATCCACAGGGCGACCTGCGATGGTCATCTTAATGCGACCATCCTGAGGAATCCGTGTTTCGGAGATGTTCATGTTGGACAGCACTTTAACGCGCGAGGTCACGGGAACGGCCAGATTCCTTGGCGGAGGCGCCATCTCGTAAAGAGCACCGTCGATCCGGTAGCGGATGCGGAACTGGTCTTCGAAGGGTTCGAAGTGGACGTCAGATGCTTTATCCTTAATTGCCTGCTGAAGCACGAGGTTCACGAAGCGGATGATCGGCGTTTGGTTCGCCATGTCCGTAAGATCGCCCTCAGAGAGATCATCCTGGGACTCAGTAAAGCTTTCGCCAAGATCGCCTAGAATATCGTCAATCGATGAATCTTCCTCGCCGTAGGTCGCAATGAGGAGGGAATCAATATGCTCAGGATTACAAACAACGATAGTGATGTCTTTATTTAAGGTAAAGGTGAGATCATCGATGATCGCAGGATTAAAAGGATCCTGCGCGAGTAAGGAGACGGAGGTATCGCTGACCTCGTAGGGAACCACGGCATACATGCGAGCCACACTGGCTCGCACGGCGCTAGCAATATCCTCTTTCACCATATTCGGCGGGGTAGCCAAATACTCATAGCCGAGATACTCCGCGACAGCGGAGAGAACCTGCTCGCGATCGACTACTTCAGAGTCAATCACGGCGTCGGCTAGCGACTTGCCAGTGTGGAGGTGCGACTCATTGAGCTCTTCAAGTTGAGCTGGTTCGAGCAGGCTGGCACCTTTAATTATTTCGTAAACTGTATCGTTATGATCTTCGAACATCGAGGTAGGATCTGTGAATCTTCAGGGTTGAGGAATAATTTAAGTCGTAAGAGTTGCTCCATTTTCGAGTAACTTAGCGCGCATCGTATCGGGGGTCTGGGATTTACCGAGTGCTTCGTCTGCACTTATCAAGTTACGGTTAAAAAGGCTGAGCAGGTGCGCGTCGAGGCCGATCATACCGCGACTGGCACCAGTCTGTATGTCAGAATTTATGCGGAAGGTTTTGTTCTCGCGGATAAGCTGCGCGATCGACGTGGTAGTAACCATGATCTCAAATGAGGCAATGCGTCCGCCGCCAGTTTTCTTACAAAGCACTTGAGAAATAACTGCGATGATTGAGGAGGCGAGTTGCGTGCGTATTTGATCCTTCATATCTGCAGGGAAGGCGTCGATAATACGGTCAACGGTGCGTGCCGCGCCAGTAGTATGCAAAGTGGCAAAGACTAAGTGACCAGTCTCGGCTGCACCTATGGCGGCCTCAATCGTTTCGAGATCGCGCATCTCCCCGACGAGGATGACATCAGGGTCTTGTCGTAGTGCACCGCGAATTGCGGAAGAAAAGGAGGCGACGTCATTCCCCACTTCGCGCTGAGTAACGATACACTTTTTATGATCGTGAAAATACTCAATCGGATCTTCAATCGTGATGATGTGGCCGTCGTGGTTTTCGTTGATCCAGTTGATCATTGATGCCAGCGTGGTAGACTTACCAGAACCAGTAGGTCCCGTTACGAGTATGAGCCCACGTGGGCGGTTAATCAATTCTAAGATTGTATCAGGCAGGCCAATATCGCTAAGGGAAAGAAGGTCATTTGGGATTTGGCGAAGCACGAGACCGAAGTGACCCTTGGAGCGCAGAACACTTACACGAAAACGAGCTTTGCTTTGGTAAGCAAAGCCGAAGTCGGCCCCGCCGGTAGCCATGACTTGTTCCTGATTGGTTTCCGAGGTAATGGACTTCATCAAAGCCTCAGCATCTTCGGGGTCGAGCTTCGGCCCATCGACAGGAAGCATTGATCCGCTAATACGAAGCGTCGGCGGCTGATTGACTTCAATATGAAGATCTGATGCGCCTTGGTCGATCATCAGTTCCAAAAGGTCATTCATTTCATAGCTCATCGTAATCAGAGTTGGTTAAATAGAATCGGACACAGTGGCATGGAGAACTTCTTGCGGTGTCGTAATACCACCTATAACCTTGCGAATGCCATCTTCTCGCATGTTGCGCATACCCATTTCGCGAGCTTTATCGCGTAGAGCAACGAGGCTCGCCTCTTCGTAAATCATCGACTGGAGTTCTTCATTGACTTGGAACATCTCGAAGACACCGACTCGGCCACGGAAGCCTGTGCCGTTGCACTTTAGGCAACCCTTGCCCCTCATGAAGGAAGCATCTGTGATCTGGTCAGAGCGAATGCCGAGCGAGTTCAAAAGCTTTTCATCATGCTCGCAGGGAACGCGGCAACTAGGGCAGTTACGGCGCACTAGACGCTGGGCAAGCACGGCACGTACGGCGGCGGCTACAAGGAAGGGCTTAATGCCGATATCAATGAGGCGACTGACTGCGCTGGGCGCGTCATTAGTGTGCAGAGTACTGAAAACCATGTGCCCGGTTAGGGCAGCATTGATCGCTATTTCGGCGGTTTCTTTATCACGGATCTCCCCAACCATGATAATGTTGGGCGCTTGGCGTAGCATCGAGCGCAGGGCGGAGGAGAAAGTCATACCGACATCACGGCGCACTTGCACCTGATTGACGCCGGGCATCTCATACTCAACAGGGTCTTCAACAGTGATGATCTTTCGGTCGGGGTGATTGATACAGTTGAGCGCCGAATACAAAGTGGTCGACTTACCCGAACCGGTAGGCCCAGTGACGAGGAAGACACCATCGGGCAGTGCGATGATTTTCTCGAACACGGCTTGGTCGTCGCCAAAGAAACCAAGCTGGGGCAGACCGAGACTCAGGCTCTCCTTATCGAGAATACGCATAACGATACTCTCGCCAAAAGCGGTCGGCAGGGTTGAAACACGAAGGTCTATAATCTTGGCACCGACGTTAAGGTTAATACGTCCATCCTGCGGCACACGCTTTTCAGCGATGCTGACATTGGACATCAGCTTAATGCGAGAAACGATGGAAGGCTGTAGGCGCTTGGGTGGGTTTTCCACTTCATGAAGCACCCCGTCGATGCGGTAGCGAACACGAAAGCGTTTCTCCAGAGGTTCCATGTGAATATCAGATGCACGGCGTTTGAGCGCTTCAGAGATTACCATGTGGACATACTTAATGATTGGCGCTTCTTCTTCGCTAGCATCTTCGCCGGAGGGAAGATCAATTTGACTGGGAGCGGCATCGGGGTCTTCAATCCCAGAGAAGATGTCGTCCACAGCGCCTGCTCTGGCACCTTCGTAGTATTGATGGATGGCTTTATCGATTTCTTCAAGCGGCGCGACCCGGCAAGTGATTGAGCGCTTAATAACATGACTAATGCTATCGATCGCGTCCATATCGAGCGGGTCAAATACGGCGAGTTCGGCTTCGCTGTCATCCACTTCAAGAGGAATGACCTTGTAACGATTAGCGATCTCGAAAGGCACCACCTCTAGCGCCTCAGCCGAGACACGAACATCGGCCAGATTGACTGTCTCCATGTTAAACTCATCGGCGAGCACATCCGCGATCTGCTGCTGACTGACACTTTGGTCGGCGACGAGCGCCTCAAGCGCAGCAGTGTCTTCGCTACCGTCATGCTCGGACTCGTTTACCTTGGCACGCGCAGTCTCAATAGTACTCTCTTCAAGTAACCCTTTGTCAGTTAATAGTTGGAGAACGAATTCGTCGGCGGAGGTCACAGATAGATGATGATCGGGGTGGGTAGAAAATGGTGATGATAGACAATTAACGAGCTACGCTCATCAAGAACTCCGCATTAGTATTGGTCTTCTTGATTCGCTGAATAAGCATTTCCATAGCATCTGTAGAAGGTAAGCCCTTCATTGCCCTACGCAATGAATAAATTTTGAGCATTTCGTCGGGATGGTAGAGTAGTTCTTCCTTCCGGGTGCCGCTCTTATCCATACTCAACGCAGGGAAGATCCGTTTGTCGGAAAGGCCACGGTCGAGGTGTAGCTCCATATTTCCAGTGCCTTTAAACTCCTCGAAAATGACCTCATCCATCTTACTGCCCGTCTCGACCAGCGCAGTCGCTATAATGGTCAAGCTACCGCCGTCTTCAATGTTACGGGCGGAGCCGAAGAAGCGCTTTGGTTTTTGTAGGGCGTTGGCTTCAACACCGCCAGAGAGGATCTTACCACTGCTGGGCATAGTCGTATTGTAAGCTCGCGCCAAGCGGGT
>PKCJ01000050.1 GCA_002862945.1 Opitutia bacterium | reverse complement strand
CATGGTCAAAGACCCAATGAGTGGCAAGTGTGTACTACGATCATAAGGGATTGACTCTAGAGAGCTTTATGACGGTTTAAAGGAATGAATATCGTTTGTCTCGACTTAGAGGGAGTATTGATTCCCGAAATCTGGATCGCATTTGCGGAAAAGACCGGCATCGAGGCGCTCAAACGCACCACTCGCGATGAGCCAGACTACGACGTGCTAATGCGCTACCGCTTGAACATTCTTGACAAGGAGGGCTTCAAGCTAACCGATATAGAGGAAGTCATCGGCACGCTTGATCCGATGCCGAGTGCCGCGGAATTCGTCGAATGGGTCACCTCGCAGACGCGCCTTGTGATCCTTTCCGACACTTTCCGCCAATTTGTAGGGCCCCTCATGGCCAAGCTCGGGCACCCCACTCTCTTTTGCCATGATCTAGTAATCGATGAGTCGGGTCGCATAGCCGACTACACCCTCCGTATGAAAGACCACAAGCGCAAGGCGGTCGAAGCCTTCAAGGCGCTCAAATTTGATACCTTTGCGGCGGGCGATTCTTACAACGACCTTTCTATGATCGATGTAGCTGACAACCGAGCACTCTTCTGCCCACCCGAGCGACTCACTATTGAACGCCCGGAGCTACCCGTTGCCCGCACCCATGCTGAGCTTCGCCAAATCATCGAAGGCATCCTATAATTCACCCCAAAACGACGAAAGCTATGCTGGTTCACACTGTATTCTTCTGGCTACGCAAAGACCTCGACGGCACACAGAGAGCCAATTTCCGCATGGGGCTTGAAAGCCTCAAAGAAATCGAGCACGCCGATTCGGTCTTCATCGGCAGGCCTGCCTCTGTAGCCGAGCGCACCGTTTGCGACAAGAGCTACGACTTTTGTCTGACCGTCATCTTAAAAGACGTGCTCGCACACGACGCCTACCAAGCGCACGAAAAACACCAGAACTTTATCGCGGTCCACAAGGAACAGTGGCAAAAAGTCAAAGTATACGACGCTGATTAAGGCGTTCACATGGGCCATTTATTAACACAGCTCAGTGCAATCACTCTCATCGACTGGTTCGCTATGCTTACCGGCATTGTCGGCGTCTACTTGAGTATTAAGGAGAAGATCTTAGCCTGGCCGCTCTTTATTTTATGCTATGCCGCCTACGTTCATATAAGCTTTCGCGGCGGCTACTACGCCTTTGCAGGCATGAATGTTATTTTTGCGCTTGTGGCTGCCTACGGCTGGTTTGGGTGGTCTAAGTCATCAAAGAAGAGCGATCGCGAGATCCGCATCTCCCATCTAGCGCCGGCGTATCGCTGGATCGTAGCGGCATTTATTTGCATGGGTACCTTGGGGCTAGGATTTTTACTGGAACTAACGGGAGAAGCACGTCTCCCCTATTATGACGCCTTCGCGGCCACATGTGCGCTCTGCGCGCAATGGATGCTCAGCCGCAAGTTTATCGAAAACTGGATTTTTTGGATGCTCGCTGACACAGTCTACCTAAGTTTTTTCTTAATCGACCGCATCTGGCCAAGCGTGGTTCTATTTGCCGCATTCATCTTTCTGGCCATCAAAGGATGGAACGAATGGAAGACGATTATCAAAAAGACCGCCTAATTAAAGCCATGAAGCGTATTGTTTTAACGGGTGCCGAGTGCACGGGTAAAAGCACTCTTGCACAAGCACTCTCGTGCCACTACAGCGAGCCCTGGACGAGTGAGTTCGTGCGCAGTTATGTTGACCAGCTCGACCGCGAATTAATCCAAGCAGACCTAGAAGAGATTTTTTGCGGACAGATCGCCGCCGAAGATGCTGGCTGGGCAAAGTCGAAGCGTTTTGTCATCCACGACACCAATCTATTATCGTCAATCATTTACGCCAATCACTACTTTGAGACCAGCAGTGATTGGGTCAACGAGGTCTTTCTAAAACGCGACTATACGCTCTACTTACTCTGCTCGCCTGATGGCATCGAATGGGAAGACGATTCTGGTCAGCGCGATAGCCCAAGTGCACGCAAAAAGCTGCACTCGATGTTCAGGGATAGCTTGGAAAAATTAAAGCTGCCCTATTTACAACTTAACGGAGATGAGCCATTGCGCCTTAGCAAGGCCATCAAAGCGATTGATGAGTTGCTGGACCAATAGCTTGCGAGCTCGACCGTGCCCTACAGAGCCATTCTCCTCACTGGCGCGAAAAACACACGTGCCACTGTAATTATTTCGCCTTTGCTGCTTTCTTTTTCGTAGCTTTTTTGATCGCCGTTTTTCTAGCTGACTTCTTGGCCGACTTTCTTGCCACCTTTTTTGCGGCGACCTTCTTCGCGGTTTTTTTCGAAGCAGATCGCGTCGAAGGCTTGGTCACTGCTTTCTTGGTATGCTTCTTAGCAGCCTTCTTCGCCGGCTCTTTCTTAGAACTGGGTTTCCGCTTGGGTTCTATACTCTTCTGCTTGGGTTTTGGACTCTTCCCTGCAGGCTTAGGGGTGCCCTGCTTTGACTTGGAGTCCCCCTTCTGACTTTCCTGAGATACTGCGCCATCTGCTTGATCTGACTTTCTATCTCTATTTCGGTTTCGTCCGCTACGGCGGCGGCCTCGACGGCGCTTGTTTTTCCCAGCAGGCTCATTGCCTTCCTGACTGTTCTGTTTTAAGGACATCTTCCCCTCACGCTCATGTATCTGTGGGTTGGACTCAAAATCCTCAATGGCAGCAGCAATCTTATCCTCCATCTCGTCGTCGGTGTATGGAATCGTGCGCTCAACTGTCACCTTTTCCTGAGTCGGGATTTTTGACTGCTCAGGCGGGCAGTAGGCAGTCGGCGGCAGCACGACTTCGGCGTAAGGATCTAAGGGCACGACCACTTTTGGCAAAACACGCTCAGAATGGGCACTGCTGCGTGGATGCAGCACCAGTTCGGCAGGAACGTTAGCGTAGTTAGGATCAAGCAAATGTTCGACTGCGCGCGCCACATCTTCGAGGTCGATATGGGTCTGTTGGCTACTTTGCACGGAAAGCGCGTCGGGCTCAGAATTTTGACGAAGGATCAGATTCGTCACGCGCAGACCAGCGTCGCGGGCGATGTCGAAAAGCGCGCGGTTCATCTCGCGCAAGCCACCTTCTATTAGCGCGTTAACCGCACTTGCTGGAGCGCCACTCTTGTTGGCAGGTATGACGTTAATCAACTGCCCACGGAAACGCAGGAGATTAGGTAAGGAGAGACGCGTCAACATGACGGGCCCGAGCAAACCGATCTTTAGGATGGCTTCGAGGTTGCCGACGGGCAGTTTTTCTAAGGCCGCACCAGGAGTGACATCAATCGCGTGAATTAAAAGATCGAGAGAATTCTCTTTTTTAAGGATTTTGTCCAGCGTCTCAGTAACGCCGGGCAAGTCGGTCAGGTCCAAAGGGTGAGCGAAAAACTGAGGGTCGGCAAAAGTTACTTTGGAAAAGTTATTTCCAATCCCATGAACCCGATAACCTTGGCGAACCAAGCGTTGGATAAGGCTGTACCCGAGAGGTGTATCGGCGCCTGTGACAATTGCAATGTCCATAAACTGTAAGAAATTGACTCAGCAAACGGAGAACACCCTATTGAGGGTTCGTCAATGACGCATGCGAGGATAGATGTATAGTTGATACGGTATTCGTAGCGGCGCCCGCTGGCAATGGAAATCGGCGAATGTTTGGGGACATAATCTCAAAAACGCGATTACACCACCCTGTGAAAGCCCAACATGCACAGTCGCCAGATTAACCAATTCGCCCAACCTGAGCACGTACTAAATCTGCAATCTTTTGCATGGCGGATACCGGAGGCAGATCGACAAAAGGCGCAACTGCACTGGTCGCCTTGAACAGCTCCGCCTCAAAAACAGTCACTACTTCGTCAAAGATGGGAAAGTCCTGAAGCCGCGTGGTAAAATCGGCAACCACGGTCTTGTCGCCTTCTTTAAAACGAGCGATTAAAGAATCGCGTTCTTCGGCAGGGAGCTTTTCCAACAAAAGCAGCAGCGGAAGGGTAAATTTACCCTTGGCGAGGTCGGTGCCAAGTGTCTTGCCGATCATTGACTCGTCGGCGTAAAGATCGACAAGGTCATCGAATATCTGGTAGGCGATACCAAGATGGCGGCCAAAGAGACCCGCGGCCTCGCTAAACTCGACTGGGTGCCCAGCGACTGTCGCACCAAGGCGACAAGCCACTTCGAAAAGTTCAGCAGTTTTAAGTTGAATCACGCGAAAGTAAAAATCACGACTGTAGTTTACCTCGCCGCGCTGGTAGGTCTGCGCGATCTCACCTGCGCAGACCCTGGCGGTAGCCTGTGCAACTGCTCGACAAATCTCATTGGTATCAAATTCAGCGGCTAGTTCAAGTGCGTGAGAAAAAAGCACATCGCCGATCAGCACGGCAGCGGCAGGGCCAAACTTTTTGGCCGCTGTTTCTTGGCGGTGGCGCGTATCAGCTTCGTCGAGGATGTCGTCGTGCACAAGCGTAGCAAGATGAACGAGTTCGATCACAGAACCTAGGCGTACGAGGGCATCGGCGCGATTTTTTGCAGGACCATCCCGCCCGCTGTAGGCGACGAGCATGGCACGCAGGCGTTTACCACCGTGCCCAAATACGTAGCGCACATGCTCCTGGATCTCTGGCTCCAGTTTGGACACTTGCAATTGCAAGAACACGTCGAGCTCATCGAGGTAGGATTTCACTGGCGTATACACCTCGGCAAAGCCAGCAGCGGCCACCTTGTCAGCTTCAGACTGGGAACAGATCGTCATGTATATGACATGAAAACCAGAAGGTGCGCACTTGCAAAGTTTAACCGCCGAATTACTGCAAGTATGCGTCGAGAACCTCTAGGAAGCCCTTACGGTTTTCTACATGCACATTGTGCCCTGCACTGGGGACGATCTCTTCGCGCAAATGAGGGAACCAGTATCGCATTTTCTCAGCGTCACTATCGTCGATAAAATCTGAGTTGGCACCACGCACGAGAAGCACAGGCTGCTCACAGCGGTCGGTCTCGAGGAGCGAGTTCTGCCGTAGGTGCGGTAAGCTTGCCTGTAGCGTCTCTAGATTGACCTGCCAGTTGAGGCCGCCTGAAGCCTCCGCGCGCACAAGGTTGGTGAGCAAAAACTGGCGCATCGCCCAGTCCGGCACTATGGGTTCGAGCAACTCTTCAGCCTCTTTTCGGCTAGTCAGCTCAGCGGTCGCAATACGCTTCATCGCACGAAACTCATTATCGTGATGTGGCGGATAGAGTTTAGCCGCAATGTCGACGATAATAAGTTTTTTGACCACCGCGGGATTTTCACAGGCGTAGCGCATGGCCACCTTGCCACCAAGGCTGTGCCCCATCAGTATCATCGATTCGATCTTGTTCCGATCAACATACGCCTGCAAATCCGCACTCATATCTGCCCACCGCATGGCGCCCGCATGTGGCGAACTACCATGATTCCTCAGATCAAGTGCATGCACATCGAAGCGATCTTGCAGCGCTTTTCCGATTGTCGACCAGTTACGCGAAGAACCGAGTAAGCCGTGCAGGATGACCAGTGCCGGCTCAGCAGAATTTTCAAAACGCAGAGAATGTAAGGGAACTGCCATAGGCAAAATAAGAGATGGAGGTATCCTGACTCAGATTCAACCTCATGTTTAGAATTCTGTGTGCATCAGGGTTGATCTGTGGCACTGAATCACTTGTATCGACACTTTCATGTCCTCCGAGAAATCAAAGAAACTCACCCCCATGATGCAGCAATGGCACGAGATCCGTGCAAAACTCGCGGACGATACGCTGCTCATGTTTCGGCTCGGAGACTTCTACGAGATCTTTAAGCAAGACGCCGAATGGGGCGCAAAACTGCTCGGCATCACTCTAACCCACCGACACGGCATGCCCATGGCTGGCATCCCCTTTCATGCCGCCGACGGCTACATTCAAAAGCTACTCGATCAAGGCATCAAAATCGCCATCTGCGATCAGGTCGAAACGCCGCAACCCGGTAAGTTAGTCAAACGCGCGCTCACCCGTATCATTACCCCTGGCACGCGGCTAGCGGACACTCAGATCGACGCCCAGCGCAATCACTTCTTGCTCTCACTCTCTCTCGGTAAAAAAGCGCTCAACGCCGCCTGGCTCGACCTAACCACAGGCGAATTTTTCCTCTCCTCTGAAATAAAACCAGAAAACCTCTTCGCCGCCTTCGAAAGCCTTGACCCACGCGAGATCATTGTGCCCGAGAACGCTGCTGAGCAGTGGAGCCTCCCCCACACCGATCAGCGCTTTCGTGAGCTTTACGCCCACATCAGCGATGGTCGAGCGATCAGCACCATCCCCGATTACCACTTCGACGAAGCCGGTGGCGCCCAATCAGTGATGGAGGCACTCGGAGTGATGAACCTTGAAGGCTTCGGCATTGATCATAATCATCCCGCCCTCGGCGCAGCCGGCGCACTCATTCACTACGCCACCGAGACCCTCTGCGCCAGACCCGAGAATCTACGAAAGATCAAAGAATACAGCAGTGAGCGCACTCTCCTGCTCGACCCAGCTACGCTACGTAACTTAGAGATTTTCAAGTCCGCTGCCAACATCCGCCAAGGCTCACTACTGGCCGCAATGGATGGCACGGTGACCGCCCCCGGAGCGCGCTTACTAGAGCGCTGGCTTTGCGCGCCCGAGCTTGACCTCGATGAAATTAAACGACGTCAAAACTGTGTAGGCGAATTCGTCGCCGCCCCCGGCCTAGCAAGCGAGATGCAAAATTTACTCAAAGGCGTGCGCGACATCGAGCGCATCCTCAGCCGCCTACAAAACCGGATGCGCAACCCCCGCGAGCTCGGCGGCGTGCGTGACACCCTCTTGGCGCTCCCCGCAATAGCCACGACTCTTCTAGAGTTTCCCGACTCGCCCGTTGCCGCCATCGCCAAACGCATCCATAATTTCGATTCTATCTCCACGACTCTCAATCGTAGCCTCGCCGAAGAATTACCCGGCAACATCGCAGACGGCGGCACTATCCGCGAAGGCTTTGACGAGGCCCTCGACCATACCCGCAGCCTGACCCGCGACAGCCAAAAATGGCTAGCCGAGTTTGAGCAAGGCGAGCAAGCCCGCACCGGCATCAAGAACCTAAAGATCCGCTTTAACGGAGCCTTCGGTTACTTCATCGAAGTGACTAAGAGTAACATCGCCCTTGTCCCAGAAGAATACGTGCGCAAGCAGACGATGAAGAACGCCGAGCGCTACACCACCGACCTACTCAAAGAGCGCGAACGTGAAATTCTCCACGCCGAAGAAAAAGCCCTCGCCCGCGAGGAGTTACTCTTTAACAATTTAATCGAAGCCATCCTCGAGCACGCCGATGCACTCAAAGAAACCGCGGCCGCCATGGCCGAAATCGACGTCTTCATTGGCTGGAGCACCCTTGCGCGCGAATGGGACTATTGCAAGCCACAGCTCGATCACACCGATATCTGCCTTATTGATCAAGGCCGCCACCCAGTAGTCGAGCAAATGATGCGCGAACAGCGCCTTGGCCTCGCCGGTACTCACGCCTTCGTGCCCAACGACTGCCGCTTATCCAGCTCCGGCAAAACAGAAGACGCCCCGCAGATCGCTCTCATCACTGGCCCCAATATGGCTGGCAAATCGACCTACATTCGGCAAGTCGCCTTGATCGTCTTGATGGCACAATCTGGCTCGTGGGTGCCCGCTCGCGCCTGCCAACTAGGGGTGGTCGACCGTATTTTCTCCCGCGTTGGTGCGAGCGATGAACTGGCTCGAGGCAACTCCACCTTCATGGTCGAGATGAACGAGACGGCCAACATTCTCAACAACGCGACCGAGCGTAGCCTCGTCATCCTCGACGAGATCGGACGAGGCACTAGCACTTACGATGGTCTATCCATCGCATGGGCGGTGATTGAACACTTGCATCCTACCGATGCTTCCGGCGCCCGCACACTTTTCGCGACACACTACCATGAGCTCACACAGCTCACTAAAACCCTTGCTCGATTAGAAAACTACTCGGTCGCAGTAAAGGAGTGGAACGACGAAATCGTCTTTGTCCGCCAAGTGATTAAGGGTGCGGCCGACCGATCTTATGGTATTCAAGTCGCTCGACTAGCAGGGCTACCCAGCACGGTGATCGACCGCGCGAAAACCATCCTCGAACGCCTCGAAGCCGACGACTCCTCGCACAACCTTCTGCGCAAGCGCATGAAGAAAGAAAGCAGTGGTGACGATACCAGTGAAGAAGACGATCAGTTGGATTTGTTTTAAAACTTCTTAGCCGCCGATTTACAGACTAAGCCGACCAAGAAGTAGACCAAAGGGATGGCCAAGATCCCTAGAATACTGCCCATCATATAGCGGCGGGGAGACTCAGCTACATAAGCGTTCAGCGATACACGCGGCGACCTGTCAATAGCATGGGCGGTCATCCCTATTTTAATAATAGTGAACATAATTATACCTTTTTATTGCATTCGCTTGAGTACTAGTACCCTTTGGAGGAATGTCCCTCCGTTACCTATTTATAGATTTCGATAGCTTTTACGCCTCTGTTGAGCAACAGTTCCACCCTGAACTGAGGGGCCGGCCTGTGGGCATCGTGCCCTCTCTTGGAGTGGAAACCACCTGTTGTATTGCGGCGAGTTATGAGGCCAAAGCCTGCGGCGTTAAAACTGGGACCGGGGTTCGTGAAGCGCGCTGCCTCTGCCCCGGGATCGTCTTCGTGGAGGCGGGGCACTCGAACTATGTCCGCGTACACGAACGAATAAAGAAACTGATCCACGAGATCATCTATGTGGATGCAGTGGTCTCGATCGATGAAATGTATGGTCGCCTGCCTCAGCATTGGCAACCGTTAGAAGTGGCACGCGCTAAAGCAATGGAAGTCAAAACGGCTTTGGCAACTAGAATCGGTGAGCACATTCGCGCCTCCATCGGGCTCGCGCCGAACCGCTTCCTCGCCAAGCTAGCGAGTAAGCTGGAAAAGCCAAACGGACTGACCACGATGGACTTCGAAGAAATCCCAGAGAAGCTCTACCACTTCAAGTTGAGCGACATCACAGGGATCGGGCAGCGTATCGAGCAGCGGCTATATACTGCGCGGATCATGGATATGGAAGCGCTTTGCATGGCCAGCCGGCGTAAGCTCCACCGAATCTGGGGCGGGATCGAAGGTGACCGAATGTGGTATGCGCTGCGCGGGGTCGAGGTGCCAGCGGTGGAAACCACGCGTCGCAGTATCGGGCACTCGCATGTCTTGCCCCCACACTTGCGAACCTTTCACGGCGGGCACGCCACGCTCCACCGCATGTTACAAAAGGCCTGCTTGCGGTTGCGCGCGATGGATTATTTCGCTGGGCATCTCTCGGTCGGGGTCAAATTCGGCTTCGAGCTACGGTGGGGGGCAGAGACACATTGCTTCCCGACGCAGGACAGCGTGGTGCTAGGCAAATTACTGAATCAAATTTGGGCGGCGCACCCAGGGGATGCGCCCGAGCCGACGAAGGTCAGTATTACACTTTCCCGGCTAGAGCACATCGCTGTGCACACGCCTTCGCTCTTTGTAGAGGACAACCAGCCACGTCGGATGAAGCTCCAACACGCCATGGATGCAGTCAATAAGCGCTTCGGAGGGCGCACGCTCTACTACGCCGACGCAATGGAAGCTCAGCGCAGTCGCGACGCGGCCCCGATGCGCATCGCCTTCAATCACATTCCCGAGCTAGAACTGGAGCGTGACCAGAATCTAGACAAAAAGCCCCCGACCTCTAAAGGTCAAAAGCTTTTGTGAAAATTGGCACTGGTTACACCGTAACCGGAAGCTCGGACAGTTGAACTGAGGCTTTCTGCACCACTCCTTAGGTTTTTCTTTGCTGGCGGGAGCCATACCCTCCACGTAGTAACTTGGTCCACCCAAGCAAACGTCACCAAGAGTACTGACTAATTTCGCTATACCCGTCAGATTTGAGTCGCATTGCTGAAACGCAAACTTAACAATAGAATACTTTTACTTAAAAAGCTTTCTGATATCACAATAACCCTATATGAAAAATCAGCTTAGTTCACTCCTAACAATCGGCTGCTCGCTTGTTATTGTTAGCCTAAACGCTCAAAATCAAGTCGCAGAAACCCGTGAGGTATTAGACCAGTGGGTGGAAACCCGCCAGATCATCTCGGAGGAAAAAGCCAGTTGGAAGGTCGAGGAGTCCATTCTCGGCGACACAGTGCAGCTGCTCAGCAGCGAGCTCCATCGGCTCAGTGAGGCGCTCACTGATCTAGAGTCCTCAGCCACCGCAGCCGACGAAGAGCGTAGCACACTTGCCGACGAGAAGGAAAAGCTAACCGCCGCATCTGCCGTGGTTGAAGCCAACATCGGCGCGCTTGAAAGCCAATTGAAGCGTGCGCTCAAGAAGCTACCGGAGCCCCTGATCGAAACAATCAAGCCACTGATCCGCCGCCTGCCGGAAGACCCAAGCGACACAGACCTTTCATTAGGTGAGCGTGTGCAAAACATCGTCGGCATTCTCAGCCAGGCCGATAAGTTTAATACCACCATCACACAGACCAACGAGTCTCGTAAGATCGAGGGTGGCAAGACCGTCGAAGTCCGCACCCTCTACTGGGGCCTCGCAATGGCTTACTATGTGGACGCTTCCGGCCAACATGCTGGCATCGGCGTTCCTGGCCCTGACGGTTGGGAATGGCCCCGCATGGATGCAGCAGGTGCTGCAATCAAACAACTCATCGACGTCTACGAAGGCTCCGAAGACATTAGCTTCGTGAACGTCCCCGCATATATTAAATAACTGAGCACCTAAGCCTTCACTGATCATGCAACGCACAATCAAAACCCTACTCGGCACAGCCGCGCTGCTCGGACTCGCGACATTCGCCCAAGCACAGACTTTAAACTCCGCAAATAAACAGGCACAGGACGATCTAAAATCCGCGCTGACTGAGCTTTCCGGAATACGCAGCACAATAGCCGCGGAGAAGATTCCTCTAATTCGAGAGGTCTCCTCGCTGGAAGACAATGTTCGCCAAAAGTCGGACGAGCTCAACCGCCTGCGCCGTCTGCGAGACAACAGCGACCTTGGACTAAATCGCCTGCGCGAACAAGTTAAAGCGATCGACGCACAAAACGAATATGCAGCTGGGCTATTGGACGAATTTGTCCGCTCCTTCGAAACACGTATCGACTACAGCGAGGTACAACTCTACTCCGAGGCTGCCGAAGAAGCTCGCCTCGCGATCGATGATCCTAACCTCACTCAAGCAGAACGTTTTAACAAACAGATCGATGTCATTGGAGTTGCTCTGGACCGACTTGAGCAACTTGCCGGCGGTTACACCTTCGAGGGCAAAGCTCTAGCCCCGAGCGGTGATATCGAAGACGGCACCTACGCCGCCTTCGGCCCAACTGTTTACTTTGCCTCTGATATATCTGACTTAGCCGGTATCACTTTCACCAAGCTCAATGCAGCCGAGGCCGCCATCGCGATTCCCGGCGAGGGCTACTCTGCTGGCATCCGCGAGTTCATTAGTCAGGGCGAAGGCAGCATCCCCATCGATCCGACCCTCGGAAAGGCTCTTAAGATTGAAGAAAGTAAGGACACGGTCGCTGAGCATATCGCTCAAGGTGGCGTCGTCGGATATGTCATTATCGGCCTCGGCCTACTTTGTATGCTACTAGCAGTCTTCAAATTGAATGAGGTTGTTGGATTCAAGACGCCATCCGCAGAAGAGGTTCAGAAAGTGCTGCAGCAGATCGAAGCAGGCGACAAGGCCAAGGCTCTCTCCGTCGCGAGCGAGATCAGTGGCGCAGGTGGCGACATCCTACGCAAGGGCATCGAGAATATCGACGAGAAGCGCGGCACGCTCGAAGAAATTCTTTACGAAAAGATCCTTGCGGTTCGCCCCAAGCTGGAACGCTTCCTCCCTTTTATGGCACTCACCGCCGCCGCTGCACCGCTCCTTGGACTACTCGGAACCGTCACCGGGATGATCAACACCTTCAAGCTGATCACCGTCTTTGGCACAGGTGACGCTAGCAACCTTGCCTCGGGCATCTCTCAAGCGCTGGTCACCACCGAGCTTGGTCTGATCGTAGCGATCCCGTCGCTCATCATCCACGGACTCCTCTCGCGTATGGCTCGCCAAAAACTCGGCGACCTTGAGCAAATCGCCGTCGGCTTTATCAACGGCGTAGTCGGTGCCCGTAATAAGGATGGCGCTTAATCATTGCGAAAGCAGACAATGGTAGAAGAAATCTTCAGTATTTTAGATAGCGGCGGATGGGTCATGTATCCACTGGCCCTATTAGCGCTCTTGATTTATACCAACGGCATTGAGTTAGTCATCTTTCTTAGCAAGGGTAATGTTCAGTTGGGTCGTGATACCGAATGGCTTCAATGGGTCTATAGCCCTGAAAGCGCCAAGGGGCGCGCTGGCGAAATCATCCGCTACACACAGGAAAATGTAAGCGCATCCAAGCATGTCCGCAACCGCTTCGAAGAAGTGCGCCAGTCCATTCTGCACAACGTGGAGCGTAGAGTGATCTTTCTCAATACACTAGTAGCAGCCGCACCACTAATGGGCTTGCTAGGCACTGTCATCGGCATGCTCGCTACATTCTCCGGCATCGCCCGTCAAGGCGGCGGTGATACCGTCGATGTGGTGGCCTCTGGCATCTCCGAGGCGCTCATCACCACCCAGACCGGTCTGGTCATCGCGCTTCCCGGCATCTTCCTCGTGCTTGTCATCCGCAATCGTATCCACTCGATCGAAGCCGCACTAGCTAGGATAGAATCACTCAGCCTGACAAAGCTTCAATTGGATTAGTCATCAATAATTACTCACTTTACCATGCGCCGAGATTTAACAGCCAACGACCGCGAAGACGTAGAGATCAACCTCTCTCCAATGATCGACATGGTCTTCATCCTTTTGATCTTCTTCATCGTCACCACCGTGTTCGTCGAAGAAACCGGCGTCGAGGTCAACAAGCCCGAAGCAGCCGCAGCTGTTCAACTAGAAAAGAACAGTATCCTCATTGCGATCACTAAAGATAACAAAGTGATCTACGGCGGACGCGATATTGGCATCGCTGGCGTGGCCCCGCAGGTGAAGCGCCTCGTGCTCAAAGAAGACATCCCGGTCATCATCCAAGCCGATGAAGGGGCCAATCACGGAGTCTTTGCACGTGTCTATGGCGAAGCCAAACTTGCTGGTGCCAAGTCCATAAACTTCTCCACTAAGCGATAACTGCTTCCGCATCTCGCCAAAAATGTCCAAGCCGTATAATACGCCAAAATATAGAGGCCGCACAAAAGTCACTGGCTCTGTCATCGGCATTATTATCAGCGGACTCCTCTTTTTGGCGATCCCGTTGACTCAAATCTTTAACGACTTCGATAAAAAACCAGAGCAAATCGAGACGATCAATGTCGCGCCGCCGCCCCCACCTCCTCCACCCGAAGATCCGCCGGAGCCACCCCCACCTGAAGAGGAAGAGCCCCCTCCGGAGCTCAATACGCCGCCGCCCCCCATTTCCTTGGAGCAACTCGACATGGCACTCAACCCTGGCACTGGTAGCTCCATGGCAGGCGACTTTGCATTGCCAACTCTTGACCTAGGCAGCAGCGACCTCGGTGGCTTGGAAATCTTCGAGCTGGGTGATGTGGATTCACCTCCGCAACCTCGCACAAAAATCGAGTTCAGTTATCCTACCTCCGCGAAGCGTAAGGGTATTACTGGCGTGGTTAAAGTAGAGTACATTGTCAATCAGAACGGTCGAGTCGACAACATTACAATCGTCGAAAGCCCTGACCGCAGTCTCTCAAAAGCCACTGAAGATGTTCTTCGACGTGCACGCTTCGATCCCGCAAGCAAGGGTGGCACCGCAGTTAAAGTCCGTATGCGCGCCGCTATCCCGTATAGTTAGAATAGCTCACAAATTTCCAATCATCCACTTCCATTCCCGCATTACAGATCCCTTATTACTTTAAAATGAACAAGATCACCGCACTCCTCATCACCGCATGCATCACTGCCAGTTCGCTTGCCTCACAGCCAAGCAATAGCAGTCAACTCTGGAACGACCCGACATTCCAAAAAGAGTTCCTCGGTAGCTATGGCTTCTTGGCCGGTGCCGAGCCACCGATCTCCGCCGAGGAAAAGGAAGCACTACGCAACCTGATCGACCTTATCAAAGCTAGTCCAGAAGCTGCCATTCAAGCACTCGAACCACAGATCACCAAGGACAGTAGTGCCGCCTTCGACTTCATTCTGGCCAACTTATACTTTCAGGGTGGGGATCTAGCGAAGGCCGAGCAATACTACGGTAATGCTGTGGTCAAGCACCCTGATTTTCGACGTGCTTATAAGAACCTCGGACTCGTTCAGGTGCAAAAGGGAGACTTCGATAAAGCAATTAAGACCATTTCCAAAGCCATGGAACTCGGCGAAGTTGACGGGCGTTCGTATGGACTTCTTGGATACGGCTACTTAACTCAGCAAAAATACTACCCAGCCGAAGCCGCTTATCGCCAAGCGATTCTGATGCAGCCGGAAACTAGCGACTGGAAAGTTGGCCTCGCGCGCTGCTTGCTAGAAACTAATCGCTATGCCGATGCGATTGCACTCTTCGACACACTTCTTCAGGAGGAGCCCAACAACACTGACTACTGGCTGCTTCAGGGTAATGCCTACCTGGGCCAAGAAGAATCGATCGCAGCAGCCAAAAACTTAGAAGTTGTCCGGCGCATGGGCTCCGCCGACCTGAGTACACTTACCCTACTCGGCGACATTTACATGAACAACGCCTTACCCGACCTCGCGCTCGATGCCTACCAAGCTGCCACCGAGATGGCTAGCGCTGAGGACAGTAAACCTCTCGTCCGCGCAGCAGAGCTCCTTGCCCGCACTGGTAGCTTCGATCAGTCCAAACTAATGATCGCCAGTATCCGCGAGAAACTGAGTGATACAATGGACGAAGATACGGATCTGAAACTGCTCACAATTGAGGCCAAAGTCGCTCGCGCCGAGGGCGACGACGATTCCGCAGTGGAGCTGCTGACCAAGATCGTCGAGCGTGACTCACTCAATGGAGAGGCCATTATCGAGCTAGCTAACTTCTTTGCCGATCAAGATGACATGGCCAAAGCCATCAACCGCTTCGAGCAAGCTGAGAAGATTGAAGCCTTCGAGCGCGAAGCCCTTGTCGCACACGCCCAAGCACTCGTCCGAAATGGCGAGTATAAAAAAGCATTACCCCTACTACGCCGCGCCCTACAGATTGAGTCAGATGCGAATTTAGAAGACTACACCGGCCGCGTAGAAAGAGCGGCCCGGAGTCAAAGCTAACTCTAAAGCTTCATTGTGTCTGTTC
>PKCJ01000066.1 GCA_002862945.1 Opitutia bacterium | reverse complement strand
TCTTTACCCCAACCGTATTTCCAGCCAGCTCCTGCGGGTTGTCCTTCATGATCCATGCGAAGGGGACCAAATGAGCCGTCGATTGCGCCAATATTCGAAAAAGGGGCAGGCACCCATGGGTTGGCGTTACGCTTTTGGCCGTCGAACCAATAAGGCCCGTAGTCAGCCTTGCTTTTGTATTCACTCCAGTCGGCGGGTCGGTGATGATGTTCATTCTTTCCTGTTCCGGCCACATAGTAGCCATTCTCTTTGAAGAATTCCATAATCGTCTTGGAGTTCTTTAGCACGGGGTTATCAAACCACTTAGCCCAGAATAGATTGTTGGAGGTATGGGGATAGATCCCAGTGTAAATACTTGCACGCGATGGGGCGCATACGGGATTATTGCTGTAGGCATGTTGAAAAGTCACCGCGGACTCCGCAAAGCTACACATGCGCGGCGTGAGCGCCTGAGGGTGTCCCCCATAAACGGAGCCAAAGTCATTGAGGTCATCGCAGATGATGAAGACTACGTTGGGACGTGTTGGATCGCTGCTGGTTGCATGTATTTGCCCTAGCGTTGCGACGAATAGGAACAAAGTGAAAAATGTATTTTTTAACATAAGATAGGCATGGCCATATTCATGACTTAGGAGATGGCTTCGAGTCGGTCTCTAATCGTAAAGTGCACTAATTTGGTGGCTGTTAGGGATGATCTATTATTTAATCATCATTTCCCACCTGGACAGATCCCATTTCACTGGCGCTGGAAATGCCGCGGATTCCTTTTTCCAGATGGCTTTGAGCTGCGCTGTTTTTTCGGGGAGTTGATGGATGAGGTTGGTTTGCTCCATGGGGTCGTTGATGTAGTCATAGATTTCAAATGACTCTGGTAGGCCTTCCAAGGCATCTTTGTAGAGGTCTGGCATGATAGGACCGACATAGCGAAGAATGTAGCGATTGTCGGCAATGATGTAGCCAGCGGGTGCCTTTTCACGTGAGACATTGTGGGTGAAGAAGGAGCTCGCTCCATGGAATCCCCAGACACGAGCATGAATTCCGCCGACGGCAAAGTGATCGCGCACGGGCTCCGTCGAGCCAGTAGTGATTTGCGGCAAGAGTGATTTACCATCGATATCGGCTGGGACCTTGCCACCTGCAGCAGCGATTACAGTCGGAATAATATCCATCGTCGATACGAGCTGATTTAATTGCTGTGGTTCTTGAATGCCTCTTGGCCAGTGAAAAAAGAGTGGCACACGAAAGCCGCCGAGTAGGAGCATACCCTTATGCCCACGGTAGGGGGCATTGCCGGGTAGGCAGGAAAGGTTACCGACGGAGCCGCCATTGTCGGAAGTGAAAACGACGATGGTATTATCTGCCGCTTTGCGTTGTTCTAGATAATCGAGTAAGCGTTGCACGTTTTGATCGACGGCGTAAACATGAGCGTAAAAGTTATCCAATATTTGAGCGCCAGAGTCGAATGGCTTCTGATATTTATCGGGTGCTTTGGGTTTTAGCGGCGAATGCACTGTGTGATAATGAAGCTGCACATAAAAGGGCTTCGCTGCGTCGAGGCTTTGCTTGATGAAGTTTAGCGCCTCATCGGTAAAGACGTCGGTGTTGTAATCTTTGATCAGCCCTGCATGGTCAAAATTCCTCCAGATGTTGGTCGCATTGTAGAAGGGAGACTCCCACTGATTATAGCCGAAGTAGTAGTCGAAGCCGTTGTTGAGCGGGTGATCCTTCGGTGCGACTGATCCTTCGAAGCCTTCCGCTTTGAGTTTTTTAGATACCGTTTGGTGGTCCTTGTTATAATAATAGGTATCATTCCAGCTTTCATTTACTTTAACGCTTTCAGGGTCCTCTACGCCCGCTGCTTTCAGATAGTTGGGGACCATCTCGTAGTTACGTGAGCCCACATGCCACTTCCCGATATGTGCGGTGGAATAACCTAGGGCATGTAATTGTTCGGCGAGATGCGAATTTGCTTTGAGGCCATGTGCTTCGGTGTCGATGTTACGGTAGACGCCCCATCGATTTTGCAGCACGCCAGTGGCGATGCTGAGCCTTGCTGGAGCACATAAATTACTTGAAGCATAAGCATTATCGAACCGGGCACCTTCATCCGCGAGACGACTCAGGGTAGGGCTGGCTTTGCGGACGGCTTCAAAGGCTTGCTCTGGAGTATATTCTTCGAGTTGTGCAACATGTTCTAAGAGCGCTGGATCGAGATCATCAATCGTTAGACCTCTAGCATAAGTTTCGAGCTGAGAGTAGCCAAAGTCGTCAAGCATGACGAAGATCACATTTGGCTGACTTGCGTAAAGCAGCGCGCCGCTGCAGAGCAGCAGTGAGCAAAGCTGTAAGTATCGTTTCATCTTGTGGCCAAATGGTTTCAGTAAAAGAAATATGCGAGGGATCGTCCTTGAGTTTTAAATAAGTTTATCATGCCTTGTGTCTTGTTAGCTATACGATACCCCTACGTGATTCGAGTTCACTTCGGATTTCCGCCATGCGGTCTTTGTTCAAAGGATAAATCGCATTGAGCACCATGGCAACAAGTAGGCAAAGGATAGGAAGACCAATCAGCAGGAGGCGCATTTTCAAGAGAGTGCCTTCGGGCTGACTTCCACCGAGATCTTGGCTAAAATGCGTCCAAGCCAATAAAATACCAGAAATTCCAAATGCAAGCGAGCTACCTGCCTTCATGATCCAACCGCTAACGGCGCTAAATAAGCCCTCACGCCGTTGACCATGTGTGAATTCGTCGTAGTCACAATAGTCACCTAACATAGATAAGAAAATTGCCCAAAAGATTGTGTAAGCGGGAGCAAAGAAAAAGGGGTCCAGGAAGATGAGTTGTGGAATGCCACTATTATATGTGTACCAGCGCGCCGCGCTGCCAATCAGCGCCGCGCATAAAGAGAGAAAGATTAATTTGCGCTTTTCAACACTGATTAGGAACTTAGAGATCACAAAGAGCATGACGAAACCGAGCAACTGCATGATGTTCTGCATGATCGCGAAGTAACTGGAGCCGCCGAGTTTGTCGCCTTCCCATACGTAGTAGATATTAACGTATAAGCCGAATGTTGCGACGAGTAATATGCTACAAAGTAGGCCCAGTCCGACACCATGCAAAATGAGGAATTGTCGGTCTTTGACGAATGATTTAAAGCTACTGATCAGCTTTACGCGTTCTTGATTGACAGCCACTTTGTGGTAACGCTCGTTAGGGAATTTTGCGCAGATGATGCCTGAAATTAGGATCAAGATACTGGATAGCGCAGACAAGACTCGGATGCCAGTCACTGGGTCGGAGAAGAGTTCACTCTGAGTGAGTGGAAAGATCCATGGTAGCATCAACATGAAGATCTTATTGAAGAAAGCAGAATAAATACGAATGGTCGTGCGCTCCTCATAGTCGGGAGTCATTTCTGTGGCTAGGGCACGGTAGGGCACCGAGTAGATCGTATAAGAGGTGAAGAAAATAATCGAGAGGCAGAAGAAGTAGATGGTCTTCGATTGTTCTGTCCAACCAGGAGAAGCGAACCAGACCATGGGATAGACAATAGCCATGAGAATAGAACCAATGAGTAAGAAGGGCTTTCTGCGTCCGAACTTACTTTTGCAGTTATCGGAGATATAACCCATGATGGGATCGGTAATCGCATCCCAGAGGCGCATAAGCATCAAGACAGTGCCGATGAGCGCGGGACTCATTCCCAAGATCATATTATACACTGGCGTGGCAATGTCATTGAGCCCGTTCTCTCCGTAACGGTTGGTGAATTCACCCGTTCCGAATGCTAGCTTTTCTTTAAAAGATACAGCTGAGTTTTTCGTTTGATTGCTTGGGGCTGAATCTGAGTTGGGTTCCATTGTAGTCTTTAGAGTTGAAAAGGGATGAGGCTATTGGGCAGTTTTAGCGGCTTTTTATGACCGCTTCGCCCCAGAGGCCTTTTGTGCGTGCAAGCTGTCAGAGTATCGCAACAGATTACTGAGTAGTAATTGCGCGACTGGGTCGCGAGCTACTTTTCGTCGAAGAATTAATGTGCTTAGGATGACACTGCCTTCTCCATGTGCTTTGATTGCTATGTCAGTGCCATGCCAGAGGTCTTCTCCGCCAAGATAAGTGCGCTTTTTTACTTTGGTTTGGATGTCCTCTGGACGGAACCAAGTAATGGTCTGGGCGGGTGCTTCTTCGGCTTCGAGTTCGTAGAAACTTTCGGCTGGCGCGACTTCGTGATAGGGTTCATCCATCATGCAGTTAATTGGTAGACCATCAAAAATTGGGTGTTGCTTTGCAATGTGCATACTCGATTCCCAGAATGAGAAAGAGGGGCGTGCGAGCAGCTTGAAAGGAAAGATTCCTGACTGTAGGAGTTGGTTACTCTCGATCGCGGGTGCTCTGCTGCCCTCGTATTCTTCAAGCATTTGGGGAGAGCCATGCTCCGCAGGTGCTTCAAGGAAGAGTGCATTGGCAGTGCCGCATTGGACGCAATGCATCGCTGTTTCAATCGCTACCAAGTCTGATTTAGACGAGACATCTTCCGGCACGAATAGGAAGGTGCTTGCTTGATTGCTATTCGACCAATCGGAAAGTGCTGTGAAGTCCAATCCTGATTGCTTCAGGTATGGTATGATGTCTTCATATGGATCGTAGACCACTAAATCCGAATCTAGACCCGCACATGGTTTTGGTGTAAGGAATAGCTCAATCGTATTTTTGCACTCGACTTCACCTTGATGGTTATAGGCACGTATCAAAATAGTGTTGGGTCCTGTTTCGAGCAGTGTATTCGGTATGTAGGCCTGAGATTGTTGAAAGTTACTTTCTCCAGACCACTTGAGCTCATTCATTTTGAATACGACTTCGCCCTTGGATAATTCGATCTGTGCAGGTATTCGCCCATTTTGCCCACGTAAAACGATGTCGAATTTGACGCAATCCCCTTCGCTTAAGTTACGGCGTTCAGGGAAGCATAAAATGGATGGTATTTTATTTGCCTCGGCAATCGCATGATAGACCAATTTGGGACGTTGCCAGTGGTCAATGAGTCCAGCACCTAGAATCCAGTCGCCATCAGTAAACGCATGTATACAGTATCCGGATACGTTTTTGTTCGATAGGAGTGCTTCGAGCTGGCGAAGGTTACCTCGGGCTTGCACTGCTTGCGATGCACGACAGAAACTATCGACATCGTCATAGATTTTGTCGAACTCGCAAGCAGCCATGCTTTCTTTAAGTCCTTTGAGTATTTTATGGTGATGTCGGTAGGCTGGTAGCTTTTCGTTACCGTGTTGCCTAAACAGCAAGCAGTTTTGCTCGATTTCAGGTAATCCTCCAAATCCAAACTCGGAGACGAACAAACCCGCTCCAGCTTTGATCTCAGTGTTGCCTTCATTTCTGTCCGTCTTACCTAGGTCTTGATACAGTTTCCAATGCTTCTCAGATACGGGTGCACGCACATAACTGTGCAGTTCGCTGAGAGTTTCACGCTCTGTGGAGTTTGGCAGGTAGAAATGCGCACCGTCGGCCCAGCCACCCGATTCGTCTAGAATTAGGCGAGTAGGGTCCAGTTCACGTGCGATCACTGACATCTTTGGTATTAATTCAGCAATCTCTTTACGTGTGACTTCGTTGAACATCTCCCACCAAATAATGGAGGCATGGTTGCGATCACGTAGCACTAGTTGGCGAATTTCGTTTTCGATACGAGCAGGTGTCTCGGATGTGATACTCGGCCAACAGCTCATGCATTCGACTGCAGGCGATGCGATGATGAGTAGGCCGGCAGCGTCGGCTTCCTCTAGAATCATCGGTGGCACTGGACGACGCCACGGGCGTAGAAGGTTTAGCCCCGCCTCTTGTGCGAGTTTGATTTCTTGGCGGACTTCATCGCGCGATTCGGGGTAGGATTGGTGCTTGGCGTACACACCCTCCCAGAAGCCTCCACGCAGGTAGATACCTTCGCCGTTTAGGTAGAAGCGCTCGTTCTCGTGGGTGAACTCGCGCAAGCCTATACGCTCTATGGATTTGGCAATTTCTTTTCCATTTAGCAAGATGCGTGCATGTGCAGTGTAAAGGTGAGGCGAATCGCAGGTCCACAGTTTTGCATCTTGAAGTATGATAGTATGTTCGAGCTGTATATCGCCCTCTTGCAACTGAAAGGATTGTTTATTCTGGTAAACGGATTCGCCCTTGTTATCGCACACGTCGATTTTTAATGTGGCTACCTGAGGAGTTGTTTCATTGCAACGCAACTCAAGGTCGAGTTTGAAGGCGGAGTCTTTGATTTTTGGCTTGTAAAAAGTATGCTTGATCCAGGCGGATTGATTAAATTCAAGTGTGGCGGATTGCCAAATACCCGCAGTGAGGCCGCCGCGCCAGTGTGGCATATCATTAGGGCCTAGGTCATCGACGCGAATGTCTTTAGTGATGATCGGGCTAACAATGCGCACAGTGATCTGATTAGACGCGCCGTAATTGAGGAAATCCTGAATCTCGAAATCAAATGGCGTGTAGCCGCCGTCGTGCGAGCCGACTGCTTTACCATTAATCCAAATTCCTGTGCGGTAATTGGATGCTTGGAAGACGATGCGGCAAATCTGACCTGCCTTATCGGCATCAATCTCGACTTGCGTGCTATACCACGCGACGCCTTCATAGTCTTGTTCGAGCTCTTCCCAGCAGATGGGAACATTAATATCAATGCTGCCTGTTTCGAGTATTCGTGTATTCGTGTGCCAAGCCTCATTCAAGCCGACATTTTTTGGGTCGAGTTTGAATTTCCAGGGGCGGTTGAGGCATAGCGTGTCCATAATAAGGAGATTATCCTGTCTGAAATACTTCAATATAACAAACGTACTTCATAATATCGATTTCGAAAGCGCTTAAAATGTTTTTTAAATCGTATTTGCCTTTGAAAACGGATTTTAAATATTAACGCGTGCATCTTAGGCTAAGTAGAATAAAACAATTTAGACCAGCCTCATTTGGTTGTTTAGGGCTCTAGAGTTAGTGTCATCTTAGTGGTTTTTGCAGGGTAACTCAGGCGATAAAATTGGGTGGATTCATTTTCTGTTATCAGCTCGGATACCGATGAACCACTGGAGATTTCGATGGCTGTCGGTAGCGTTGTCCATGGTTGCGTGAGATCCGTTGTTGTTAATATTGTGTAAGGATGTGCAAGCTCTAGGTTGCTATATTCTACACTTAAGTCCACTGGGTTGATTGTAATGCTTGGATCTTTGGTTGGCACGATGAGTGGTGTTTTGGAGTATTCAATGATGCTTTCTTCGCTTACGTTGACGTCGAAGATCTGCACTCCGCATAGGGCGGCATTACCACCGGAAATTTTGTTAAGAGTGAGGGTGAGATTGTCGCTGCTGAGTGCAGTATCGCCGCCAAAAAGTGCGTATTGGGCGGTGGGAGAGCTGCTGTTGTTACTTACATCCGTTGTTCGTGTGATTGTTGCGCTCGATATGGCCTCCGCGGGGTTGAGCGTTTGAAAGTAGTATATCGTGGTGCCGTCTGAGATCGACGCGCCGGTATTTCCGATGTATCCACCCAGATAAACAATTGCCTTATAGCCGTTTGGAAATGTTGCTTTGAGATCGGAAAAAGTGATACTGTTAGAACTGTCGGTAAGGTTACCTACATTCAAAGGAGTGCCACTGTAGTCCGCGCCTAACCATGGAGTGCTTGGTATGCCGGGTATCGTGATATCGACCGTCGTGGCGATCCCTTCCGCATCTTCCAGATTATCAGTCGAGGCTGATAAATTCTCCCAGTTACTTGAAACTGTGCCCTCGCTATCCACGCCAAAAATGCTGATTGCGCCCCCTCCGCTACTGTTCGTGAAGTTCACGCTGACAATTCTGCCTGTAGTGACAATTTGGTGAATTACTTCTACTCCTTCCGGATCGTAATTCAGCGCTTCTTCCATACGAGCATCATCGGTACTGCTGTGGTTCTGAAACCAATCCTCCATTGCTATCAACTTTTGTTTATAGGCATTGCCTGCCGGGACATCCGCTACGTCGGTATAGCCTATTACGAGATTGGCTTGCTGCCCCGGATCTGTTGCGAGGTCGTAGAGTTCTAATTCCTGCAGTGTGCTCGTTTCAGAATGTGTGTAGGGTCGCAAGTAGAGCCATTTGCCTTCGGTATCATCCATGCGGACGGATTTGTTGTAAGCGGTGCTTTTGTTAATGGTGTAAAAATGGAGCGTGCGGATTGCGTCTTCACTGCTCGGGGTTTCGCTCATGAGGAAGGGGAGTAAGCTGACGGAATCTTGATGTTGGTCGCTCGCTGTTGATTGTCCGGTTAGATCCATTAAGGATGCAGCCACATCAATGATAGAGACATGGTGATCACAAATGGTTCCCGGTTGAATAACGGATTTTAGATTTGTGTTGTCGCCCCATTTGAATGCGAAGGGGACGCGGTGACCGCCTTCATAAATCGAGCTTTTGCTACCTCGCCATGGACCGCTGGGGTGCTGACGGTAGGAGGTCTCTTGCTGCGCAATATTGGTGACTGTGCCTCCATTATCACTGGAGAGGATGACTAAGGTATTGTCTGCGATATTCAGCGAATCGAGTGCGTCGAGTATTTTCCCAACTTGTTGATCCAAATCGACTACGAAGTCCGAACGCTTGCCTAGCCCTGTGCTGTTAAGCGCATGTGCGGATGGCGTCAGGGGGACGTGAATCGCGGGAGCTGCGTAGAAGAGCATGAATGGCTGGTTGGCATTGGCTGCGACGTGGTCTTCGATAAATTTGACCGCATGGTAGGCGAGGATCGGGCCGTGTTCGCTGGTGTCAAAGCGTGAGTCGCCAAAGCCTCGGGCGTAGATTTCGCCATGGGTGTTGACCATGTCACTGTTTCCGGAGGTGGTGACGAGTTTACTTTTGTCGTCATAGACGATATTGGCGGCATAGGTGCCTGCGAAAGGGTCGGCTAGATTTTTGCCGTTAAAGCGTGTTGGATCAAAGTAGCGTAGTGTGGAGTTGGTGTCGAGGAAGGCACTGTCCATCGAGCCTGGCCACCAATTTTCTACATCCTGATCGAATGTATCAATCGGCTTGTAGGTATCGTTCTCGAAATACATGTATAGTCTGCCTTGGATGCCGTCGGGACTGACAAAGGTGTAGTCGAAGCCGTGCTCAAGCATGCCTTGCCCAAACTGGCGGCTATAATCGTAAGCATCGTAGCCATTCGGATTTGCGGGGAAAAAGTTATAGCGTAAGATATCTCCATCCCAGTCGTAAAAGTCGCCTCCGATGTGCATTTTACCAAAGTAGCCTGTGTGGTAGCCCGCTGCTTGTAGGATATTACCGAGGGTATTATGTGGGTTGTTTCGACGATCTCCGAATCCGTTGATGGCGCATGTTGCTGGATTGCCACTGCCGTCTAAAACGACGACGCCATTATCGTAGGTCATCAATTTGGTGGTCAGTGCATTCCTAGAGTTGGCAAAATTCAGCCCCGAACTTTCGTTGCTTCCCCATGTTCCGAATTCACGTGAGCGGATAGTCGTATTTCCAGTCAGAACACAGAAACGATTTGGTGCACACAGCGATGCGGGAAGTTGTGCATCAGTAAAGATCATGCCCTCCGCGCAAATACGATCCATATTGGGAGTTGGGATCACAGTTTCTGGTGGAGTGTTATCGTAATTAAAGTGGCTTTGTGAAATCATTCCTTGATTGATGAAATACTCGTGGTAGTAGCCGACATCTCCCACGCCTAGATCGTCTGCAAAGATAAATACTATATTTGGGAGTTTGGATCCTGCAGTGTCGCCAGGAGCTCCTATTAGATTGCCAAGTGATAAACTAAATAGGGATAAAATGAGGGTATTTTTCTGCATCGACAGTGTCCTGATGAGGATTACCAATAAGTTTCTCTGGTATCAACGATTAGTAATATGTGTGGGTGCTCTTACTATTTCAGGCTTTAAATTCTTAAGCCTACTTGGTGCATCAGTCACCTTAAGCGGTTAATCTATTTTAGAGTGAACAAACATCAACCGGGGAATGGCCTTCAGGAGGTGTATCTCCATGTATCTGCTCCAATAGTGAATCCAATTCTTTTACTTTTTGTATATTTTGATCAGCGATATTGTCGCGCTGACCAATATCGGCATCCATGTCATATAACTGTGGCTTTAAATCATTACCAGTTTCGATCCCTTTATCGGCAAATAGTTGTGGTCCCTCATGTGGCGGAATATATACCCAATTTCCTTGGCGAAGGACTGTTTTTGAACCAATGCCTTCGGTGACCAAGTTGTCGCGCCCAGTGGTATCCATACCAAGTAATACCTCAGCCATATTTTGGCTGTCAGCAGATTCCTGAATTGGAAATTTAGCACCAGCTAAGTGAGCAAAACTGCTAAGGAAGTCGGCATGGCTAAATAGAGCCGAGTTTTCCGTACCAGCTTGGACGCGTCCTGGCGCGCGTACTATCATCGGCACCCTTGATCCGCCATCAAACATACTATACTTGCCGCCACGCAGTGGGCCAGCGGGCTTGTGCGAACCGCACTTTTCGCGAGCTTCGTCATCATAGCCGTCGTCGAGCACTGGACCGTTGTCGCTGGAGAAAACAACAATTGTGTCTTCGTCCAGTCCCTCTGCTTTAAGGTGTGCGAGTATTTCACCTACGCACCAATCAAGTTCGGCTATGACATCACCTCGTGGCCCCTTGCTCGTGACCCCCGCGAAACGTGGGTTCGGGATGCGCGGCACGTGTGGCTGGTGGAGTGCATAATAAAGAAAGAAAGCTTGCTCCTTGTTTTCGCTCACAAATTTTTTCGCGCGTTTTAAGAATGCTTCAGACATAGTTTCGTCGTCCCAAGTTGCGGACTTGCCGCCTCGACAAAAACCAATACGCCCAACACCATTGACGATCGTATCGTAGTGTTGCTGATCGCTATTTTTCATATTTAGCAGATCGGGGCAGTCTTTGCCAGTCGGCAATTCTGGGAAAGGGTTTTCGCCACCATAGACTACTGAGATCGGATCATTTGGGTCGAGGTTTTCGACCCAGCGCCCATCGACAAATACGCAGGGGACACGGTCGTTGGTTGCCGCCATAACATAAGACTGATCAAAGCCTACGTCGAGCGGGCAAGGGCTGATCTTGCCGTTCCAATCAATGGTGCCATCACCGAGACCGATGTGCCATTTTCCGATTACGGCCGTTTTATAGCCTGCTGCACGCAGCGTGCTCGGGAGGGTGCGTTCGTCCTTGCCAATGATCATTGGTGCATCACCAGGTAAGATTTTAGCATTCTTATTGCGCCACGGATAAGCTCCGGTGAGGAGACTGTAGCGTGATGGGGTGCAGGTGGCCGCGGTGGCGTAGCTATTGGTATAGCGAATGCCTTCGTCCGCCATTTGATCGAGATTCGGCGTCGGTAATTCGGATGCACCATAGCAAGTGAGATCGCCGAAACCGAGGTCGTCGGCGTAAATAATAATGAAGTTGGGTTGTTTTGCCTGTTCTTTCATTGTGAGGTTATCCGGGCTAAATTTTTTCGATAGTAACTCTTAGCTATATTCTAAATTAGTTCACTATGCAAAATTGCTATTAAGAGCCTGATCGCGTGTGAGTTCTTTGTATACGTCTTAAAGAATTACTAAATATTAAAAACAGCAGAATGTTGGATAATTTGCCGAAAATGTTCGTTCAATGCGTATTGTTACTATTGTAATCTTTGCGAATGGTGCCATCTACTAATCAACCCCTTAAATATCACGGTGAGCATACCTAAAGGCAGTATTCCTAAGCAGACTCAGTTGTTCTATGGAGCAGACTACAATCCGGACCAATGGCAACATGCACCGGAGATCTTAGAGCGTGACATTGAATTGATGAAGCAGGCCGGCGTGACGTCTGCCTCAGTAGGCATCTTTGCTTGGACTGCCCTTGAACCAGAAGAGGGCCGTTATGAATTTGCATGGCTCGATCGCGTGATGGATCGATTCGCTCAGGAGGGTATGTTTGTTTTCTTGGCGACTCCGAGTGGTAGCAAGCCTATATGGCTTTCGGAAAAATACCCGGAGGTGCGTCGGGTGAATAAAAACGGCAGACGCGATGCCTCGGGAGGACGTCATAATCATTGCATGAGCTCACCAGTTTATCGTACGAAGACGGCACAGATGAATCGCGCACTCGCTGAGCGCTATAAGAATCACCCTGCACTGGCACTTTGGCATGTGGGCAATGAGTTTAGCGGCGAGTGCCATTGTGACGCTTGTCGAATGAATTTTCAAAAGTGGCTCAAAGCAAAGTATCAAACCCTTGAAGCATTAAACGAGGCTTGGTGGTCGAACTTCTGGAACCATACTTTTACTGACTGGAGCCAGATACCGACCTTTGATGAAAGTATTGATGGTCTGAGTGTGGATTGGTTGAGATTCACTAATGATCAGCATGTATCCTTTTTACGTAATGAAATGGCTCCACTGCGTGAGTTAACACCCAATGTGCCGTGCACGACTAATTTTATGGGCACGCATGAGGACACCAATTACTGGGTGTGGTCGGAGCACTTGGACATTATTTCCAATGACTTATATCCGATGCCGGATGATCGCGAGGAAACTTGGAAGCAGTCGATCGCATCGGACTTTATCCACAGTATGATGCGTGGCATGAGTGGAGGTAAGCCCTGGATGTTGCTGGAGTGTTCGCCGAGTTCAGTGAATTGGGGGCAGATCAATAAATTAAAGCGACCAGGTGCGCATCGGCAAGAGGTGCTACAGGCGCTCGCCAATGGTGCTGATACGATTCATTATTTTCAGTGGCGAAAAGGGCGTGGCGGTTTTGAAAAATACCACGGCGCTGTCGTCGATCATGAAGGCAGTGATCAGGGACGCGTTTATCAAGAATGCGCTGCGATTGGAAGTGAATTAGTGTCGCTGGAGTCTTTGTGTCAGCAAGATTTACCTCAAGCAGATATCGCTATTGTGTATGACTGGGAAAGTAGGTGGGCACTCAATGCTTCCTGTGGGCCGAAAGCCGCCAAGGCAATTCAACCATACCCATCGGATATCACTACCGAGGCCTGCCAAGCACATTACCGCGCGCTGACGGTGGCAGGGCAGTCGGTTGATGTGCTCTCGGTGCAGTCTGAATTTACCGATTATAAAGTATTGGTGATACCAGCACTTTATATGGTGTCCGATGCGCTCGGCGCACGCTTACAAACTTTCGTTGAACAAGGTGGCATTCTTGTTGGCTCTTACTTGACAGGCTATGTGGACGAGAACAATCGCTGTCATCTTGGTGGCTTTCCCGGCGCAGGATTGCGTGAGACATTTGGAATTTGGAACGAGGAAGTGGATTACCTACATGATGAAACGGAAGTTTCAATCGTCGCCGAATTAGGTGAGACCTATCGGGATGTTGCGAAGGATATCGTCGAAATCCTTCATGCAGAAAGCGCTGAAGTGCTGGCGCGGACCGCGTCTGAATTCTACAAAGGCTCGCCAATTGTTACCAGTAAGCAGGTGGGTTTAGGGGCGGCCTATTATGTCGGTGCTAAGCTAGGAGATGATGGTTTGAGTCAATTCTACCAGCAGGTCTTGAGCGTGCATGCGCTACATCCGAAGATTAGGATGACTATGCCGAAAGGTGTTGTGATACGTCAGCGAGAGTCAGCACAAGGAACGCTCGCTTTTCTATTTAATTATAAGCGCGAGGCTCAATCGATTGAATTACACGATCAGACTTTGCGTGATTTAGCAACTGGTGACCTACTGACGGGTCATGTAGAGTTGAAACCGTATGCGAGTCATGTCTGTGTCATAGATATCTAAGCGTGGATACTTTTTAAGGAACACTTTTTCTGAAATGTGTGATGCACCCTACGAGTGTATCTAATCTAATACGGAAGTTCTTAAGCTTCTGAAGGACAGCAGTGAGTGCTAGTTGCGTCTCATTCCTTATACTTGGTTAGAGCTTGAAAGCATGAGGCTTGAGATGCTTCGAGAGAAATCGGTCAACTATGGGTTGCGTGATCTTTTGTTCCTTAAAGAAAAACATATGTCTGCCGCCCTCGTTTACGTAGAGTTCGAAATTGTCAATAGCCAGGTCATCACACCTAGATGCGAAGTTCTCATAGTTGTAGGAGGGGACGAGGCGATCTTGGTCGCCGTGGAGCATAAGCACTGGGACTTGCTGTCGATTCATCCAAGTTAGGGGCGAAATTGTGCGGATAAAATTAGCGTCCGAGGATTTATTTTCGACGAGAAATCCTAATCGGCCTTGAGATTTGAAGCGCTCCTCGAGATCTGCAGGTGCCGAGATGGCGACGACACAATCGACAGAAGAATCCTGTCTTGAATAAGCATCACTTTTAAATTCAGAGGCTTTGGGGCTGAGGCCGATCATTAAAGCCAAGTGGGCGCCGGCGCTATAGCCGAGGACTGCTATGCGCTCAGGATCCGCATGAATATCGGAACATATGTGCTTTAGATAGCGAATGGCTTCTTTAACGTCAAATATACATGCTGGAATAGGTGCCTCGTGATTGAGTCGATAGCTGAGTGTTACACCTATATAGCCTTTTTGGGCGTAACGAATCGCCATCCAGGCCATCTGATCCTTGTCGCCCTTTGCCCATGCACCTCCGTGTATGCACACGACTACTGGTAGCGATCCTTCGGCACTCTCTGGCATAGCAATACCGAGTTGACCAGATCGCTCGGGCTCAGATTCACGGTATTGATGGATGCTATACTCGATTCCAGGCGGAATCTTTGGCGGCATGGCTGGGGCACGATGTCCTGGCACTTTTGCAAAGCTGCAAGTGACGGTGAGGATAAAGAGATAATAGAATGAAAATTTCACATCAATTAGAGTCTACCGACTTAATTTTAGCCGCTCGTTTAATTGCTCAGTCAACTGGGTTACTATATCTGGAAATTCCTGCGCTCGATTAATGCCTGCACTCCTAGGACTCGAGAAATCGTAAAGTTCTGCATATCCATTATTGTGCAAAACCAGTCGGTGGTTTTCAGTCCGTATAGTTTTTCGATAGTTTTGAAATCCGATAGCCGAGTGCCCAATTGATTCAGGGTTATCTAGCTGAGGCTTAAGGTTTTTACCGTGGATATATTCTGGGATTGGGATATTAACTATGTCACATAATGTAGGGAATACATCGATACTTTCCACAACAGCTTCACTAGGTTCTCCAGATTTGGGAATATCTTTGTAGGATATGATTAGCGGTGAACGTAGCGACTCTTCAAATAAGGTATGTTTGCCCCAAACACCGTGTTCTCCTAAATGCCAACCGTGATCGCCCCAAAGAACCACAATGGTGTTTTCTCGCATACCCGATCGATCTAGCTGATCCATCAGTAGTCCCACTTGTGCGTCTACATAACTGACACAAGCTGCATAATGACGTCGCACTTCATCTGCAAAAGCTGGATCAGAAATAGGGTTTCTTGACCATCGATTATACCTCATGAACTCGCCGGAATTAGTCCAAGAACTTGGATGTTTGGGCTTATTGGGATGAGCTATA
>PKCJ01000065.1 GCA_002862945.1 Opitutia bacterium | reverse complement strand
TTTAGTTAAAACAATATAGGATAAATTTTCAACTTCCGAACTTTGGGTCAATCTGCATGCAGATAATTATACAGTGGTATTGACGGGCTCATCAGATTAAGTAAACAAGACTCATGAAATTAACACGTCGCAATTTTCTGAAAACCACAATTGGGTCAGCCGTGCTTGCCGGTTCGCCGGCCGCGATCGCCAAGGCGGCCGAAGGAACGAATATTCCTAAGAGGAAATTTGGCCGCCACGACGATATGTTGACAGTGGTGGGTATTGGCGGGCACACGCTTTACTACACTGGATCGCAGAGGGAGGCCAACGAGGTCGTCCACCGTGCTTATGATCTCGGCGTCAATTTCTTCGAGAATGCATGGGGATACCACAAGGGTGTTGCGGAAGAATATATGGGCAATGCCTTAAAGGGGAAACGGGAGAATGTTTTCCTGATGACTAAATTTTCCAACTTTAGAGGTGATGGGGATCCCACCTTGGAAGGTGCGATGAAGCATCTTGAGGATTCGCTCCGCCGACTGAAGACTGACTATCTGGATCTTTGGATGATGCACAACGTAGTTGGTGATGATGCGCAGGATGCTTACAAATCTGACGGTGCGATCGCGGCGATCGAGCTAGCGAAAAAGCAAGGTAAGATCCGTTATGGTGGCTTCACTGGGCACACGGAACCAAAGATACATCGGGAGATGATTGAAGGTGGTTATGAGTGGGATGCGACTCTCATGCCCGTCTCTGTTGTCGGGGCATTGAAGTCGCGGGCTTTTGAGGAGGATACGATGCCTCTTTGTAAGAAGCATAACATTGCAGTGCTGGGAATGAAGGGTTTCGGAGGGAGTCGTCGCACCCACTTGCATGGACAAACCAGTGTCGAGGAAGTACTACGCTATGCTTTAAGTTACGATCAAGTCTGCACACATGTTGTGGGGATCGACAAGATGGATTATGTGAATCAGGCGGTGGCTGCCAGCATTACGAGGCCGATGTCTTCGGGTGATCGTGCACAGTTCGCGGTCAACGACACCCCGGATTCTCCAGACTACTCCGCCATGATGCATGGTGGAGAATTCTATGAAGACGGTTGCTGTTCACGCCGTAGCCAGCATCGGGCTTAAAGCTGGTTAATCCGACTGGCCAGGAAGCCTGCTCCGAAGCCGTTGTCTATGTTGACCACGCTGACACCGCTTGCGCAGCTGTTGAGCATCGTGAGCAAAGCAGAAAGTCCGTCGAAGTTGGCACCGTAGCCGACACTTGTGGGCACTGCGATAATGGGTGCTTTGACAAGGCCGCCGACCACGCTAGGTAGAGCCCCTTCCATGCCTGCCACCACGATGACTACACGGCAGCTTCGAATCGTATCTAGGCTTGCCAGCAAGCGGTGGAGGCCAGCGACGCCGCAGTCATAGATGCGCTCGGTCGTGTTGCCGTAAAACTCTGCCGTCAGACGGGCTTCTTCGGCGACGGATAAGTCAGAGGTGCCGGCGCATACGATGGCTATTTTTTCGGTGGTTTGCACGGGCTTAAAAGTGCGTAGCTCGACTAAGCGAGCGAGTTCATGGTAAATCGCAGCGGGGTAAGTTTGGATAATCTCGACGGCGACCTCAGGTATGATACGGGTTGCGAGTATATTCTGACCGCGCGCCTCCATACTGACCATGATGTCTATTATCTGCTCGGGCGTTTTACCTCCTCCGTAGATCACCTCGGGAATACCGTTGCGTTCTTCTCGCACTAGGTCGACGCGGCTGTGCCCTAGGTCTTCGAAGCCCTTTAGTTGGGCTTCCGCGTCGCTAAGTTTGATCTCTCCCCTTTGTAGGGCTTCAAGGATTTTTCGAGTATTCATCTTATCAATGCGAGTGATCTAATAGGGCGGTGACTTCGTCGAGCGATTTACCCGTTTTGCGTGCGATGCGTGCGCAGTCCTCGTATTCAAACTTTCGATATACAGAGCCGTCGGGGAGGGTGGATACTTTTGCGCGGACTGTGCCAAACTCTGTTTCGAGGGTGACGTTTTCGCGCTCTAGTTTCGTACGCTCCCATAGCTGGCGACGGATGCCGATGCTGAGGCTGTGTTTGAAAATAGTGGCTTCGATGCGCTTGAGATCTGCGGCTTGGCAGAGGCAATGCACGATCGAACCAGGGCGACCTTTTTTGAATGCAGCCGCGACCTGCCATACATCAAGTGCGCCTGCTTCGCGTATCTGTTCGCAGAGGTAGCCGATCGCTTCGCCAGTCATATCGTCAAGGTTCACGGCTAGCTCGTAAACCCTGTCTGTAGTCGGTGCGCAGACTACGGACTCGTCGATCAGTGTGGCGTAGAGCACGTTGGGTAGTTTTGGGTCGTCGCGCTGGCCGACGCCGATGGCAGTGGCGATTTGCTGACCTCTTGTGCTTGCGCCAAACTCAGCTCCGCGTCCGACGAGAAGGGCGGCACCAGTCGGCGTGGTGGTTTCCTTATCCGTCGCTCCAGCAGAGTAGGGTTTGCCTGTGAGCAGACGTGTGGTGGCGGGCGCGGGTATAGGTATGCGACCGTGGGCACACTGAACGGTGCCTCCGCCGACTTCAAGATTTTGACAGACGATCCGGTCGACATCAAGTAGCTCCCAGCAGATGGCGGCACCGACCATATCGATGATGGAGTCGATCGCGCCGACTTCGTGAAAGTGGACTTCCTCTGGAGCGATGCCGTGTACTGAGCCTTCTGCCACGGCGAGCGCGTGGAAGCAGGCAATAGCATCAGTCTTTACGCGGTCGGAGAGTTCACTGCCTTTAACCGTTTTCTGGATGTCAGTAAAAGTGCGGTGATGATGCCCATGTCCGTGGGAGGAATGTTTACCATGGTGATCATGCGCATGCACGCTGCAACGAATTCCGCTAATCCCGCCGCGTGTGTCGGGGTCGAAGTGAAGATGCCAAGCCTCGTAGGGCAGCTTACGCAGTTCTGCTTCAAGCGCCTTTGGGTCAACGCCGAGGGCGACCATGGCTCCGAGGTTCATGTCGCCGCTGATTCCGGAAGGGCAGTTGTAGACGAGTGTCGGCATATTCGGTGAAGAGTTGGTAGCTTTGATATCGTTGAAGCGAGCCAGTCCAAGTTGACAGTTGTGAAATTGGAGGCAAGCTTTCGCGAAATGAGTGACTTAAAGAAACTACGCGACTGGTTCAAAGAATGTCCAGGTGCGCTCGTGGCGTTTTCTGGAGGAGTGGATAGTTCTCTGCTCGCTTTCTTGTCGAAGCATTTTCTAGGTCGCGCGCAAACGCTGGCCGTGATCTCGGCCTCGCCGAGCCTGAAGCTTTCCGACCTCGACGAGGCCAAAGACTTTGCTCGTGCCAACGATTTATCCATACGTGTGATCACTACCAAAGAGATGGAAAACCCCAGTTATTTTAATAATCCGACGAACCGTTGTTACTTTTGTAAACACACTCTCTACGACGAACTGGCGGACTTGAGCAAAGACTACACTGGATGGTGGGTGCTCAATGGTACAAACAAAGACGATCTCGGTGACTATCGCCCAGGCTTGAAAGCCGCGGCGGAGTTTGAGGTGCGCTCACCGCTCTCGGATTGCGGGATCGATAAAGAGGGTGTCCGTGCACTAGCCGCCTATTTCAAACTGCAATGTTGGGATAAGCCAGCAAGCCCCTGTCTTTCTTCGCGGGTGCCCTATGGTGAGGAGATTACGGTGAAAAAACTTCGTCAGATCGAAGATGCGGAAGGGCTAGTCAAAGAAGCAGGCTTTCCGATTAATCGTGTCCGCCACTATGGCGATACCGCTCGAGTGGAAGTTGCGCAGGAGCTCCAGCCTAAGCTAATCGAAAATCGTGAAGTCATTTCGGAGGGTATTCGCAAACTGGGCTTCGCTCAGGTCGATTTTGATGAAGAGGGCTTTCTCTCCGGCAAGTTGAATCGAGTGATCAGTGGTTTCAACGCTGGAAAATGACAATCGCGATTGCTGCGACGAGTAGTGCCGCACCAATTAACCGCCACCTGAAAAATGCGGCGACACCTTCTCCTCGTCCGTAGTAGCGGTCGACGACAACTGTCCACAATGCGCGCGAGGAGTAGACAATATTAACTATCACCGCTTGACCAGTTAGGCCGATTATTAAAATAACGAGAGTAGTTTGGAAGCCCATGATGGCCGAGCCGAGATACATGGGTTTACGTGCTTCAGAGGGAGCGTTGGGATGCTTACCCATGAAGGGCACAAGCAGAGCCACTGTTAGAAAGAGAGTAGGCGAGAGCCACCCGATGCCGAGTTGTCCGCGGGCTTCGACCACCAAAATATCGCAGAGCGCGAAGAGTATACTTGCCCCTGAGGCATAACAGGCGGCGGCACGGCGGCGCTTGGTAAGTCTTTTAGGGCCTCTTTGAATGAGAATGACGCCAACTGTCGCAGCGATAGATGCGATCCAGAGCCAGCCTGTCAGCTCGGCTTGACCAGTGGCAAAAGAGAAGATCGCAACTAGCAGCGTCTTCATTCCCAGTAATGGGCCGACGATGGAAAGATCACCTAAATCGAGCGCCTGTACTGCAAGAATACGCCCTAGAAAGAGCGCAACGCCAGCTCCGACTGCAGTGAGCCAGGCGGTTAGCTCGAAATCGCCACGCGAGATAAAGAAGAGCGGTAGCGCCCAGAGCGCCATCGCGACATTAGTGACGGCAATCGCCCTTCGCTTAGGTGCGCCAGCGGTGAGCGAGCGTTTGATCTGGAGCGAACCAGCCGCGTAAAGGGATGCGGCACCTGCTGCGCAAATAAATACGATCGGAGTCATTTCTTATGAGAGAGCGTGGCTCCTGAGTGTTCCGCTCGGATACTACAAATATATTCTAGTGGTCTATGAGATCGCTTACTTGCTAGCAAATGCTTGGCGTGAGCAATAGGCAGCTGCGACGATGAGAGCTGCCATGGCCAACCAGAGTGAATGGCCAGCCTGCGTGAAAAGGTGGCTGATCGTTTCCACGAAACCGTGGTCATGACCAGTGGGGTGTGCTTGCATTACTTGGGTGAAAATTAAAGGTGATGTGAGTAGCGTAAGTTTCGTCTTCATGTCTTAGTTGTAAGAATCGCAAGGTTATTTGTAAATGCGATTCTCAATTCTTTTAGCTCCCAGGCTTGATCGCTTCGCTTCCTTGCAGTTCGGGCGGCAACTTATCAGCTTGGTAAGTGGGGAAGCTGAGCTCAGCTAAGCTATGGTGCGGCACATCAAAACTGGTTTTACCTTGGCTACGGTCGACGATCACACCGACGGCGACTGGTTCGGCGCCGTGTGCTCTGCACTGGGTGAGTGCCTCGACCACGCGACCACCACGGGTGATAACGTCTTCGACTATAAGCACCTTTTCGCCCGCTACGAATTTGAAATTTCGGCGCAGTGCGAGCTGGTCATTTACTTTTTCAAGGAAGACAAAGCGTAGACCAAGCTGGCGGGCGACTTCTTGTCCGATCACCAGACCACCCATCGCGGGACCGACCACAGTGGTAGCACCATAATCCTTGAGCATCGGCTGCATAATCTCAGCGAGGCGAGTGACTTTATCCATGTATTGGCAAACTTGGGCGCACTGAAAAAAATGAGCGCTATGTAGGCCAGAGCGAAGTAGGAAATGCCCCTCAAGGAGCGCGCCGCTGTCCTTAAAAATTTGGATAACTTCGTCGTTTTGCTTACTCATATGGATTAGTCTAAGAGTAAATTTTTTAGTGACAAGCCCTCTATCCGCTAAATGGGATTGTGCTTGCCCCAGCAAGCTGGCAACTTGTCACCAAAATTATGCTCAGTCTGTTGCATCGCCATATATCAAAAGAAATCCTTGTCGCAACTGGGCTAGCGATGGGACTTTTTATATTTGTCCTTCTCGTTGGTAATGCGCTGCGTGATGTGGTCGAGCTTGTCGTAGCGGGTAAGCTCGACTTTTGGGTCTTTATTAAAGTGCTGGGTCTGTTCATACCCTACGTGGCTTCGTTTGCATTGCCGCTTGGAATGCTCACGGGTACTTTGATCGCGCTAGGGCGACTTTCTTCGCAGCGCGAAATCATTGCGATGAAATCGGCGGGCTTGAGCCTTTACCAAATCGCCGCACCAGTCTTTTTGATCGCCTTCGTAGGAATGGCTGCAGCGGTCTTGATCAACTTGCACTACGCGCCACAGTCTCGGGTAGAGCGTAAGGCTCTTATGGCTGGGGCGCTTACGGAGAATCCAGTCGGTTTTATCGAAGAGCGCCGCTTTATTTATGAGTTTCCAGGCTATGTGATTTACATGGGTGGGCGAGAGGGCTCAGCCATGAAAGACTTTTGGATTTGGGAGCTGGACGAGAAAAGACGAGCCAAGCTCTTCCTCCGTGCCGCCGAGGGGATCCTCGATTATGATAAGGCCAATAAAGACCTAATCCTCACGCTAAAAGACGGTATAGCCGAGCAGCGAGACTCTGAAAACCCTGAAGCTTTTAGCGATAACATGCCAGACTCGTTGTTTTTCGGAGAATTACCCATTGCATTGCCACTTGACCAACTCTTCGGCGATGGTAAGCAAGAGCGTGAATTGCGCATAAAGGAGATGACCTTTGCGCAGTTGATGGATCTGCGAGAGGGCGAGCTGGAAAAAGAAGCCGCCGAGGGCGAGCCGATGAATGAAACTCGGCTTAAGGTGCAAATACACATTCAGAAGAATTTTGCCTTGGCCTTTTCCGTCTTTTCGCTGGCCGTATTTTCCGTGCCGCTTGCCATCCGAGTCGGGCGCAAAGAGACTTACGCCAACCTCGGGATCGCGCTAATTATTGCGATGACTTATTATTTCCTCATCATTATGGTCAGTTGGTTAGAGAATGTTCCCGCGCTCAGGCCCGATCTATTGATATGGTTACCTAATTTGATTTTTCAAGGAATCGGCTTCTGGATGATCTATCGTCTGGGTCGCCACTAACTAAGAATTGAAAGTCATTCCAGATCGAACCATGTTTAGCGCACGCTCATGTGCGTGCGCAGTTTGTATTGTGAAAATTGTTGAAATTCAGAATCCGCCCAGCGTGGAGGTATTAGTTGATCGCTTCGGGCGTCAGCATTTTTCCTTCGTCCTTGATAGCGCACAGTCAAACGACGGATTGGGGGAGTGGAGTTTCTTTGGAGCCGAGCCTTTTCAAATCGTAACAGGGGGTCTGGCAGATTTACGTCAAGCCATGCAGCCACACCAAATAGAGGCGCACCCTGAGATACCTTTCACTGGCGGCGCGGTCGGCTACTTGAGCTATGACTATGGGCGGCGTCTAGAGACCCTTGCCTCACTGGCTGAAGATGACCGTCGGATTCCTGACATGCACTTCGGTCTCTACGACGGCGTCGCTGCGCTCAACCATGAGACTGGCGTGCTCTTTTTAGTTGGTCATGATTTTAGTAGGACAGCCAATGCTGTAATTGAGCGCTTGCGCGCAATCGTATGGGCGGGACCTGTCACGACCGCCACAGGTAGTCGCAAACATGCTACGACGGCCGCAACAAGTCGCGCTATCATGACTTCGAACTCACTCAACCGCCGAAGCGAGTGGAAATGGAACCTCTCTTGTGCTGATTTCTGCACCGCCGTCCAACGCGTGCGCGAATACATCGCCAGTGGTGATGTCTACCAAGTCAATCTCTCACAGCGTGCCCGCTGCGCCTACGACGGTGATAGTGTGGCACTCTACCAAGCACTACGTCTTGGCAACCCCGCGCCCTACGGCGCTTATCTTGATCTTGGCGACTGGCAGTTGATTTCAACTTCGCCCGAACAGTTTTTGCAGAAGACCGGTCGCCAACTGGAGACGCGCCCGATTAAAGGCACGCGTCCTCGTGGCATCGATGCCGCGGGCGACCGTCAAAACGAAGCCGCGCTCCGCGTCTCAAAAAAGGACCGCGCCGAGCTTCTTATGATCGTCGACCTGGAGCGAAACGATCTCGGTCGCGTGGCCGAGTTTGGCTCCGTTCAAGTCGAAGGACTGTATCAGTTGGAGCACTATGCTAAGGTCATCCACCAGACAGCACGCGTTAAAGCCACCCTTGCCGAGCACAAAGATATTTACGATGCCCTTGCTGCAATCTTCCCGGGGGGCTCGATCACAGGTGCTCCCAAGATCCGCGCGATGCAAATCATCGAAGAACTAGAGCCCACACGGCGTGGTGTTTACTGCGGCTCCATCGGATACATAGGATTCGATGGCGACGCCGAGTTCAACATCGCGATTCGTAGCCTGCACCTTAAAGATGGTCAGCTCGACTATCAAGTCGGGAGTGGGATCGTTTGGGATTCCGATCCCCAAGATGAGTATCAAGAAACGCTGGATAAAGCCCGCGCAATCCGTGAGACTATCGACCAACTATGCCAGACATCGTCCTAGTTCCCAATGGGGAAGCCATTCCTCTCTCACCAACCGTCTCAGCCTTCGCTCACGGCTTCGGCCTCTTCGAGACGATGCGTTATGTGGATGGGCGTCTTTTCTTCTGGGAAGACCATTGGGCGCGTCTCGCCAAGTCGGCTAAGCACTTCGCTCTTGCCCTGCCCAAAGAAGACGCCGTCCTCGCTGCACTCCGCGGGTTTGTCGCTCAAACAAAGCTCACTGAAGGGGCGTTGAAACTTTCCCTACTTAAAGATACTGAATGCAGTTGCCTCTACGTTTATTCTCGCCCGCCGATTCCCTCGCCCGCGTCCAACACTTTAATTTTCAATACCGCCAACCCCATCTGTCCACGCTCGCTACTCGCTGGACATAAGACCCATAATTACATGGAGGTCATGCACTTGCTTAGCCTCGCCCGTGCTCAATTATATTATGACTGTTTGCGCCTCGATACCAATGGCTACCTCTCTGAGACCGCTACATCCAATCTATTTTTTCTCAAAGACGGTCGCCTTCATACCCCCGCGCTCGATACCGGCATCCTACCTGGCGTCACTCGTGCCGTCTTGCTTCGCGATCGCGATTTACAAATTGTGGAAGGGCACTTTACCCCAGAGGCATTGCACGAAGCCGAGTCTGTCTTCGTGACCAATGCTACCTGCGGTCTCAAAATAATTGAGCGAATCGACGGGTTCTCAGCAGGGCAATCGGTTCAGTATTCAGTAACTAGCGAGGCGCTTTCTGCCGTTCAGTCTGTGCTGCTAAACGCTCAGGAGTCCCGTGCGCTGTCACTGGTTTGAAAAAACCCTTTACACGGGAGTGCATTTCTGACTTCTTCCAATTCTCGAACATTTCAGCACACAATTTACACATGGGTAACCTCAAGAAAAAACGCCGCCTTAAGATGAATAACCACAAACGCCGCAAGCGTTTGAAGTCCAATCGTCATAAGAAGCGCACCTGGTAACCAGGATCGTATCAGATTTACAACCGGCTCTCCGCTCAAGGAGAGCCGATTTTTTGTGCTATTCAAAATTGCCCCTTCCTGAGAGTTTTATTCCTTCGCACGAAGCTCCATAGGTAGGATTGAGACTGTTCTGCTTTGCAGGGACTCCCGTCCCAAAGCTCATGCCTAGAATACTTACAGTAGGCAGTCATTGTATTCATGTCATGTTAGGTCAAAACCTGCAAATTTTACACAAGCACTAGGGAATTTATTGCAAATGGCGGCTTGACAGAGTAGTTTTCTGTAAACTAGGGTGTTTACTTCACCTCCTATCGAAGACATAAATAATCCTAATACTACTATGAACAAGTCATTAAAACAAAATTCCGCCTTCACTCTTATTGAGATGATTGGCGTGCTCGCTATTATCGGTATTCTTGCTGCAGTCGTTGCCCCAAGAGTGATCGAATCGATCCGTGATGCTAAAGTGACATCTGCAGTTGCCTCCGTCAGCGCAGCGAAAACAGCTGCGATCGGTTACTATCAACGCTACGACAATTTTCCTCTCGATACGGAAACCGTCATTGCTGGTGTACTCGACTACAAATCAAATCCGAATACTCCGCTAGCATACGATCCGGCACCTAGCACTTTGGACTTTGGCGACGTGCTAGTACGTCAGGCTCAACTGCTCGAGCAAGAAAAAGCACCGATTGGTCGTCCTGAGGGCGCTCTTACTCACGCAATTGGCTGCGCTCAGGTTGGTACCGCATTAATAGGTGGTGCTTTATATACCGGAGACTCCGCAATGCGCTTTAAGTCGGCTGGATTTGGCACGAGAATTGTTTACTACTTTATGCCTAACCTAACCGTACAAGAAGCGTCTGCATTGGCATCTAAAGTCAATGGGCCATACACAGCTGATGCGGTCTCAGATCTAGACTTTATCAATGCCTCAATCGCTGAGCAAGGTCTGGCTGATAAGGGTGGTCTCGAAGGTGCCAATTGCTGGTTTACGCCAGGGACTGCAGGGCCTGGAATAGAGTATCACGCCTACCTCTACGTCTCGCATCAATAAGCCGTCGCCTACGATATGAACTATTAATTTTGTGGACGCCAGGTCTCCGAACGACTCTGCAACTGACCAGGCCTCTATTAATATGGAGGCCTGGCTTTTGTCAGAGCGTATACTCACCGCATCACAAGCTGAATTGGCGCGGCGCGAGGGCGAGCGCCTAGGCCTCAACTTTAATGAAATTGTTCAGCGACTTGGCCTCGTAAGCAGTGAAGAGCTCTCGCAGTTTCGCTCGATTCGCGGTCAACTACGCACTGCAACTGATTTCATCCAAGAGGGTCAAGCGAAGGGGCAGCAACTCAGCTTGCGCCGCCTGAGTCTTGACGACAACTTGCGCGACAAGTTGCCTGCCGATTTGTGCGAAAAATTAATTGCGATTCCATTAGCAGAGCGGGATGGATGCTTGTGGATTGCTTGCTCCAATCCGTTTGATCTGCCGACACTGAAACGCTTGGAGACCGCTGCGGGGCAGCCGATTGAAGCCTTGCCTGCGTCGGAAACCGACATTCGCCTAGCGATCAATCGCAATTACACCGCACGCGATGAACTCTATGAAGCTGTCGGCGCCTTTATCAAAATGGATGCCAAAGCACTGGATGAACAGAGTCAGGACGATCCGCCAATGATCCGCCTCGCCGAGCAAATCTTGATGCATGCCGCCACTTGTGAAGCGAGTGACGTGCACTTGCACCCGGAAGAACGGTTCTTTAGAATACGACTGCGCGCGGATGGGGTGCTCGAAGAGGGCCTACTACTACCCAGCGCGATTCGCAGTGCGCTCACTGCTAGATTTAAAATTTTAGCGGGTATGGACACTGCAGAGGATCGCCTCCCGCAGGACGGGCGGATTCGTTTTGCGATTGGTAGCGAAGAGATCGACGTGCGTGTGTCGAGTCTGCCGTCGAGCAATGGCGAGAGCATCGTTATGCGTCTACTTGATCAGTCACGCCTTAAACTAGACCTCCCAGTTTTGGGCTTTTCAGAGGACCAACAAAGGCAATTTTCGGATATTCTTGACCAACCGCACGGTGTTTTCTTGATCACTGGGCCAACCGGCAGCGGTAAAACCACGACTTTGTATGCGCTGCTCTCTATGATAGATGCCGAAGAGCGCAGCGTCTTCACACTTGAGGATCCGATCGAATACCGCCTGCCGCTGATCCGGCAGACGCAGATTAAGGACGAAATCGGTCTCTCTTTTGCCAGCGGTCTGCGCACTTTACTGCGTCAAGATCCGGACGTAATCTTAGTGGGTGAGACTCGCGATCAAGTCACCGCGGAATTAATGATTCGAGCTGCTTTAACGGGACACCTAGTGTTTTCGACCCTGCATACCAATGATGCCATCAGTGCCGTGCCCCGCCTCACTGACCTTGGCATTCCTCCTTACCTTCTTTCCAGCAGCCTGCTCGGTCTAAGCGCGCAGCGTCTCGCACGCCGCCTCTGCCCAATTTGTAAAACGGAGCACACTTTGACGCCAGAAGAATGGGTCGCCCTCGGCGGCGCGCCAGTCAATGCCGCTGTAACACTTTATCAAGCAGTGGGCTGTCAAGCATGTGGCCAAAAAGGCTACAGTGGTCGGATTAGTCTGGCTGAAATCATCCGCATCGATGCGGGCTTACAGCGACGCATCGACGACCACCAGCCAACCTCAAAGTTAAAGCGCTATCTTAGAGAGCAAGGAGTCACTTTAATGCGCCAAGATGGACTAATGAAAGCCCAAGCGGGTCTCACCAGTATCGAAGAAGTAGGGCGGGTCGTGCAACTCGAAGTAGGAGAGGCCCTCGGCGATGCCTGAATTCAACTACAAAGCAGTGACTGTAAACGGTCGCTTATTGGAAGGTCGCCGCGACGCAGAAAACGTCAAACGCTTGACGGCCTTACTTGAACAAGATGGACTAGAGTTGGTCAATTCTGAGCTTCGCGATAAAAGTGCCGCAAAGCGCCATTTGCGGCTTAAGATGAAAACTGCCGAGCTCGCCAATTTAATCTTTCAGATTGGCATACAGTTGCGCGCAGGCGTGCCGATTGTCGAGGCGCTCAAATCTCGCGAGGGCGAAGACGCCTCTGGAGCACAGACCATAGTTCGTCAGCGCTTGAGTGAAGTGGTGGAGCAGGGCACCCCACTCAGTCGGGGCTTGGAAGAGTTCCCTCGGGTCTTCCCCGGTTATATTCGTAATATTGTGCAGGTGGCTGAGCGCAGCGGGTCTTTAGATGAAAATTTCATCGAACTGCGTGATTACCTCGAGTGGATGGATCAAAACTGGAAATCTTTTAAGCAGGCGATGTTGTATCCTGCCTTTGTGCTCGGGGCGCTGACTATTTTTATCTTCATTGCCTTACGATTTGTCTTCCCGACGGTCACTGAGCTGCTTTTTGAACTCGATATCCCACTACCGCTAATTACCCGTATGATGATCGCCGCCAGTGATTTTGTGGTGGACTACTGGGGCGCAATTTTAGCGGTCCTGTTTTTAACGCCACCGGGTCTGCGGCTTTTGTTTAAAGTCTCTAAGCGGGCAGCCTTGCTACGCGACCACTTTTTGCTCAAGCTCCCCTTTCTTGGCGATGTGATCCTGACCCTCGCAGTTGCACGATTCCTGCGCAGTTTAATTCTGACACAAAAAGCGGGAATTGTCATCACCGACTCGCTAGCAATGGGGCGCGAAGTGGTCGGCAATCTCGTGATTGAACGCAGTGTGACACGCATCGAGACGGCGGTATCAAACGGCTCAACCATGAGCAGTACGATGGCTAAAGATTCGACTTTCCCAGCTCTGGTACGCACGATGGTCGGTGTCGGTGAGCGAAGTGGTTCGCTTGACACCTCCCTGCAAGCGGTGGTTGATTACTATGATGATCTGGTGCCGCGTAAGATTAAAACGTTCTTTGCCGTGCTGGAGCCAGGGCTCATTGTATTAACCGTTTGTCTCGCGGGGCTAGTGGCCGCCGCAGTCTTTCTGCCCCTCGTTAATATGCTCAGCCCCAGCGCTTACTAGAAGAACCATGTATTCACAAAATAGATCGTCAAAGATACCCCGCGCTGGCTTCACCTTACTTGAACTGATCGGGGTGATGGCGGTGATCGCGATTTTAGCCGCTGCGGTGCTGCCTGGTGCCATCGATCTTATCCGCACACAGCGTGCAGTCAAAGAGGGTGAAGTATTGCCCAAAATTGCCGAGGCCCTAAAGCGTGGCATGCTGCGTGAACAAATATTTCCTATCTATGAAAATGATGCTGACGAATTGACCGAAGGCAGCGAAGCCTACTGGTGGAATCTCGCGGCTCGGCATGGTGGCGGCAGTGCCAATGAGCTGCGCTATCCGCTCGGTATTCGCCCAGGATCGACCACGACACGTAAGTTGTATTTCGCAGAAGCTAGCTGGGGTGAAGATAACTTTGATGGCCTTATCGGCAATGGCACATCATTTAACTACATTACAGACGTGGGACCTGCCAAATCTTCAGAAAATGCTACAGATGGCTGGGTCTATCCAAATGATCCAACCGAATTACGCTTATTACTCATTTCTACCACCAACCCGGACTTGCTTCTGCCAGATACTCTAAACGAAGGGCGTTTCAATAATTTCTGGGAGGACTGGGCGGTTGACAGTGATGGCAATCCCGCAGTAGGCAGATGGTCTCGTTATGGCTTAAATAGCACCACATGGGATGGGCGAGCGGCTGAACTTAATGTGCAACGTATCGACCTGCGCGACTGGTTGTGCACCGTGGTGATTGAAAATCGACGAGCGATCAGGGAAGCGAGTGGCGATGAATTCGATGATGATTCTGATCAGAAAACTGGCACCTCACTGGATGACGAATGGGACCTAGGCACTGTCTACGCCTATACAACCAACCAGGTAGGAAGCGAAATAATTCTACAATTGAAAGAAGTGTCCGTGTCCGATAACAGTGACCCGACAGCAATCTACTCATACGCAGAAATAAAGAATGTCGTGCTATCAAAGCGTGGCCGCATTGCTGAGGAAGCTTTGGTTCCTGAAGATACGGTTATAACGATCGAAGTTCGCGGCAATAAAACAGTCCAAACAGGAACCCCTCCAGCACCGACCACCAGCCCTGCTACGGCTACCATCACATTGAACCTTACCGACCTCGCGCCTATCGCCTTGATAGCCCCAAATAATGCGAACTATGATTTATTTGATTATGGAAATGATGCTGCTTCGATAGAAAATCGCTATTTTTTACTCAATCAGGAATTGCTTTTAAAAGAGCCGTGGGATCAGAATGAAGTTGGTATTTTCTCCATCACCGAACCTTTCAGTACACTACGCTTTGACGGGCTGCAGTGGCATTATTAGACACTACGATTAAAATGGCACGCACGACACTCATATGGGACCACCACACGGCAAGGATTTGGCGCACTTCGCGCTCTGGCGCTAGCTTGATCCAAGAAGGCGAAGCACGGGACATCACTGCTCTGCTGGTACTTCTGGATCGCGCGCAAGAGACTTATCACTACGGTCGCTTACGGGTGTATCTAGACATCCCTGCGCTCGACCACCATCTCGAGCGTGTGCCAAAAATGGCGCCGAAACTACAGCAGCAACTCCTGGTGCAGCGTAAGCTTAAGCTTTATGGTGACGAGGAGCGTAGCTTGGCGTCGATCGAAATGGGTCTGCAGGGTGAAGCAACCCATCAATTTTATTTCATCAGCAGCCTACCGCATGAAATCGCCTCTGCCATTAGCGGGTGGGCACTGCGCAGCGGTGTCTTGCTTGATGGAGTCTACAGTTTGCCGTATGCACTGACCTGTATCGATGATAGTTTAGTTGCTACTGACGCACAGGGGGTGATCCATTATCGCGGGCTAGGCGATGCCGGTTACTTAATCGCTCGTGACCCCGCCGGCATATTACTGTTTTTCAGTCGTTTGTCGGCACAGGACTTGGGCACCGAACAGATGGACAGTAGCGCACGCCGCCTGGGACTATTTGTCGAACAAGAATTCGGGGCAAACCCTCAGTTTCAAGGGCATGACGCAGTTGAGAACTCTGACGACGCGACTACCGTGTCCTCACTTAGCAAGCTCAAGCTAGTCGCATCCCTCGATTTAGTCCCACATAGTCTGAGGACCCGACAAAGGATCTTACAATTTAGACACCGAGCCTTTGCCTGCCTCTGCATCA
>PKCJ01000116.1 GCA_002862945.1 Opitutia bacterium | reverse complement strand
GATGCGCGCATTTTTAATATTCTACAACAACTCGAGTTCGATGGAGAAATGGATAACACCATTATTTTCTTCTTCTCCGACCATGGGCACAACACCTCGCTCAGGCATAAACAGTTTTGTTACGAAGGAGGGATGCTCGTGCCGCTAATTATCAAAGGGAATCATTCCGCGATCTCACCCGGGCGTGTCGTTAATGATCTAGTGACCCTTCTGGATGTCGGCGCGACCACTCTGGCGCTGGCAGGCGCCGAGCTGCCAAATTATCTGGAGGGTCAAAATTTATTTGGACCTGAATACAAAGCCGTGGAGTATGTGCTTGGGGCGCGTGATCGTTGCGACTACACCATCGACCGGATCCGCACAGTAAGGTCCGACCACTATCGTTATATTCGAAACTATTATTTAGACCGCCCATTGATGCAGCCGGGCTATCGCGACGACCGCCCCCCGTCGATGGATATGAGGCGCTTGTTTAAAGCCGGGGAACTGACTGAATATCAAGCAGAACATTGGTTTGGTGTGCGTCCTCGGGAAGAACTTTATGACATGGAAGCAGACCCTCATCAGATCAACAACTTAGCCACTTTACCAGACTTTCAGGCTGAACTGCTTAGGCATCGGGAAGTTTTGGAAAATTGGATCAATGATTCTGATGACCAAGGGCAATATTCGGAAAGCGATGTGCAGCTACGTGCAACCTATGAGCTCTGGAAAGATCGCGAAATTTTTAAGAGCGCTGATGTGAACCCCGAATATTCTAAATTCCGCGAAGCAAGCGCTAACTAAAACTACAAAAATATGATGAGCTATAAATCTTATTTCCTAAGTGGGTTTGCCCTTACTCAATTTATTCTCGGCGGGGTGCTGCAGGCCGCATTGCCCGACCTATCGAAAATGAACATCTTGTTTTTATGCCCCGAAGATTGGTCTGCAGCAGCTATCGGTGCTTACGGAAACGAACAAGTGAAAACGCCGAACTTAGACGAATTTGCCAAAAAAGGAACTTTGTTTACGAAGGCGTATTGTCAAAATCCTGTATGCAATCCTTCGCGCAGCTCATTTAACACGGGATTACGCTCGGATACGACGAGGGTTTTTAGCAACGCCGATAAGTTCCAGGAGGTTATACCCGATTGGGCGACCACAATAGGCGAGACTCTAAAAAGTCATCCTATTAAGACTTATATGATAGGAAAGTTGTTTCATCATAACTGGGATGCAATCGTTCAGTCATCTGCATACGATGGGATGTTAAGAGCAGGGATACAAGAAGGTTATAAAGGCAGGGTGATTGGATATAGCATTCCCAAGGGCACTCCACCTAATCCTCCTAAGACATGGACCTATACCTCCGACTTAGAATGGGATGCTAAGATGATTGAGGCGATGCAGGTTCGAAAAGAGCTCTGGGCTAATGCGGTTAAAGGCTCCGAGCAATGGGAAGAAGGGCGAAGTGTATTCCAAACTTTATCTGCTGAGCTAATCGGCGATAGCGGAGACATTGAGGAGCGCAATCCTGATGGAGTGAAGGCGCGGGTAGTTGCTAATTTGATTCGCGAGCATGCTTCTAGTGGCGAGCAGTTTTTCATCACCTATGGAAGCAGTCGACCCCACACGCCTCTGATCGCACCGAAGAAGTATTTCGATCTCTACGATCCCAGCACGCTCGAACTGACCGAGGCGCGCAAAGAATTAGATCAAGATATACCGTCGGTCGCCAAGCGACATGGGCGCAACTGGGATATTTTTAAAATACGTGAAGAAACCCCCGAACAAGCCCAAGCTGCGATCCATGCCTATTATGCCTGTGCGAGTTTTATTGATGACCAAATTGGTCTAATGCTTGAAGCTCTGGAAGAGTCAGGACAGGCAGATAATACCATTGTAATCTTCACCTCAGACCATGGCTTTCATCTCGGCGAGCACGGCATGTGGAGCAAGATTAGTCTTTTTGAGCAAGCAACACGAGTGCCCATGATCGTCAGGATTCCGGGCATCACCGATGGCGCGAGCTGTGGAGAAATCGTCGAATTAGTCGATCTATATCCGACGCTATGTAATATATTAGAGATTGCTTTGCCGCACGACAAGTTAGAGGGCATCTCCTTTCTCCCCTTGGTCGAAACTCCCGACTTAGCTTGGAAAAAAGCAGCGTTTACGGTATGCAGGCAAGGCAGACATCTTGGTAGATCGGTTCGAACAAAGTCGCACCGCTATACTGAGTGGGTTGACTACGCAGATCGCGATGATGACCATGCAGTTGTTCGATTCGCGGAACTGTATCACTTAGATGTTGATGAGCTGGAGCAAGTCAACTTGGCGGACCGTATCGAGTATGCTCCGAAACGGCGGGAATTAGCCAGATTACTTAGCGATGGATGGGAATCTGCACTTCCCCCCGTCAATTAGTGGATGCAATTATTTTAAGCGAGAAGTAGTGTTTTTGTTTATTTTATTCGGCGTAATGTCTAAAGACCAATCGCGCACTTTTTGCAAAGGTTGTAAAGTGGCTATTTGTCCAACAAAACGAAATCAGAACCTGCGGGGGTTTACATTAATCGAATTGCTCACAGTCATTGCTGTGGTTGCGATCCTCGCGGCGATATTATTACCTGCGATTCAAAAGGTGCGCTCCAATGCGCTTCGAGCTGAAAGCGCGAGTAATCTGCGCCAAGTGTTTGCCGCTTGCGGACTTTATTCAAATGATAATGACCTAAGGATGCCCAATTCCTTTATCGCAAAGAATGATGATATAGGTCGCGAACAGAGCTCTTGGAAGAGACAGCTAGTTGATGGCGGATACCTCGGAAATGCTACGGGGAAAGCAAAGCTGCACCATAGTCAATTCAAGGTTCTCGGGTCTCCGATCCAGCGGCGAGTGGCTTCTGATGTGACGATTGATAAAAATAGGTTTAGCACTTATGGCATGAACTCGGTGTTGACGATGGTTCGAAAGGAAGAAAGGGTCTTAGCTGGCATCACTACAAATCATTTACTGACCCCTGGGCGGACACTTTATATTTCCGAAGGGCAGCTTAAAGCGGGCGGACAATGGTTTGGAGTTAGCGTCAGCCCTTGGGGCTCGCTCCCTAACAATACCGATGGCATTGTGACCTTTGTGTATGCGGATGGTCATATAGGGCAGATGCCGGTTGAAGAGCTCCCGGCGCAAATAGGTAAGAAATATTCGGAGTCTTGGTATTTTTGGAGGGGTAATGACAAGTAGGCGCGATTCGCTCTCTCGGCCTCCATTTCATTGCAGAGGACACAAGCAAGCACTATGGGGCTGCTAGGACCGATGCCCTTCGAATTGAACGATGGACTCATTCCTGGCGCTGGTCAAAAGCACCCCCAAGGCGCTCCATATGGCGAAAAATCTATCAATATCGTCGAATTGTCTAAGGACCTATTTTGTCAATTGCACTATCCTTTTTTACCCTATAAACATCTGGACGTAATTCTTCGGTTAGATAATTTCAGAGACGGTGTTCAGCGACTCATTACTTAGCGCATTATTTAGAATGAATTCAAACTATTACAAAATTTTCGCCTTTTTATTCCTCTCAATTGCTCAGGCTTGGCTTGCTACAGCTTCAGCGGATGAGCTTACCTATCAGGAGTCACAAACAATTGATATCGAGCTTCTCCCGGGTGAGTATTGGTGGGGTGGACTTAGCGTGGATGGCTATCGTATGCCCTACGGCGAAGCGACTGAACTCAGGCGGAATCTGTATGCTAATAATCAGGGGAATCAGGCCAGCCCCATCTTGATTTCATCGAAAGGGCGTTATGTTTGGTCAGAGATGCCCTATCGCTACACATTTGCCGAGGGCGTTTTGAGCATTGATGAGACGATGGATTTGGTTCACGTCGGCGATGGTGCTGATACGCTTGCCGGTGCATTTGGAAAGGTTTCTGCGAAATATTTTCCATCAAATGGCGAGATCCCAGATCCGCTATTGTTCACTTCGCCTCAATATAACACATGGATCGAGTTGATCTATAATCAAAACGAGAAGGATATTCGCGCATATGCTGCGGCTATCCTGAGCAATGGCTACCCAGCCGGCGTCATGATGATTGATGACAATTGGCAACAAAGCTACGGCGATTGGGAATTCCGAGCGGATCGTTTCGACGATCCAAAAGGAATGATTCGTTACCTGCATGAGGGGGGGTTCAAGGTGATGATGTGGATTTGTCCCTTTGTTACCTCCGATACCGAGACTTTTAGGCATTTGGCGGCAGAGGGAATGCTTCACCTTGACCCAGAGCGTACTCAAAAAATCCTGTGGGCCAACACTAGGAACAAGGCGGCCGTGATCCGCTGGTGGAACGGGGCAAGTGCTATGTTGGATCTGAGTAATCCACGGGCTTTCGCATGGATGGAGGGTGAGCTAGATCATCTAGTGGAAGAGTACGGTGTGGATGGATTCAAGTTTGATGCGGGTGACGCTAAATTTTATGAGTCAGGAATCATTTCTTTTGAGGGAGATAGTATACCGAACAAACACACGGAATATTTTGCAAAATTAGGCCTGAAGTATCCGTTGAATGAGTATCGCGCATCTTGGAAGATGGCAGGACTGCCTTTGGCGCAAAGATTGCGCGACAAGACGCCCGATTGGGGAGATCTGAAGCAGCTTATTCCAGGGATGATTGCGCAGGGCTTGATGGGTTATGCTTATACTTGTCCCGATATGATTGGGGGGGGCGAGTATCAGTCGTTCCTTAAGTTGGATAACATCGACCAAGAGTTGGTCGTGCGTTCGGCCCAAGTCCATGCACTGATGCCGATGATGCAATTTTCCGTTGCGCCTTGGCGTGTGTTAAGCCCTGCGAATAACGAAATCTGCAAGAAGATGGCGCTTTTACATGAGAAATTTGGTGATGAGATCCTCGCATTGGCGCATCGCTCGTCAAAAAACGGGGAGCCGATCGTTAAGCCCATGGCTTGGTTCTGGCCAGATGCTGGCTACGAAGTCATTCAAGACCAATTTATTCTGGGGGATAATCTACTCGTCGCACCGGTGCTTGAGAAAGATGCTCGCAGTCGTAAAGTCGTCTTTCCTGAAGGCACTTGGATCGGGGACGATGGGTCCGAAGTTGTCGGTCCTGCGACTGTTGAGATCGCAGCGCCATTAGAGCGTTTGCCCTACTTCCGCCTACAAGTTAGCAGGTAATCACTTCATTGTCATTAATCACTTCATTGCCATTCTCTATCCCTAATAAATCTCGCGCTTATGACTACTTGGATCTTTATCTCATTTCTCACTTTCACTGCCTTTGCTGCCGGGCTTACTTGGCTCATCACTAGGCGAGATGAGCGGTCCAGCTCAGATGGATTTTTCCTTGGTGGCCGTTCGTTGACTTTTCCTATTATAGCTGGGTCTTTACTCTTAACAAACCTGTCCACCGAACAAATGGTGGGCTTAAATGGAGCAGCCTTTAATGACGGATTGAGCGTTATGGCTTGGGAAGTGGTCGCGGTGCTGGCTTTGATCGTGATGACTTTGTTCTTTCTCCCTAAGTTCTTGAAAGGGGGGATCACGACAGTGCCACAGTTCTTGGAGCTACGATATGACCGCTTCACGCAGAGCATGGCAAATTTCATTTTTCTGATTGCCTATGCCTTCCTGCTGCTGCCGATTATTCTATATAGCGGTGCGGTTGGATTGTCCCATATGATGGACTTGCAGGCGCTCACTGGCATCGACGAACCTGTATCTTTTTTCGGGAATGTGGTTGCACCTGAAACGATCATCCTCTGGTTGACTGTCTTAGTGATCGGCGTCTTAGGGCTACTTTATTCGCGTTTTGGAGGTTTGCGTACACTAGCGGTGCTCGATACGATTAACGGTGTTGGGCTTCTCGTCGGAGGCATGACTATCGCGTATTTTGCATTGAACAAAGTAAGTGGGGGTGAGGGTATTATCGAAGGATGGAGTGTCTTGCGCGAGGCTGCTCCAGAACGGCTGTCGTCGATCGGAAAGAGCGATCAAAGCGTTCCTTTCTCGACCTTATTTACAGGTGTTGCCCTGCTGAATTTATTTTATTGGTGCACCAATCAACAAATTATTCAGAGGACTTTGGGAGCAAGGAATCTCGCTGAGGGACAAAAGGGAGTCTTGTTGACCGCAGCTCTTAAATTACTTGGGCCAATCTACCTCGTGGTTCCTGGAATCATCGCCTATCATCTTTATAAAGATACTGGTATTGGTGCAGACCTAGCCTATGGGAAGTTAGTATTTGATGTGCTGCCAGCGCCGCTAACTGGGGTTTTTGCAGCGGTCATGGTGGGTGCGATTCTGAGCTCCTTCAACGCGGGCCTCAATAGCACTTCTGCCTTATTTAGCATCGGCCTTTATAAGCACATCATTAATCCTCAAGGGTCGGAGCAACAGATGGTCCGTGCAGCAAAGGTATTTGTGGTTTCAATTGCGATCATGGCTATGCTAATTGCTCCCATTTTAGCCGGGCAGGACAGTATTTTTAAATACCTGCAAAAGATGAACGGGATTTACTTTATCCCAATTTTCGCAGTGGTCGTGGTGGGTCTGCTCAATCGACGAGTGCCAGCGGTAGCTGGTCGAGTTGGCCTGATCACTGGCATCGTGGTGATTGGCTTAGGATATTTTGTTCCTGTTTGTGCTTCAGCATTAAGCACGGCGGGCATTCATGAGTTCCACTTCCTAGGACTGGTATTTGCCCTCATCGTCGGGCTAATGCTGGCGATTGGTGTTGTCAGTCCGCGGAAAGAGGCTTGGCAAATCGTCTATACGAATGAAGTGGACCTTACCCCTTGGCGCGGAGCCAAATGGGTTAGCGTGATTCTATTGATACTCGTCGTCGCGATCTACGCACTTTTCGCGAGTTGATGACTCACTCACAAAATGAACGATCAGCTAAGATAGAAGCTTAGAAATGGATAAAACGATACGACTCTTTTTTTTGGGCTGTATTGCTTGTTGCGCAGGAACAGGGCAGCCGTTGTTTAATTACAACGACCCTGCACCGTTCGGAAAGGAGACTACTTATGCTCGTGAATCGGACAATGCTGCCATAGGAGAATGGTGGAACGTTAAGCTTAAGAGGGGGCTTACAGGCTACGACCAACGGGCCTCAAATTGGTTTCAATCTGTCGAGCGCGATCAAGCTTTAGCCTTCGCACTCTACACGCAGGATCACGGCGTCTTGAAGCTCACCGCGCAATGCTTCCCCTTATTGCCCGATGAACCGAAAGTAGTAAGGCTAGAATTCAAACTAGGCAGTGAGTGGATATCGATCGATCAGCAGCCTGTGCAATACCCAGGCTGGTCGGTGCATTTTCGAGTGGATGACTGGGACGGGTCGAAGAATGTTCCCTATCGCTTAAGCCTAGGTAATCTCTCTGAGTTCGAAGGTTTGGTGCGGGCAGATCCAATGGACAAGGACACGATAGTTGTCGGGTCATTAAATTGTAATTCTCCAGTAGATAAGGAATTCGATACTAGAAAGCAAACGGTTGATAACCTCAAATATCATGATCCTGACTTACTGTTCTTTGCCGGTGACCAGAATTACACTCATGATGAAGCTACTTATGGATGGCTACAATTTGGCGTACAATTTGCCGAGGTAATGAAAGACCGTCCCACAATTTGTATTCTCGACGACCATGATGTTGGCCATCCTAACATTTGGGGAGAAGGTGGCAAAGTATCTACTGGGGTCAAAGGAGCGGCGGATGGCGGTTATATGTTTCCCGCTTCCTTCGTTCAAATGGTGGAGCGTCAGCAGACTTGGAATTTACCAGACCCGTATGATGCGACTCCCATAAAGCAAGGGATTGGGGTCTATTATACAGATTTAAATGTTGGCGGCGTCAGTTTTGCTATTTTGGAGGACCGTAAATTTAAGTCGGCGCCCTTGGGTAATATTCCTGAGATGGGCCCCCGCCCAGACCACATCACTGACCCATCTTATGATCGTGCGGCCGTGGATCTACCCGGGCTTAAGCTGCTTGGAGAGCGGCAACTCGAGTTTCTCGATGCTTGGTCGCGTGATTGGAATGGCATCTCGATGAAAGCGGCTCTGTCACAAACCGCTTTTTGCGGAGCCGTGCATATCCACGGCAATGAAGATGCCTCACGCTTACTCGCAGATCTTGATTGTAACGGCTGGCCACAGACAGCTCGCAATGAGGCTCTAAGAGCGCTGCGCCGTACTCATGCGTCACACTTGTGCGGGGACCAGCACTTAGCGGTGACTGTTCGGCATGGGATTGATGATTACCGCGATGGACCATATGCCTTCACCGCTCCAGCGATTGTTAATACGATCTATGGTCGCTGGTGGCATCCTGAGGAGGAGGAAGTCGGAGGTGGGCCGCCTGTTGGCGGCCCCAATAAATGGGTAGGAGATTATGAAGATGGATTAGGAAATAAGATTACCATGCTAGCCTATGCGAATCCTGAAGATCGTAAAGTGCGTGAAAAGCGCGGAGATGGGTATGGAATTGCGCGTTTTCATAAGCCCAGCGGAAAAACCACCTTCGAGTGTTGGCCACGCTTTGTTGATGCTAGTGATGGAGATTCTGCTCAGTATCCTGGTTGGCCGATTTCTTTTTTTGCTTCTGAAAACGATGGGCGTAAGCCAGTGGGATATTTGCCGGAAGTAGACCTTCCTTATGACAACACTGTCGTTGAGTTGACCAACGAAGTGACTGGAGAATTAGTTTACAGCCATCGTGTGCACGCTACGTCTTTTGCTGCACCCGTATTCTCTAAAGATAAATACACCTTGAAGATTGGGAGAACCTGCGGGGATGTTGTGATTTTAAATGGAGCAATCGGGAATTAAATCCCATGGGAATTAAAAAAACTTATATTGCTAGCTTATTGTGTATTGCAATTGGAGTGAGTGTAAGTGCAGCGGATAGGCCTAATGTGCTGTTCATTGCGATTGATGATCTCAACGATTGGGTTGGTGTTTTTGGGGGCAATCCCCAAGTCAAAACTCCTAATCTGGATAGATTCAATGAGCAGGGTGGCTTGGTGATGTACGATGCTCATGTGCCATCGACCGTTTGTGGTCCCTCGCGCTCTTCTATTCTTACTGGTAAATTCCCTCACAGCACTGGCGTGTACGGGAATAAGACAAACCTGAGGAATGCACCAAAGGCAAAGGATCTACTGACGATCCCTCAGTATTTTAGTAAGCACGGTTATCATAGCTTGTCTCGGGGGAAGATTTTCCATGTACATCCTGCAGGAGGTGATAAGCGAGGGGATCAGGGGCAGTGGGCCTTTGACGAATGGCATGCCTCGGAGGGATGGGCTGGGCCAATTAGCAAAGAGAGGCCAGTAAATGGATTACCCAATTTACCTGGTGATAAGGGTTATCACACCATGGGCTTCGATTGGGGGCCAACAGTGGGAAATGATGAGACTAAAATGAAGGATTACCAGACAGCGCAGTGGGCAGTCGAGCAGTTCAGGGATCGCCAGTTCGATAAGCCCTTTTTTATGGCCCTTGGCATCAGCAAGCCCCACCTTACATGGTGGGTCCCTCAAAAATATTTCGATATGTATCCATTGGAAGAGATCATTTTACCAGAAACGATACCCAACGATTTGGAAGATATCTTAGATAAATGGGACAAGCCGGCTAAGCCGCATTCGACATGGCAGCGAGTCGAAACCTATGGAGCACGCCACAAAGAGGCAGTCCAAGCTTATCTGGCAAACATCACTTTTGTGGATGACTGCATCGGAGTCCTTTTGGATGGACTTGCGACGAGTCAATACGCGGGCAATACGATTGTCATTGTATGGAGCGACCACGGTTGGCACCTTGGAGAAAAGCAAAAATATGGTAAAACTCAGCTCTGGCAGGAATCTTGCCGCGTGCCTTTGATGGTTAAGGTTCCCGGAGTGACGGCTAAAAATAAAAAAAGTATGGGGGTGGTGAACTTAATCGACATGTATCCGACCTTGCTGGACCTTTGCGGTTTGCCCGAAAATCCTGAAAATGAAGGCCGTAGTTTCGCAAATCTTATCCGCAATCCGGATATGGATTGGAGCGAACCTACACTGTCAGATTATGGCTATGGCGGGCATCGGATTTATGATGGTCGCTACAGCTATATTGTGTTTTCCAGCAAGGGAACTGAAGAGCTCTACGACCATCAGTCCGATCCGATGGAGTGGCATAATCTTGTTAGTAATCCCGAATACGCGGAGGTCAAAGCGCGCTTGCAAAGCTATGTCCCCTCAGAGCGTGAGCCAGAGTCGCCACAAAACTAGCCTTTAGCTTAAACACATTGCTATAGATTATGCTTAATCCGACTGATAACACATTTTTTCCTCCAAATATTCCAGGAGAGAGAATGGTTAATTCTCTCACGGATTATAAGCGTAAGAAGTTTGCAGCGATGCCCTGTACGCGAGAGTTGATGATTACTGCGGTTGGCTATCATCCCCATGCCCGGGGGCATTATTGTAAGCGCCCTAGGGGTTCCCGGGGCTTTGTTTTTCTTTACTGCATTGAAGGTTCTGGTTGGGTCAAGTATGATGGGCAGGATACAATTGTCACACGTAACCAAGGAGTGTTTCTGAGGCCTGAACAGGCACATGAATATGGCGCATCAAAAACCCATCCATGGTCCTATTATTATATACATTATGAGGGTGCGTTGGCAGTAGATTACACTCGCTTACTTCTAGATGAGCAGGAAAGTGGCACTTGCTGGATTAAAGAAACGGATGAATACCTAAAGCGTTTCAGTATGATATTAGAAAACTTAGAAAAAGGATGGACTTATCCACACATGGTAATGGCTTCGGCCAATCTTCACAAATTGTGGGCATGGATTTATCTTAAAAAACAGCACGATGCAGCAGGGATAGAACGCGTCTCAACAGAGGCACGTGTTCAGGCGGTGGCAGATATGATCGAAGAGAATCCGCAAAATAATGTATCAGTATTGGAAATGGCGAGGGCGGCCAATCTTTCAAATTCTAGATTCCGCGAACTTTTTAAGGTATTGATTGGGATGTCGCCTAAGCAATTTTGCTTACACGTACAGATTGAGAAGGCGAAGCAATTACTTGCTTCCAGCGAGCTGTGCATCCATGAAATAGCTGAACGCATTGGGACCCCGGATTCTCATTATTTCTCTAGAATATTTTCTAGAAAGGTCGGCGTGTCGCCGAGTGAATATCGTGAAACATGTCTGAGCCCAGAAGGGGGCAAGGGTTCTTAATGGATCCACATGTGCCCTAATGGGAGGCATGTCTAGGCTAGTTCTAACCTAGAAGTAGCGGATGAGTGCGTGACTAATTAGGCGAGGATAGGCGATGGAAACTCTTGATCTTAGTAATTTGGATGTCCTGGTTTTCCTTGTTTATGTTGCGGTCTTCTGTGTCATCGGCATTTACTTTAGTCGAAAAACTAAACCGCAAGCGGCCGATTACTTTTTAGCCGGTCGCTCACTTCCTTGGTATGCTGTCGGTAGTTCCTACATTGCAGCGAATATTTCGACGGAACACTTTATTGGCTTGGTGGGCGCCGCTTTTATTTACGGTATGTGTGTCTCGACAAGCGAGTGGAGCTCCGTCATCGCTTTCACTTTTCTTATTTGGTTATACATCCCGTTTTTGATGTCCTCGCGCGTCTATACAGCGCCAGAATTTCTCGAGAAGCGGTTCAGCCGGAAGATGCGTATTTATTTCGCTTTGGTCACCCTAGTCGTGAACATTTTTGGCTTCCTCGGGCCTATACTATATGGAGGGGGCCTAGTGCTCCATGCGCTGTTTGGCATGGATCTCAATCTTGCCATTGTTCTTGTCGCGATTAGCTCGGGCTTCTGGGCAATTTGCGGAGGTCTCAAGACGATTGCATCGATTGATGTATTCACGATCATTATTATGGTCATAGGCGGGCTCTCCGTGACATTCATTGGCCTCAACCACTTGGGTGGAGGTGCTGGAGTCTTCGAAGGGATAGAGCAAATGCTGGCGGCCAATCGGGGTATTCCAGATTTTGCGAGTCAGTTTATCGATGAGATGGTGCCTCATATTCTAAAAGGCGACTCGGCAGGAGCACCTTACGGCCGACTGTCCGTCATACAGCCACTAAACCATTATGCAGTTCCTTGGACGCATTGGGTGCTCAGTTTCTTTTACATCGGGCTTTGGTATACTGTGATTAATCAGCACATGATACAAAAAGTATTGGCCGCCAAGGATATCTACCACGCGAGGCTTGGTATGATTCTAGCCTCGATTCTCAAACTCTTACTGCCCCTGATTGTAGTTATTCCAGGGCTTATATTTTTTGCGATGAATCCACTCATGCCTAATTATCCCTTGGCTAGTAGCGAGGAACTGGAGCTCATTCATGAACTCGGACTGAGCCATGAATTGGAGGAAGAAAGTCACCTCTTGGATCCAAACGACACGGCTTTGATTATTGAAATGAGAGAAGGACCTAAAGTTGTTCGAGCGGCGCATGAAGCCCGGGCAGGACTCTTATCGGAGGGTGAAGCGGCCATCGCCTTGCAGAAAATGTCGGAACTTCGTTTTGCCTTTGTCAGTCAATGGTCAAATAAAAGCTACATCTTGTTGATTTTAGATCTTGTTCCGCCTTTTTGGGTAGGCCTGCTCATGGCCGCACTGTTTGGTTCCATACAATCAACGGTTGGTTCGGTGATTAACTCGACTTCAACTGTCTTTACCATGGATATTTATCGGGTTTTCTTTCGTCCGCGCGCGTCAGAGCTAGAGGAGGTTCGAGTCGGTCGATCTGTTGGCTGGCTGATCTTGATTCTGTCGATTATTACAGCCATCCTACTTGCCGAAGTGTCGAGGGTGAACTTGTTTGTTTTTGTACAGACTTTATTCGTATTTTTCGCGCCCCCTTTCTCCGCCATTTTCTTAGTAGGGTCACTCTGGAGTAGGGTGAATGGGCATGATGCCGTGCTAGCCGTGAAGCTTTCCGTTAGTTTTGCTATTTTATTAAAGGTTCTTGAGTTTGCCTTACCCGAGGCCTTACCAAGTGCGTTGTTGCCATTCGCCAACCAGGGAGCGCTGGTCTGGGTGGTTGCAGTGTTGTCCGTTTCTATATCTGCATGGATGACTCATCCGCCACCTGCAGAGAAAACGACTAAGGACCTAATCGTACGCTTTAATAAGTCCGATTTCTCCGATTTCACTAAGGGCACTTCTTTGGTGCGAAGCGTCACTTTTTGGTGGCTCATCTGCATACTAGCCATGTTCCTACTAATCGCGCTCTTCAGTATTATCCTGTAGTGATTATGTGAACACTCGCGGATGATCACAGTGGAAAGCGGTAATGAATATATGGCAGGATTTTAGCCGGCTCGGCTCTTAGGCGTTTAAATTAAAAACCAGAAGCAACTTTGCAACCACAGCGTAATCGAAAAGTGAACGCAAAAAGGCGAAATGTGCATGTTCGTGGAGATTTTAAAATGTTAGATTGATATGTTAAAACATTCTTGTCCTATTTTAATTACTAATAAACCCCCATATTGTATGAACAAAAAAACATTAGCCCACTGCGCTCTAGGCATACTAGCCGCATCAACTGGCCTCCATGCCATAGACTGGAATGCAGCAGCCACTAGCACCGATTGGAATACAGCTGACAATTGGGACGGTAGTGCCGTGCCAACTGCCGGGGATGATGTGAAAATTAATGAACCACTTAGTGTTACAGTTACTGGGGCCGCTAATGCGAACATTCTACAGACTGGGAAGACTTCTACGCTAACCGTTGAATCGGGAGGCACGCTTACCGTGGCCAACAATTTCCTGATCGGCCAGACCGGGAGCAACACTGCTGGTAACAGGTATGGGACTGTCGAATTAAACGAGGGCGGCCAGATTACAGCTACTGGATCACATGTACAGATTGGTAGCTGGGATAACGGCGCTCTGGAGAGTACTCTTAACATTTCAGGAGGAACTTTTTCAGTGACTGCGAAGGAACTCTGGGTTGGCCGAGGTGCTGCAGGCACTTTGAACGTAAGCGGAGGGACTGTAGATCTCAACTACAACAACTGGCAGTCCTTGCGGATCGGAGATAACGAGGGAAATGGTACGGTCAACATGACTGGCGGAGCTATCAATACCTATGGCATGAGAATGGATAACAACAACGCAGGTGATTCAAACTTTAATCTAGATGGCGGAACTCTAACTGTAGATGGAGGCTTCACATCAGCCATTTCTTTAAATGACAATGCAGAGGTGGCTATCAGTGACGGTATCTTCTTATGGGAAGGTAATAGGTTAAGTGATTTCGACGCATTTATTACAAATGGGTTTATTACCTTCAGCACATCTACAGTGTCTACGATCACCGCAACCGCCGAGCAATCTTGGAACGCCGCTGACGGCACTATACTCTATGCAGATACTGATGAACTAAATTCCGGCTACACCACATTATGGGCCACGGCAGTACCTGAGCCTTCTTCATACGGATTTTTATTTGGCAGTTTCTTATTTGCTTGGGCGATGTTGCGCCGCCGATAAAGATTAAAGCAGGAAGCTTTTTTTCAGAGTATTTTACAACTAAGTCCGGTGCTTTTCGAGGCGCCGGACTTTTTGTTATCACAGCCTTATTAGCTCCTGCGCAGCTAGCTAAGGCTACCATGATACAGGAGGGATTTTAGTGGCAGAGCGCAATGCTTTGCCCAGCTTGATCGCTCACCAAAGCAGTGCACATGCTGGTATCGACGCGAATCAGCGGCTACGTTCGTAAATGAGTGCCGTAGGCTTGTCTTTCCTAGCCTTACCAATTCGGCGCAGAATCTGCCAGTCGCTGATCTTAGGCTCCAAATTCCCTGGCAGCTCGACGAGGACGCGAGCACTTGCAAGGGCGATCGGATTAATCGCTTTTTCGAAGATGAGCTGTAGATTTTCAGCAATCACATCGTAAGGTGGGTCGAGGAAGATCAAGTCATAGCTAGGCGTATTTGAACGGGGTGTAAAAACGTCGCGGGCGACGACTTGGGCTATATCTATATCCAGATTACAACTACGCATGGTGGCCTGCACATTTTGGCGCAAGCAGGTGAGTGCGGCATGATCGGTTTCAAAGAAGGTCGAACTCGCCGCTCCGCGACTCAGCGCCTCCAGCCCGTAGCTGCCAGTGCCAGCAAAGAGATCGGCGACCTTGCAGCCTTCGATGCTTGCTCCGAGGCTTGAGAAGATCGACTCGCGCAAACGATCCGTGGCAGGGCGTGTGCGGGCCCCCTTCGGCGCTTTAAGCGGTGTGCCGCCTGCTCTACCTCCGGTGATTCGCATTTTATAAAAATCAACAAAAAGGAAGAGCTACCGCATGGCCGACCAAACACGGAGCAGGCTCTCCACTAACTCGGGTAGCTCGCCGAGCGATACTTGGCTGGCGGCGTCGGATATAGCTTTGTCTGGATAGGGGTGCGTTTCGAGGAAGACGCCATTGGCGCCTGCGGCTAGAGCAGCGCGGGCAAGGGGGGCTACATATTCGCGTTGGCCGCCGCTCATGCCACCAGCCGCCCCAGGAAGCTGGACGCAGTGAGTCGCGTCGATGATAGTAGGGTGACCATTGCCTGCCATGATGCTGAAGCTACGCATGTCCACGACTAGGTTCTGATAGCCGAAGGTCGTGCCGCGCTCGGTCTGCCAGATTTCTTTGGCGCCAGCTTCTTCCAGTTTGTTGGTGACAAATTCCATCTCATAGGGGGAAAGGAATTGGCCCTTTTTTACATTAATCGCGCACTCGGTTTTGGCGGCAGTAAGGAGTAGGTCGGTTTGTCGACAGAGGAAGGCGGGAATCTGCAGGGCATCGACGACCGTGCCGACGGGGGCGCATTGTTCGGGGGAGTGGACGTCGGTAATAGTCTTGAAACCATATTCGGCCTTAATGCTTTGAAAGATCTCCATGCCAGCATC
>PKCJ01000049.1 GCA_002862945.1 Opitutia bacterium | reverse complement strand
CACCAATCCGCCTGCATCGCCTGCGTGCGCGTCTCCGAGCGTCGTGACCAAGAATGCACTCGCTGGCAGAGCCCGCGCTTTTTCATTGTTAGAGCAAGTGAAGCGCCCAGCAGACCAGGGCCAAGTATGGAAATTTGTTGAAACATGTATGAATAGAGAAAATTTTATCCAGAATGCGTGTCGTGATAAGCGTGCTTACGAGTCTTTAGCCTTGCGACATTCAAAGCTTTTGTTCATTTAAGGCAGGCTACTTTTGTAGCGCCAGCTTCAATTTACCTATGGCAATTTTTAAGAAGCCCTCTCGTAAACTCCTTTTCCGCGAAAGAAGTGGTGTTAAAAAGTTCTTTAAAGGACTGCTCCTCCTAGTAATCGCTTTATGTGTTTTAGGCGGATTTTGGGTTTTGAGCCAGTTAGGGCCTAAAGATGTCGATTTTCGTAATTTTGACTTCAATGTAGAGCTGTCTGATTCGATTAAAGCGATCCAGCAAGAGAGCATTGAACTGGAAGCGCAATTTGAGGAAGTGCTTGTTTTACGGGAGCCACTTCTTGAAGATATTAACTTGCTAAAAAAGGCTTTGGATAAGCAGAAAGAGTATCTTGCCGCGGCCACTGTAGTTGATTCCGAGGGCTATAATCGTCAAATGAATCTCGAGGAGCGCTACCAGAATCTTGCAGCAGCGTCTCTAATAGCTGCTAGTTTGGACCTAGAGTCGAAGGCTGAGGCACTGGCTTCTAGCCGAGACTATGAGAACGCTAGCGCGAAATACCGCGAAGCCTATGAGCAGCAGAAACAGATCAACGAAACCTTTCCCCTCAGCTCGGCCTACAACTTGGGTCGCGCGACTCGACTGCAGCGGCAAGTCCTTTATTACACGGCAGAACCTCTACTCCAGCGCAGCCTCGCTCTTGAGAATGAAGCAGATCTTTTCATCGAAGCCAAGGAGTGGAGTCAGGCCGAAGAGAGCCTACAAAGGGCGATCGACTTGCAGGATAAGCTAAATCGCGAGTATCGAGGGACTAATCAGGCCAGCGTGTCTCGCCTAGAGGGCCTTCGCGTTAAATTAGTCGGCATTCGCTCTGGGCAAAGCTATGTGGAAGTACTGCGAGTCGCAGAGCTTGCTGATGAACGCTTCGCTCTTAGCGAAAACCTCGAAGCAGCCGCCCTATACCAAGAGGCGGCGCGCCTCCAACTTCAGCTAAATGAGGCCTACCGTGACAGCCCTTACGCCTCGTCTGAACGGGTCGCTGAATATCAGCGCAAAAGCCAGACTTCAGAGAGCTTCGAACTCGGCCTAGAGATCGAGCGCAAGCACGACTTTATGCAAGAGCTGCTCTCCGAGCGGCGCACCTTTGAGGCCGCCGAGGTGATCGCCTCGCTTCGCCGAGATGTCCGACAGATGCAAGAGGCCTTTCCTCGTAGTTCGCTCAATGATGATGACCTGCAACTCAAAATTCGTTATTTAAACCTCGTGCAGAGCGACCTCGGCTTCATTCAAGACCGTATTTACGGGGCGTTGTTGCCTATCCCCGAGATTGAGGGTTGGCGCATGCTCCGTACTGAAGTGCCACAAGTGCTCTACACCCTGATCATGGGCACGAACCCCAGCCGTAATAAAGGCGACGTTTGCCCAGTCGACTCAATCAGCTGGACAGATGCGAAGAATTTTTGTGAGCGCCTTTCATGGATATTGGGGCAGCCTGTGCGCTTACCGACTGAGAATGAGTTCCGCGAAGCCCTCGGCCGCTTGCGCTACGTAGTGCTTGAGGATCACGTATGGAGCGTTGCAGATGCTAACGGCGTGCCGCAAGCTGTCGGCACAAAAGAACCATTTGCTAGCGGGTTTTACGATCTGTTGGGTAATACTAGCGAGTGGCTTGAGTCAATCGACCGTTTCGAGGCTGAGGCCGCGCGGCATATCGGCGGGCACGCCCAAGATAGCAGGAACTCGCTCTTCACCGTTCCTTTACGTGAAGCACCGCGCGGCGAGCGTAATCGCTTGACGGGGTTTCGAATCGTTGTTAAGATTTAGTTAAATCATTCCAGGGTAACAACTTGTGGTGATCTCAACTAGTTAATCCCCTTGTGCTATATGGAATTACCAAAAGAGCCTTTTAGCCCCGAAGAGCTCCCTCGAAGTACGAGGCGAGCGGTGCGTCTCATTTATCTAGTGATGGCGACTTTTATCCTGTTGCCCTTTTTCTTAGTATGGCTCACTGGTTCCATCCGCTTCTAGATTTGGGTGTAAAGATTTGGGGGGGGGATTTGAAAATTTATGAAACCTCGATCTGGATATTTTTTGTTTTGAATTTCCTTACTACTATTCTACCCTTTATGTGTTTTATAAAGTCTCATCGTGACATTATAAAAATACTAATCTGAAAAAAAGAGAATTAACATGAATGCAAAAAGCAAAAAAGGCTTCACTCTCGTGGAAATTATGATCGTGGTTGTTATCATCGGCCTTCTCGCAACAATGGCTATCCCGGCATTCCAAAAGGTACGCGAAACATCACTAGAGAAAGCGATTCGTAGCAACCTCCGCCAACTCGCTTCGGGCGCGGACCAGTATTTCATTGAAAACGGTGTGACTACAGTGCTGCTAAGTGATATCGTCGGTGAGGATGCCTATGTGGATTCTCTCGATGCAGTCGCTGGTGAAACATATCCTGCCACAATCACCCAAGGAACAGATATTGCAGTAACTGGCAGCCCACTCTCTCCGCAGCCTTCGATTGATTTCTAGTCTAAACTCGCTCACAGTTTAGCAACTAAATGATATAAAATTAGAAGCCGCCTAGTTGGCCCAGCGGCTATTTATGCCTTTAAAAGGGGCACGCTCCGCGTGTCGTTTTACTGTAGTCATGCAAGAGCATGCTTTACACTATCACTGCGATAGCGGTAGCCAGAAACGAAAGCTAGTACCTTTGGTCGAGGAATGCTCTAATTCGATATCTCCACGGTGGCCGCGAAGAATGCGTTTGCTGATGGATAGGCCCAGCCCCGTGCCATCGGGGCGGTCAGTGAGAAAGGATTCGAAGATGTCTGACTGAATCGATTTAGGAATGCCACTGCCATTATCGGTAATCGTCAGATGCGCTGTAGTCTCGTCCGCCGAAGTTTCAAGCCGGATATGACCGCCCTCAGGCATGGCTTGCGTGGCATTGAGCACGAGGTTAAGCATCACCTGGAGAATTTGTCCCTTATTCACATCCACATGAATACTGCCCGCCTTTGGTTCAAACTGAAGCTCGATCTTTTGTTGGTGGAGCTTAAGACGCATAAGTTTGAGTGTGTCATCAACCAGGGCGTTGAGGTCTTGTCGCGTATGCATGCCTTCGCGGGTGCGACCAAAGCTCAGCACCCGCTCGACAATTTCCTCTAGCTGGTTCAACTTCTCGCCGATAACTTGGACATCTGTATGGCGCGGATCCTTATTAGCGAACTGCAGGTTGAGCGAATCGAAGAGGAGTTTGATTACTGTCAATGGATTGCGGATCTCATGAGCGATCTCCGCCGCGATCATTCCTAGAGTGGTCAGTTTTTCATTACGCCGCAGAGACTCTTCGCTCGCGAAGATCCGCGAGTAGAGGCGCGCGTTCTGAATGGCTAGTGCTCCAAACTCAGCCAGTGTCTGGAAGACTTTACGCTCTTCGTTATTAAAACGGTGCGACTGTTTGGTATAGGCAATGATAACGCCAATGACCTCGTCTCCAAAAATGATCGGCGATGCGAGCATGGAGACAAAACCTTGCCTCTGTAAAATAAGCAGAAAATCATTTTCTTCAGCGAAATTCAAATCCGTGACCTCGACCTGTTTCCTCCGATAAATGACCGAGCCAAGCGCACTCTGACTGAGGGGAATCGTGACGGGGTCTTTGATCGTTTCATCCTCAACGATCAAGCTATGCAGGTGCAGCGTTTCACCCTCAGCGCCGAGCTCAAAAAATGCGCTACCATCTGCGTCCATTAGATGTCTGCCTTGCCGAGCGAGTGTTTCCATTAGCGTGTCACTGTCGATTTCGCCAGCCAGCCGCTGGCTCACTACCACGAGTGACTCAAGCTGATTAGCCTTTGTTCGCAGCTGCATGATCAGCCAAAGCCTAGAGATTACGCGGGTGGCTTCATTGGTTAGCAGGGTGAGGATTTTAAGCGATGATTCCCCGTAGGCATCAAGCTCTTCGCTTTCGACGTTAACCACCCCGATGACCGTGCCGTGATCTTCCATTGGTACGGCCATCTCGGAGCGTATATTCGGTCGCACAGAGACGTACCGTGGTTCGTCCCTCACATCGTTAACTATCAGCGCTCGTCCGTGCAGTGCTGCCCAGCCTGTGATACCTTGTCCGAGCGAGAGCTTCAGATCTTGGCAGTCATCGGCCAGCCCAAAGGAGGCTTCAAGCTCTAGGACTTTTTTGTCGGGATTGATCAGTGAAATGGAGGCGCTACTAGGCTGTAATACTCGGACGATTTCGTCGAGAATCAGCTGTAAGGCTTCCTCCGCCACATCGGTATCGGATACGAGGCTACTGATTCGGTAAAGCGAATCGATCGCCGTCTGCTCGGTAAGTCCAGAGTTCATTTACACCTAAGTTTCGGGGATTTCGATCCTCAGGTCGAACCTCGATTTCACTCCTTTACAATCTTATCGAGCTCTTCGCGAAGCTCTATCAGGGCGGAGGTATGCGTGTCTTCTTCGCTCTTCTCATTTTTTATGTAGAAAGTATCCATTGCTACGCCCCGCTCGGTAGCTATGCGGGCGAAGCTAATATCGAAACCCATCTTGGTGATCAGTCGTGAGATTCTATACAGCAGGCCGATTTGGTCACTGGCTTGTACTTCGATAATTGTTTGTTTAAGGGATAGCTCGTGGTAGACATCAACACTCGGCGGGAATGGGGCGGGAAGCATGTCTTTGTCATTTTTTTGCTCTGCAATTTTGGCTTCGCGCTCATCAATCGCAGGCATGAGCTCCTTTTCCTGGATCAAAGCTTCGTCGAGGCGTTTTTCGAAGACCTTGCGTGCCTTATTGTTGCTTACAGCGCCTCCACCTGGATCGATGATGTAGAAAGTATCGATCGAGATGTGGTCCTTACGAGTGATTGCCTTCGTGCTGACGATATTCACACCCGCAAGGGTGAGCGCCCCTGCTAGCTTGTAAAAGAGTCCCGCGCGATCCCATGTGACGACATTAACTACCGTCATGCCGAGGTCGGTATCGTCACGCCAGTGTATGATCGGTGCGAGCGTACCCATAGAGTAGGCAGTTTGAATCTGGGTCAGCAGCTTGTTGACCATACGAAGATGTAGTTCGATGTCTTCCTGATCGGTGTTTATGAAATAACGTTCAGGAAGTAAACTGAAGTGCGCCTCGACTTCTTCCTTCGAGATGTCTCCGATCTTGTTTTCGAGTATTTTTTGGTGAAGCATGCTGATTAAGTTTTTTCGTTTTCGTTCAATTATTTCGTCATCTTGAAACTGCTCTAGCGTTCGAATGTAGAGGGCGCGGTGTAAGGTATCTTTATGGTTATTCCAAAGTGTAGGAGCTGTTCCGCGCGCATCGCAGTATGTATGAACGTAGAGAAGTCTGAGTTTTTGCGGATTCTCAATAAATTTAGCGAAGGTGGCTGCTGTTTTAGGATCATCCAAATCAAAACGTTGCCAGAATCGTGCCATTTTCAAATGGTTGCGGATAATAAACAAAATTTGTTCCTGTTGCTCGCGCCCGATATTGAATCGATTAAGTATGGGCTGTGCAATGCGCACGCCTGCGACATCGTGGTCTTTGATCCCCTCCGCCTTACCTAAGTCGTGTAGTAGCAAGATCAAATAGAGCAATAAGGGGTCATCATTTTTTCGCAGTTCCTTTTCATAGCGGCTGTATTTGTAGTCGTGTTTACTAAAGATTCGATCGAGGTGGCGAATCGTACGCAGCACATGCTCATCGGCCGTGTAGCGGTGGTAATATTCGTGCTGCACCATGCAGGTTAGCTCGCCAAATTCTGGCAAATAGCGCCCAAGTACGCCCATTTCGTGCATCTGCATCAGGATCGGGTAAACTTCGCCTGAGCTGCGGAGGATAGAGCAGAAGCTCTTGGCCGCCGAGGCGCTGTTGATGATCGAATGGTCGATCAGAGGAATCGACCGCGTGATTAAGAAGCGCAGGTCGGAGTCCAGCTTGGCGCCGAAGCGCTGAGCGAGGCGGAAGATACGAATTAGGCGAACTGGGTCGTCTAGAAAAATGTTCGGGTTTTGAGCAGAGAGCACTTTTTCGTGTAGTCGGAAGCCTTCTACCTTCCTTCCTGGCAGATTTTGGCGCGCACGCAATGCCTCACGAAAGCTGATACGGCCTGTCGAAGTTTCTAATGCCATCCGCTCTTTCAGCATTTCGCTACTCTGGTAAATTGTGCGGGCCGCGGTGTAGTAATCCTTCATGAAGGATTCGACGCGTTCGAAGATATCCTCTTGCGGGTAGTTTAAATATTCGGCGATGACTGGTTGCTGATCTAGGTCGAGCTTATCGGTCGGTCGACGATTCTGCATGTGCAGCTCCGTTCTAGTACGAAGGAGGAAGTCGTAGGCCTCTATCAATGCCTCGCGTTCGTCATTGCGCAGTAGTTCCGCTTTGAATAAGTCGCGAAATGATCGAAAGCCGTATTTAATATGCGCCATCCAGAGGATATTCTGGTAGTCGCGCAAGCCGCCGACGCCATTTTTAATATCTGGCTCCCGCAGGTAAAGGGTGTTGCCTGATTTAGCATGGCGAACCCGTTCGCTTTCGAGGCGTTCTTTGATGTAAACTTCCGAGTTTTCCGATTTAACGAACTCTTCGAAGCGGCTACGCATTCTCTTGTAGAGAGGCTCGGAGCCACAGATCACGCGTGATTCCAAAATAGCGTTCTTTGATTGTATCTCTTTGCGGCATTCGTCGATCACCTCCTTGGCATTACGTGAGGCATGCCCTACCTTAAGCCCCAGATCCCAGAGAGGGTAGAGGATTTCTTCAGCTACAATCTCTTGGAATTTTTTAAAGGCTTTACCGCCTGCCTTTAGAGGGTAGAGGAACATTAGATCGATATCGCTATGTGGGTTCAGCTCTCGCCTACCGTAGCCACCTGTCGCCAGAATGGCCATTTTGCAGGGTAAGGTTCCGTGTTCGGTTGTGTAAAGATCGAGGGCAGCTAAAAAGAGGTTTTCGATCACCACATCTATCATCGCGGCGCGCGCTTGGCATACTTTCAGCCCCGACTCGCCCTTGCGGTGCATGCGCTCTAGCATAATATTTTCCAATTCCACGTAACGCTTGTAGGCGGGCAGCTGCTTGCTGCGAGAAACGCCTGGATCGAAAATCAATCGCTTCTGGGCGTGTTGGTGAAGGCGACGAAAGAGCGAGTTATCTTGGATGGGCATGTGCCGTGAAAGTGCTTGAGTGGCTCAAAGAACCTCATTTTTGCGCTTCGCGTCAAGTGAGTTCGCTAGCTTGTTAGGGCCGCGGTAAATAAATTGCTTTCGCCTTTGACGCTGTATCGCTTTCTGTTACCGCTTACCGTTCTCATAATTTAGAAATCTAAATATTATACATTATGCAAATCGCAGACGGAACAGTCGTCGCAATGGACTACGAGCTCAAAGACGACGAAGGAATATTACTCGATCAATCCCAACCTGGGCAGCCGCTGACTTATCTACATGGGCACAAAAATATCATCCCTGGCCTTGAAGCTTCTCTTGCCGGAAAAGCTGCAGGCGAAACTGTGGAAGTCCGAGTAGCTCCTGAGGATGGCTATGGCGTGACCAATCCTTCGCTCGAGCAAGTGTTGCCTCGCGACCGTTTTCAAGGCGTGGAATCGCTTGAGGTGGGCATGCAATTTCAAGCGAACACAGAGCAAGGACCTGTCTCTGTTCGTGTGGTCAAAATTGATGATGATGACGTCACCGTCGATGGTAACCACCCACTCGCGGGTAAGCACCTCAACTTTAACGTCACCGTGCAGGAAGTTCGTATGGCGACCAAAGAGGAGATTGCCCATGGCCACACTCATCTGGGTGGTGGTTGTTGCGGAGGGGGAAGTGAAGGTGGTCAATGCTGCAGTGAGGATAAAGAAAGCGAAGAGGGCGAATGTAGGAGCGGCGGCGGGGAAAGCTCAGGTTGTGGCTGCTCACACTAGGCGCTGACATTTTTATTGAGGGTATTTTTGGACGTCTCCTTAGCGTCTCGACCATGGCTACGAGCTAATGGTGTGAAAGGACTGCATAGGAGCATAGCCCCTATTGTTTTGTTACACGCCTCAATTACACCCCTTTTATTAATATTTAATAAAAGGGGGAACTTTTTGAAAAAAGAGACAGTCTGTTAGCTTCGGAAAAATGAAGTCAGAATCTGTTTCGTTTAGTCGTTTCATTCTTTGGCGAGAATGCGTTTTTGTTAAAAGACACGCTTCATATATATGTGCCCGGATGTTTCCGACTCCAACCACCCCAGCAGGGTTTGCCGGTATTTTTGGACAATCCTGTTTAAACTAACATAACTTAATGGCGATAAGGTAAGATGATTAAGGTAAATTCCCTATTTAGAAATTATGGTGATTTCAAGGCGGTCGATGATGTGTCGTTTGAAATCAACAAGGGCGAAGTCGTCGGATTACTTGGGCACAATGGTGCGGGTAAAACGACGATCATGAAAATGATGACTGGCTATTTGGAGCCGACGTCAGGATCGATTGAGGTAGATCAGCTACAAATTGATACGGATACGCGAGCGATTCAGGCTCGTATTGGCTATTTGCCGGAAAATTGTCCGGTTTGGCCTGAGATGACGGTGATAGATTATCTCAAATATCAAGCCCACTTGCATGGTGTTGAGGATGTTAGAATTCAGCCGGCAGTGGTTGATGCGGTCCATCGCACTTCCCTTAAGGAAAAGGCGACATCGTCAATTCAAACGCTGTCTCGTGGCTACCGCCAACGGGTCGGTGTCGCGCAAGCCATTCTTCATAGTCCGGATATTATTATTCTGGACGAGCCTACTAATGGACTTGACCCGACGCAAATTTTACAAATGCGCGAGCTCATCCGTGAATTAGCAAAGACCGCTACAGTCATTCTTTCGACCCACATTTTGCAAGAAGTGCAGGCAGTGTGTGAGCGTGTTTTGATTATGCGAGATGGTAAGCTCGTGGTCGATTCATTAATAGCAGATTTGCAATCTGGACGTCAACTGCGCTTGGCAATTGATAGTGGGGAGGCCAGCGATTATCTCGCTTGTGTGGCGGGTGTTTCTAAAGTTGAGAAGCTGGAGTCCGCCGATGGCAAGTCTTCTTACTTGCTTGATTGTGGAGAGGCTGTTGCGCCGGAAGTCGCCGCCGCCATCGCCAGTGCAGGGGATAAACTTTATAGTTTGTCGCCGGAGGTGCGTAACCTCGAAACAGTCTTTGCTGAAGTAAACACCGCACAATCTACAGCCGCATAAGGAGGGTTTATTATGAAGCATCTTAGTAAGATTTTTTGTAAGGAGTTTAATGCTTATTTTGCCTCGCCTGCAGCTTGGCTTTTTATGGGAGCATTTTTGGCGGTGACTCTGTTCGTGTTCTTTTGGGCTGAGGCATTTTTTGCCAGAAACATTGCGGACATGAAACCGTTCTTCAGCTGGGTTCCAGTCCTATTAATTTTTTTGGTCGGCGCACTTAGTATGCGCATCTGGTCGGAAGAGCGTCGTTCGGGTACAATTGAAAACCTGCTGACCAGCCCAGTTGGTGCCTTTCAGATTGTAATGGGTAAGTTTCTCGCAAACCTGGCGCTGGTTGCCTTGGGGCTCGCGTTGACGCTTCCATTGGCCTTTTCTGTTTCTATCATGGGGTCTCTGGATTGGGGGCCGGTGATTGGCGGTTATATTGCTAGTTTGTTCTTAGCAGCGGCTTATGTGTCAATAGGTCTCTACATGAGTGGCCGTACGGATAATCCTATTGTTGCTCTCATTCTTACGGTGGCTTGCGCAGGAGCGTTTTACTTGATCGGGTCGAATATGTTGACGACGTTGTTTAGTCACAAAGTCGCCGGGATACTTGAGTTGATTGGCAGCGGGTCACGCTTTGATTCGATTACTCGTGGCGTGTTGGATGTTCGCGACATTTATTACTACTTATCGATTGTTGGCGTTTTTATGACATTGAACATTCTCAGCTTAGAGCGATTGCGATGGGCGGGAAATCCGAGTAAAAGCCATCATCGCCAGTGGCTTCTTTTCACTTCGCTGACAATTGCCAATTTGTTAGTAGCCAACGTCTGGTTGGACTCAGCGCGTACGGTACGCGTTGACCTAACTGAGGGCAAGTCTTACTCTCTTTCCTCGGCAACGAAGGATTACATTGCTCAGGCGGCCGAACCATTGTTGATTCGTGGTTACTTCTCGAAAAAGAGCCATCCACTCCTTGAACCGTTAATACCGCAACTTAAAGATTTATTGGAAGAGTATCAAGTTGCAGGTGGTTCCAAACTGCGTGTTGAATTCATCGATCCTCACAGCGATGATGAGGTCGAAGCAGAAGCAGCCGATAAGTATGGCATTCGGCCGGTGCCGTTCCGTATGGCGAGTCGATATGAAGCGGGCGTGGTGAATTCTTATTTCGATCTCGTAATCGCTTATGGTGATGAATACGAGGTGCTATCCTTTAATGATTTGATTGAAGTCAAATCGAGTGGTCGTGGAGATCCGGAGGTGTTGCTCAATAATCCCGAATATGCAATTACCGCAGCCTTGCGTAAAGTTATCGGCAGCTTCCGTGCAGGTGGAGATGTCTACAGTGACTTGTCAGCCGAGGTGAGTTTCAAAGCGTATGTTTCGCCTGCTGACAAATTACCGCAAGCTTTTGCTGATTTCCGAGGTGTTTTGGAAAGCACGCTAAAGAGCATGGCTGAGGAATCTGCAGGTAAGTTAAATTACGAATTTGCCGACCCTGAAGCAGGAGGCGGTCAACTCGCACAACAGCTTAATGAGCTATATGGCTTTGTGCCGCAGATTGCAGGGCTTTTCGATACGCAACCTTTTTGGTTCTACATGGTTTTGGAAGGTAGCAATGAGTCCGTGCAAATCAGCCTGCCTGAAGAGCTCTCTGGTAATAGCCTGAGGAATAACATTGAGGCCGCGCTCAAGCGCATGGCTCCGGGTTATTTGAAGACTGTTGCATTCGTAGCCCCCGAGCTTCCGCAGCAACAAAATCCTTACATGCCGCCACCACCGGGTAAGACTTATAATGACTTGCGAGCTGTCCTCGAAGAAAATGTGCGTGTGATTGATGCGGATCTCTCCGAAGGCAGCGTCCCAGCTGACACGGACATGTTGCTGTTGCTCGCACCCGAGAATTTGTCTGAAAAAGCAATTTTTGCTGTCGATCAATTCCTCATGCAGGGTGGTTCGGTCGTTGTCTCAACCTCGTCATTCAACGCAAACCTCAGTAATAGCCGTTTGGCTGCTGCGCCTTACAATTCAGGCCTCGATGATTGGCTCATGAGCATGGGCTTCACCATTAAGAACGAAATGGTTTTAGATCCACAAAATGCATCCCTACCGATTCCTGTTCCGCGTCGAGTGGGACCAGTGTCCGTTAATGAGATCGTGATGATGCCGTATCCACATTTCCCCGATATTCGTCGAGAGGGTTTAAATACGGAGCACCCCGTGACCGCGGGACTGAACCAACTTACTTTCAATTGGGCTTCTCCCGTCGTTGTGGATGCTGATAAGCATACCGAGTGTGAAGTTGTCCAGCTTGTTAAATCCTCTGCCAATAGCTGGGCTTCGGACGATGTTAATGTGATGCCTGATTACCAAATGTATCCACGAAATGGATTCGTGACTGATGTCGATCGCAATGAGTATACTCTGGCAGCAAGCAGTAAAGGGCGCTTCGAATCTTATTTCAAAGATAAGGAATCACCCTTGCTTCCAGAAAATTCTGAAGGTGAGGAGGAAGACAGCGAAAAGACCGGCGACGCATCCGCGGGAGATGAAAGCACAGTCTACGGTTCTGTGATTCAAAGCTCATCGGATTCCGCACATTTGGTCGTGATCGGAAGTAATAACTTTGCCGAAGACATGGTCCTCTCTATCGCATCTCAGGGCATGGGCTCCGAGTATGCCGCGCCAGTCGAGTTTTTGCAGAATCTCGTCGACTGGTCGCTAGATGACTCAGGTTTACTCAGCATACGTAGTCGGGCGCAACTCGCTCGCACGCTAGACCCTATGAAAGATTCGCAACGCCGTTCCTGGGAGTATGGTAACTACGCCGCCGCACTCGCAGGGCTGATAATTGTTTGGATGATCCGTATGATCCTCAAGCGTCGCAAGCGTGCACAATATGAACAAATTTTAGCTGAGATTTAATAAGATGAAAAAGAATTATCTACTAAGTGTACTCCTGGTGCTTCAAGTATTGGTTGCCTATTTCGTTATTTCAGGCGGTGATGAACTCCAAGGCCACGCGGGTATCCAAAAACTACTCGAGTTCAATCGTGAGCAAGTCGATGGAATTCGAATTCAGGACAACGATGGGAATCTTGCTGAACTCAAAAGCGAGGGGGATGCTTGGCTCACGGCAGAAGGCTTCCCCGTTAATGTCGATCGTATAGATCGTCTTTTGGAACGCTTAAATGGACTTGAACACAGCCTTGCTGTTGCCAGTTCGCCGAGTTCGGCCAAACGTTTTGAAGTGAGTGGGGATCGCTTTCAGCGCCATCTTAAGCTACTTAACGACGGCGAGCCTGTTGCTGAATTCTATCTCGGCACTGGTGCTGGCGCACGTCGTAATCATGTGCGCCTTGCTGATCAGGACAAGATCTATGCTGTGACGATTGGCAGTTACGATTTGCCGGCTGAAATTGCTGATTGGCAGGATAAGGATTTGCTCCAAATCGAAGTGAGCGAGATTCAGTCAATAGTCCTCGAAGGCCTGACGATTCGCCGCATAGAGCAGAGTGAAGATGATAGCCAAGAAACGGAGTCGGACATAGGCCCTACCGAGTGGTTTGCCGATGGTTTGGCAGAGGACGAGACCTTCAAGTCCGACGAGTTTGAGACACAGCTTCGCAACCTTGCAACGCTTCGTTTTGACCGTGCTTTCATGGGTTCGTTTGAAGAGCAGGTGATTAAAGCAAAAATTGTTGTTAGTTATGGCGATCAAGGCCGCACTTATGAGTTTGCCGAAAGCAAGGAAGGCGACAACTTCTGGCTCAAAGTAACTGGTTTTGAAGAGCTGTTTGAAGTTTCTCAATACAATGGCAACCGCATCATCGATAACTTAACAGGTGAGAAGCTCGTCGAAAAGCCCGAGCCCGATGAAGATCCGGAAGAGGATGCTGGAAATAATTTGGATGCCGCAGCTGATCCGCCAGAGACTTCCTCCTTAGAAGAATAAATCGGGCCAATAGAACATTCTCACGCTAAAAGCGCACAGCAGTTGCATGTGCGCTTTTTTGTAAGCTCCACTTCGGTGTATCGCATCAAACAAAAGCTGTAAATTTTGCTAACAGAGCTCAGGTTAAATCCTTGCGCTTAAAATCGGTCTGTAAGTAGCAATGTAGCAGGTTCTTCAGCCCTCAGGCTGGCTCCTGTCACGTAAGCTTGCAAATAGTTGTTACCCTTTGTTAGCCCTAGGCCACTAGTCATATCGGTGAGCGCGCCACCCAAAATATGGATTAGGCGTGCACTTTCTCCAGCTGGCAGCTCCAGCGCTTCGTCGCCAGGTTTCAGTTCGAATCTGCGAATGCGAAACTCTTTACAGTCGGCCAGGGTCTGTGCCCCAGGCACGATCTTGAGCGGCCCCGGTTCGTAGTCGTTAAAGTCGATCGATTGGAGTGATTCTTCGAGGTGTAATTGTCGCGGGGCGCCGTCTAGCCCGACGCGTCCCCAGTCGTAGACCCGGTAGGTGGTGTCTGAGTTTTGCTGGATCTCTAAAATTAAATTGCCCGCGTCGATCGCGTGCATACGGCCGCTCTCCACGAGGATCGAATCGCCTGGTTTTACGGGGAAACGATGCACGCAGGCGGCCACTTTATTGTCTTCAAGCGCTTGGGTGAATTGCTCACGGGTGACGCCTTGTTTAAGCCCTACGATCAGCGAGGCATCTCCGTCGCACTCAGCTATGTACCAATTCTCGGTTTTTGCTTCGCCCCCTAGTATGGGTGCGATCGCGGCAGGCGGATGCACTTGGAGCGATAAGCGATCTTGGCAGTCAAGCCATTTGATTAGTATAGGAAATGGCTGCGAACCCTCGCGCCCCGGTCCGAGGATGTCCGCCCCACTGTTTTCCAATAGCTCGCGGATGGTCTTTCCTTTGTGAGCGCCTTCGGCGACGACTGACTGCTCATGTTCCCGGTCGACTAGTTCCCAGCTCTCGCCGATCAATTTGCCCTCTGGGAGCGTCCGCCCCAACTTTAGTTCGAGACTACGACCGCCCCAAACGCGCTCCATGTAAAGCGGGGTGAACGACATTAATTCCATGAAAGTTTTATTGTAGGATTTCTGGGGGGATGCGATACTCAATCGAACCTTGTTTTTCACGTATTCGCGCTTAATTTCATTCCAACTATATGGCACGCAAAGCAAAGAAGAAAGTCGCAAAAAACAAAGTAATCTCTCAAGAGCCGCGAAAGGCGCAGTCGCGGCCAGTCTGGGCCTTACTTCTTTTTACGATCGCTGCCCTTGTCGCGGTTTCGGTTTTTGATTATAATTCGGGTCAATACAATATCACCCCTCCCTCTGACATCAACGCGGTCGGGAAAGTGGGCAGCGGTATTGGTTTCTTCGGGTTTCACTATTTCGGAGTCGCTGTATTTTTAATCCCATTATTTCTATTTTGGTTTGGTATTCGGCTACTCATCCAGCAGGAGCGCGGTAAGCGCGTCATGGCTGCGATTGCCTCACCCATCGCTATTTTCTTTGCGGCAGGACTTATCGAATGGATCGATCCCTCTGCGAGTGGAGCGGGCAGTATCTTCGAAGATCAAATTTCAAATTATTTAGGAGGCGTCCTTGGCGAGTTGCTTTACCAAGTTCTTTTCCCGTCGCTTGGTCATTTTGGCTCTTTTCTCATCATGCTGATGGGCTTCACCATCGGCTCGATCCTTGTTTTTACGGATAATCTCGGCCGCTTCATAGAATACTTACAAAATACTTACCGCAACTTCCTTGCCAACCGCACTGAGTCCAAGGAAGCCCGCAAAGTCCGCAAAGCCGAGAAAGCCGAAGCAAAGCGCCGCGCTAAAAAGGAGGCCGCGCTCGCCAGAGCTGAGGCCAAGGCAAACAAAGCCGCCGCCAAGGCAGACAAAGCAGAGAGGTCCGCTCAAAAAGCAGAGGAGGATACAGAGGAGGACGAGGAGGACGAACACGATCTACTCGAAGATGACCGCAAGCCATCACTGCTCAGAGGTGCACCTACGCCCTTGCCCGCAACCAATGGTAGCGTAGCAAGCAAGACTCCGCCTAAAAAGAAGCTCATTCCCAAGACTCAGGTTCCGGAGCCTGATCCGAAGAAACCCTCTTTAGACCCTGCCACAAGTAAGATCATCTCCCCTGAAAAGGCAGAAAAGTCCGTGGCTAATATTCCTAAACGGCGAGGCGACTACATCTTCCCGCCCCGCGGACTTCTTTCTGAAGCGCCCGACAGCACCGATGCCGCTCCCGAAGATCATGCGGGCACGATGAACGCGCTCGTGCGCACGCTCGAAGAGTTCGGGGTTAAAGTTATTCCTGGCGAGATTCACACCGGCCCGGTCATCACGCGCTATGAAGTTACACCTGCGGCGGGAGTCAGAGTGGAAAAGATCGTTAACCTCGATAAGAATATCGCCCTCGGTCTCAAAGCGATGTCCGTGCGAATACTAGCCCCTGTTCCCGGGAAAGGAACTGTTGGCATCGAGGTGCCCAACAAGATCGCGCAAGCGGTCTGTATGCG
>PKCJ01000112.1 GCA_002862945.1 Opitutia bacterium | reverse complement strand
GTGAGCACAAACATGAAGACGAGATTAGAACCCCCGTAGGAGATGAACGGCAGTGACATTCCCTTGGTCGGCAAGCAGCCAGTTACCACTCCAATATTAATGAGCGCCTGAAAAGTGATGAAAAGGAGCGCACCCATGACGAGTAAATACTGATACAAGTTTGGTGCGCGCTTGAGTTGGAGGACACCGACGAAAAAGAGCGTCATAAAAAGCAAGACAACTCCAGACGTAAAAAGAAAGCCGAGTTCTTCTCCGACAATAGCAAAAATGAAATCGGTATGCGCCTCGGGAAGGAAGGACATTTGTTGGCGTCCCGAGCCGAGGCCGACGCCATGTATGCCCCCTGCGCCAAAGGCTAAAATGCCCTGCCAAAGCTGGTAGGCACTATCGCTCCTGTTTCCTTCAACGTCTAAGAATGAGGTGATGCGCCTAAGGCGGATCGGATCATGGTAAACAGCTACCATGAAGAGCGAAAGCACGGCAAAGGCAGTGGGGATGAGGAACTTAAGTCTGATCCCTGAAAGGAACATTAGACAACCGCCCACAGCGGCGCAGAGAAAGGCAGTGCCATAATCTGGTTCTAAAAATATTAAGCCGCAAAAGATGGCGAGTAAAACGCAGGGATAAAAATAGCCTTTGAGTGCAAGGTTGAAGTCACGACGGTAAGTGGCGAGGTAATGCGCCATGGAAAATATGAGACCAAGCTTACCTATTTCAGAGACTTGAAGGCGCATAAAGCCAAAGTCCATCCAGCGACGTGCCCCATTGACTTCGACTCCGATCCCCGGAATGAGCACTAGTGCAAGTAATAGGATAGAACCCGCAGCGAGCCAGTAAGCGTATTCGCGAAGTGCCTCTAGGTTCACCATCATAGAGATGCCACCAGCAATCGTAGCCAAAACCAACCAAATCAGTTGCTTACGCAGTAAGACCGTTGGATCGTCGTGCATCGATTGCGAAGCACTGAAGAGAATAACTAGCCCGAGAAAGGTGAGCCCGACAACTATAAGGATAATGAAAAGCCCAATCGGCGGTATACGCCAAGATGAATTAGGCGTAGCCGTGCGGGCGCTCATTATGGGTTCTAAAGTATCTTAGCTATTTTTGAGTGAGACGCAGCAGATTACTCTGCGCCGAGGCGGATGACTGGGATCAAACCAGAAGATTCAAAAGTTTCGTCAGGCTCGATTTCGGCGACCTCACCCTCGACCAAAGGATCCGATTCGATGACCTTGATCTCGATTGGACCCGTGGTTGTGGTCGTGCTTGTGGTTGTGGATGGAGCAGCTTCTGGGACAGAAGTAATTAGGGGCGAATCAATCTGCATCACAGTGGTCGTGACAACTGGCACAGGTGAGTCAACATTGTCTGCAGAATCAGAACCGCTGACCTTGAGGACTTTCCCGACTTGAAGTTTACGAGGATCAGTAATGCCATTGAGGGAAAGTAGTTCATCGGTGGTCATGCCGTATTGACTAGCGATTATGCCGGGATATTCGCCAGATTTGACTGTATGGGTGCGGGCACCGGAAGTGCTGACGCTAGGTGCAGTGGAGTTGCTTGAAATGCTGTCAGACGACGCGACTGACATGCCAGACGAAGCCCCAGTATCACCAGAAACGGGAACAACGAGCTTATCACCTACGCGGATGAGGTCAGAGGAAAGACCGTTGGCCGCTTTGATCGCGCCGACGGATGTATCGAACTGATTCGCGATCTTTGAAAGACTATCGCCACGCTTAACCGTATATTCAGTGCTGCCTTGGTTGAAGGAAGTAGGCTGATAAGTATCGGCGTTCGGGGCAGTGACTGTGGCAGTGCCACCTTCGACCGGGATCTGAAGCTGTTGTCCGATGCTGAGAATGGAAGTCGCATCCAAACCGTTGGCGGCGTAGAGTTCGTTGAGCGAGACATTGGAGCGTTTCGCTATCGTCCAGAGGTTATCACCTTTTTTAACCGTGTAAGCCTCAAAAGAGGGCCCCGCGACTGGGACGGTTTGACCTCCATCGGAGAGGGGGGCAACAGGAGCAATCGGTGCGATTGGAGAAATCGCGTCAAACTCACTAAAATCATTACCCTCTTGCGCTACGCTACCATCTTCAAAACCAGCATTGAAGGCGCCACCCAGACCTGACCCAGAGCCTTGGCGTGTTGCCTCGGCCAAGCCGCCCGAAGTGCGCTCCTGCGAGTAAGTCCGCGTTGGTAGTTGCTTCGTACGGCAGCCGGGTTGAACCAATAACATTGTGATCACTCCAAAATGGAGACCAATGACACATCCAAATACTTTTGATACTTTCATAATAAAAATGGGTTAATTTACTCTATTGAATAACAATAACTGGGCTTGCGGGCGTTCTTCAAACTTAAAACAATGTCATTGAAGTTTTTTCCTCGTGCGTCGAAAGAATCAAATTGATCGTAACTGGCAAAGCCTGGGCTGAGCAAAACATTCGCATGCGGGACTTTCGCCGCGAACTCGGCGGCGGCGGCGATGGCATGGTCAAAGCACTCATAGACATGCACTGATCCTAGGGAACCCTTCAAAGCCTTAGCCAAGCGCTCAGCTACTTCCCCGTAAAGCACCGCCATATTGACTTGTGGCCCCACCTGCTGAGCGAAGGCTTCAATATCACCACCCTTAGCGCGCCCACCACCAATCCATACGATGGGTCGATCGATCGACCTTAGCGCGGCGAGAGTCGCATGGAAGTTGGTCGCTTTCGAGTCGTTCCAGAAGCGGACACTCCCACACTCAGCCACCACGTTGAGACGATGGGGCGGAAGCACAAATGCATTGGCCGCCTCAATTAGCGCGGCGGGCGGTAGATCCATCAAGCACCAGATTTCCGCAGCTAGTGAGAAATTTTTCGAATAAGGGAATCGCTGAAAGACTGAGTCCGCATCGAGCTGAAGAACTAAGTCCGCGACCTCATGAGCGATGCTGCAGCCGTCGAATACTTTGCGCTGGTTCGCCATCCACTCTGCCACCTGAGGGCCGACGACACAGATTGCATTGGGCTTCAAGCAATCAAACAGCTTCGCCTTGGCTTTGAAGTAGCGCGCCATGGAGTGATAACGATCCAAATGATCTTCTGCAAAATTCGTCCAAAGCAATGCATCCAACTCCATGCCATCCGCTAACTCTGCTTGAAAAGAACTTATTTCAAGAACGGCGTAAGCACCCTCCTGATTTGATTCCGAAAGAACGGCCTCGGAAAAGGGGTAGCCGATGTTTCCCGCGGAAACGGCCACCTCTCCAGCCTGATCAAGCGCCTTATTTAACAAAGCCGTAAGCGTACTTTTACCGTTGGTGCCCGTAATCGCGATAATTTGGCCCTTCCAAGACTTCGCGGCATAGGCGAGTTCACTCATGCACGGCAGCTTCGAAGTTTCCAACAACTGACGCCAAGGGTGATTTTCTGCAAATCCCGGACTGAAGACAAATTCATCGAAGCGGTCGATATCCGCTTCAGTAAATTCATTACAGTCTCCACTACCCCTTTCATCAAGGAGGACAGCTTCTTGACCTTGACTTTGGGCAAGGCGTCGCGCGGCTTGAGCACTCAAGCCAGCACCAAAAATCGCTAAGGGTTTAGGCATGCTCTGTTAAGCCATAGTATTTCGGACAAGTAGCAACGCATCGTTTAAAAAAATCGTGCGCGAACGGACGACCAAATTCTATCAACGACCCGAACTTGTTTCTCCATCGGCACGGAAAACACCGCCCATACATAGGCCAGAATCAGGCTAATCACGACCAACTCACCTCCATCTTCAATCAGTCCAAGCTCTCCAGTAAACGCATTGATCGCCCCATGTATCGAGTCGACGAAGACACCAAAGAAAACCAATCCAGAAAATAGCAGAATGATGTCATGTGTAATCGAGCGGAAGGCGCTCGAACCTCTCGCATAACACAGCCCAATTATAGAAAATAATATCAGGCCGGTACTACCAGAGACAATCAATTCACCAATGTCCTGAGGTCTAAAGAAGCTAGGCGCAAACTCCCCAGAATCAGACAAATACTCTCCTACATTTTCATGAATAGAGAAAGCGTCGTCGGCCACCACATAAACAAACAAAACAACCCAAGCATAAAGAGCTTTAATTTTATGGCGTATCGCAGAGAGTATGAGCAGCACAACAATCGCAAGCTCCTGAGTATACTGAATCAATTCAGCCAGCCCACGATCCTCTTCGATAGAGAAAAATGGGCGATCAAAACAAATGTTCAAAAGTTTTAGGCAGTGAATGACGACCAAAGCTAGATCAACTGCGAGCAAGCATGTAGTAATCCAGATTACACTTCGGTAGGCTTTAATTGAGGTATTCAAGTCTGCTTTAATCTGCTAATTAATAAAGTTATCAGAAGCAGTAGGTCAACCACCCGCAAGCCGAAGCGAAGGTTCGATACTGAAATTGCCACGAGCGAGCCCTTCCGTATCGGCGTATGCTGCAAAGGCGATCATGGCTGCGTTGTCGCCAGCGTGCTGGGGCTGAGCGATCAGGCACTCCATATTATGGCGACGAGCAAGCCGCTCCATCGCCAAGCGGAGAGCTTTGTTATTCGAGACACCACCGGAGAGGCCTAGGCTAGAGTAGCTACCAGCTTGGATCAGGTGCTTGGTCTTGGCCACAAGTTGATCAATCACCGCGCCTTGGTAACCTGCACAGATGTCGGGCATAGCGGAGGCGAGCTCGGCATCGCCCATCTTTTCGAGCCGGTAGCGCAGGCTCGTCTTGAGCCCAGAAAAACTGAAACGCCGCTCGTTACGTGGGGCGATGGCCTTGGGGAAGTCGTAAAGCTTAGGGTCACCTTCGGCAGCCAAGCGCTCGACTTGCGGCCCACCCGGATAGGGTAAGCCAAGGAGTTTAGCGCCTTTATCCAGAGCTTCGCCCGCCGCATCGTCGACGGTCTCAGCCAGGACAATGAGCCGCTTATCCGCATTGATTTCAAAAAGGATAGTGTTGCCGCCCGACACGATAATGCCGAGGTGTGGCAAGAGTCCGGTGAAGGCTTCAGTAAATTCCTCTGGCGATGCTTGGTGTAGGCTGATAAATGGGGAGTAAGCATGACCACGTAGGTGATTGACCCCGGCGACAGGTAGGTCCCAAGCTAGCCCGAGGCTCCGCGCAAAGGCGACCCCCAGCGCGAGGCAACCGGCAAGGCCAGGACCATTGGTCACCGCGATTTGCGAGATCTTACCACGATCTGCACCGATGCCAGCCGCTTTAAGTAGTGGGAAAAAATTCTTCAGGTGCTCTCGACTGGCCAGATCAGGCACGACGCCACCATACTCTTTATGCAGATCAATCTGGCTATGCACCCACTCGCCCGCCATCCCGCTAGCGGGATCAAACCGAGCCAACGCGGACTCGTCGCAAGAACTCTCAATCGCCAATATCATCTTCTAAATTGATAGGAGTCAGAAGATATGAGTCAGATGTGGAAAGACTTTTCTTGTTTCTCAGACATTGAGCAGCAAGGTTTTAGTAGTGCAAAAAACGATTACAGATATTATTCGCAGTCGATGCCAAGCCGCACCGATCAGCTACCGCGACTATATAGATGCGGCGCTCTACACGGAAGGCTTCGGTTACTACACACAAACGACCAAGCGCGTCGGGCGCAGCGGACAAAGCGATTTCTACACGGCTGAGAGCCTTGGGCGAGTCTTTGCACAACTCGTCACGACGGCAGCAGTCGACCTACTCGGGGAGGCGAAAGCGGCGGCCAGTATTTTTACCGAAATCGCGGCAGAGCCCGATACGTCTTTGCTGAGCCATTTGGAGAGACACCCCTTTGGTGACGAGCAGGTCATTCGCAAGGGAGAGCCCATTGAGCCTGAAGGCAGCGTGATTATCTTTGCCAACGAGTGGCTTGATGCCCTGCCCTTCCACAGGCTAATATTTCGTGACGGCGTATGGCGTGAGCGTGGGGTAAGCCTAGATGCTGGTGGTCAACTCGTCGAGGTATTGCTCGATCAATTGACGTCCGAAGTAGCCGCAATCGCCAACCGCCTACCCGCACACATCGAAGATGGCTACGAACTTGACCTGCCGCTGCAGGCTGAAGCCGCTCTTGCCGATCTTCTCGCAAAAAATTGGTCGGGGCTGATCCTGCTCTTCGACTATGGGCGTACTTGGACATCACTACTGCAAGACCATCCCTCGGGCACAGCTCGCACCTTCAAAAAGCATGTTCAAGCCAACAACCTATTAGAAACACCCGGTGCCTGCGACATCACTTGCGACATAAACTGGACCCCACTCCAGGCACAAATGGAGGTCGCGGGACTTCAATCTGTGAACCTGGAAAGCCAAGAATCCTTCATCGCGTATCGGGCGAAGCGCACCGCTGAGGCCATCGTTTCAGACAGTGCCGGTAGTTTCAGCCCGGATCGGCAGACGCTCATGCAATTGATTCACCCAGCTAATATGGGGCAGCGATTTCAAGTTTTATGGGGGCTGAGGGAGAGTTAATCCTCAAATTCCACCTCTGAAAATTTCTCGAAAAAACGCTTGCTAGGTGCCCTTTCACCCCTACCTTCCAGCCTTTCAATTTTTCAACGAAGGAACTCTTATGTCACGTATTTGCGCAATCACAGGAAAACGTCCCTCAAAAGGTGGTCGTATCATCCGTAAAGGTCTTACCAAGAAAAGCGGTGGTATCGGCACGTCTCTAGTTAAGAACACACGCCGGAAGTTCTGTCCGAATGTTCAGCGCATCCGAGTCAAGCTGCCGAGCGGTGAGGTCAAGCGCATGTGGGTTTCCGTCAAAGCAATCAAGGCAGGTAAAGTTATCAAAGCTTAGTCCTAAAAAAAAGAGTCAGCAAAAAGCCCTGGATGTTCTGAAACGTTGGGGCTTTTTTATGACCAGATACCAATAGCGACTCGACTCGCTTGCTACTTCTTCGCTCTTGGATGGTAGAGTGCATGTTCATCCGCCAGACGCTGTGAATTCACTGAGGTGTAAATCTGTGTGGTCGAAATATCCGCATGACCCAGCATTTCCTGAATCGCTCGCAGATCGGCACCACCTTCGAGTAGATGGGTGGCAAACGAATGCCGCAACAAGTGCGGCTTAATCGGCTTATTGATTCCCGCCCGACGGGCATGTTCTTTGATTAAAAACCAGACCATCTTACGGGAGATCGCCTTGCCCTGCTGGCTAAGAAAAAGCTCACTCCCTGTCCTAGGTTTGATGAACTGAGGACGCCCACCTGTGATATAGTTCTGCACCGCTTTAACCGCCGCGCTACCAATCGGAGCGACCCTCTCCTTCGAACCCTTGCCGAAGACACGCACATAACCCTCTTCAAGGTTTATACTTTGCAGAAGTATGCCGCAGAGTTCGGAGACCCGGAGACCACTGCTGTATAATAGCTCTAGGATTGCACGATCGCGCAAACCGTGCGGCGTCACCAGCGAGGGCGCATTGAGCAGTTGCTCCACCTCTTCCTGCGAAAGAACAACAGGCAAGTTCCGCGATAGCTTCGGCGAACCTAATAACTCAGTCACATCATCCTTGCGAATGTTCTCGCGGACGAGGTGCTTGGCAAACATCCTAAGCGCAGAAAGCTTACGCGCCTGACTGCTTCGCGCAAAATCCGCCCGGCTCAGGCTCGTCATCCAAGCCGAAATTTGAGTCGACTCCACACTTGCCCAATCCGCAGCGCGCTCTTTAAACAAAAATGCCGCACACTGCACCAAATCTCGTGTGTAAGCACTCAGTGTATTTTTAGAAAGCCCGCGCTCTAATTCCAACCAAGCCAAGAAACTCTCAAGCGGTTCCACAAACGCGGCAGGTATCTTTTCAAAAGGATCGTTCGGCATCGATCCACAAAACATCATCCTTAAAACATGTGCCTTGCAAGCCCGCAAAGGAATCACACATTAATCAAGTTCAATGACTAGCGACGAGCATAACATTAAGCCCACCGACCTGCGGGGCATCCTAAAATATGTTCCCATGTTTCGGGATCATGTCTTCGTGCTCGCAATCGACGGTAGCCTCGTCGCGCATGAGAACTTTCAGAACGTGCTACTCGACATCGCTGTTCTCCGCTCGCTCAATATCAAGGTCGTGCTCGTGCACGGCGTCGGCCATCAGCTTAAAGCCCTAGCCGAGCAAAAAGAAACCGCGATCAGTGACCCCCACGGTGAGCTAGAGACCGACGCAGTGACTCTCGAACTCGCAACCGAAGCTGCCGCCATGGTTAGCCTCGAAGTCATGCAGGGTCTCACTCGCAACGGCCTACGTTGCGCTACTTGTAATGGCGTGCGGAGTAAAGAGATCGGGATCTTTGAAGGCAAAGACCAGCTAAGTAGCGGTACAGTCGATAAGATCGATGAGGTGCTCTTTAATAAACTGCTCGATGCCGACACCATTCCGGTAATCACGCCGATCGCCTTTAACCGCGAAGGTGAGCCGCTAAGGATCAACTCCGACCTGCTCGCCTCTGAATTAGCGTCCAAACTCAAGGCTTCCAAGCTGATCTATATGACCACACAAGAAGGCTTGCAGATTAGCGGTCAGCCATTGACGAATCTACCTGTCGCCGATCTTGAAGGCCTAATCGAAACCACCAAACAAATGCCCACGCGCTTACTAAGCAAGTTCAAGCACGCGGCCAAAGCAATCAATGTTGGCACGCCCCGCGCGCACATTCTCGACGGGCGTCTCTTCGGCGCGCTGCTCAACGAAATTTTCGACAAGGTTGGCATCGGGACAATGGTTTACAGCAACGACTACCAATCGATCCGCCGTGCCGTGACTGCCGACGCCCACTCGATTTATAACATCACACAAAACGGCGTCCGCACTGAGAGCCTACGCGAGCGCTCGCAAGAGTCCATCGCTGCCACAATTGATGACTATCTTGTCTACGAAATCGACGGTAGCATAGTCGGTTGCGTCAACCTTAAGATCTACGATAGTGGCGACATCGCAGAAATCGGTAGCGTCTACGTGCAAGCCTTCTATCAAAACAAGGGCGTCGGCCGGAAGATGGTCGAGTTCGCCTGCGCAGAAGCACAAGCGCGTGGTTCCAGACGCGCAATCGCTGTGACGACACAGGCTAGCAAGTTTTTTTCTAAGGTCTGCGCCTTTGAAGAAGGTACCGTCAATGAATTACCTGTTGAGCGATGCGAAGACTATGCACAGAACGGACGTAACTCCAAAGTGCTCTATCTCGATCTGTAGTCATAGCAAGGATACAAGAAATGGATCTCTATCACACCACGGATTCCAACGGTATCTCTGAGCTATACCCGACAGCAGAGAAGATGCGTGAGCTACTCGATAGCCTCGATACTATAGTTGCTCATGAGGCCGAACATCCTGACGTCTCGCTGACGCACGACCCTAGCGGATGGACCCTCTCTGTCTATCCGAGCGGGGTCGTCACCTTCGAAAATTTCGACGAAGCGGACGACATTCCACGCTTCATGAATGGCATTTCCCGCAGTCAAGCATTCGAGCTATGGCTCGACCTCTCACGCGGTGAAATTCAGCAAATCAAAAGCCGCCCTTGGCTAAGAAATGAAGCCTAAAGTAGATAGTCGCGTCTCCACTCATTGGCCATATCAAAGCCTCACATCCAAGACAGGCTCACCACATAGTCATCCACTATGCGAAAACAAAATCTCAGCCGCATAAGTTCTGAACTAAAACGCGCATCCATTTCGCGGATTTTGGCAGTCCCCTTAGTCAAATCGACCTCCAGAGCCAGATCACTGAAATTGCCTACGGCGTGCCATTTTAGAAACTGGGCTTTATAAAAAGCCTCCTTCAAACTAAAAAGAATTGAAGCTTTCAGCTGGTCGCTAGCAGCGAAACTTTCCTCTATTGGGTGCAGCACATGCTTGATTGCACCCGCACTTAAGCGATTGGTTTTCTCTAAATCTAATCCTAGCAGGCGGCAGTCCACTGACTTGGCGACCATTGCCATCGCGACTCCATGGCAATGGGAAATCGAACCTACTGTGTCCTCTGGCCATTGGGGTATACCATCAGCATCGGGCAGAAGCTCTGATGCAGCTACTCCAAGCAAATCGAGTGCCCGGCGAGCGCACATGCGCCCCGTCACAAACTCACGCTGCCGTGACGGAGCCCAAGACTCAATGAGTTGCCGCTCTTCAGGCAAGAGATCAGTTACACGCTGGTCAATTATTGCTAGCTCAAAGGCTGCGCCCTTTGGAACGATTATTTGCGCCACTTCACGTAATTGGGCTATGGTTTTTCCAGAAGACATCGGAAACATAGTATCGCTAGAATCAATACATGGCAAGCCCCCTGCTTACCACTCGGCGATCTCAGGAACCCCTTGCTAGGGCGGAGCCGCCATGAGTAAGTTCCGTAAATGATACGGCATTGACCTCTTCCGCTAAGTTTCTCTCACTCTCCTATCATGAAGCTTAGCGATTTCGACGCCTACCGCATCACTGGGATGCAAAACAATCAGTTGGCCAAAGTTCAGTCTGACCCCTGGGCAGACTTACCGATCAGTAAAGTCGAAGCCAAGAAGGAGCTCAGCGCCCTACATGAGCGCCTCGCTGACCTACAACAACGCTTCTTCGTCGACCGCCGCAAAAAGCTACTGTTCGTGCTCCAAGGCATGGATACCAGCGGTAAGAATGGCAGCATCCGCCATGTATTCCGGGGGGTAAACCCACAGGGCGTCCATGTCGCTAGCTTTGGAAAACCTTCCACTCGTGAACTGTCGCACGACTACCTCTGGCGCGTCCACAAGCGGACCCCGTCAAAGGGCGAGATCATGATCTTTGACCGCAGCCACTACGAGGACGTGCTATCCGTCCGAGTCAACAAACTCAAACCCAAAGCCGTCTGGCGTAAACGCTACCGGCACATAAACGACTTTGAGCAGCTCCTAAGTGACGAGGGTACCGTTATTATTAAATTCTTCCTCCACATCGATCGCGATACACAGAAGCAACGCCTGCAAGAGCGCATTGATACGCCAGCCAAGAATTGGAAATTCGACGAGTCCGATCTCGTCGCCCGCGGCAAGTGGGGCGAGTATGTGACTGCCTACGAAGAAGTTTTCTCCAAAACGAGCCCCAACCACGCCCCTTGGTATGTGATACCTGCCAATAAGAAATGGGCACGCAACCTTCTCGTCGCTCGGATCGTTGTAGCTTGCCTAGAAGACATGCGACTCAGCTACCCAGAGGTCGATTACGACCCTTCCAAGGTAGTCATCGGCTAGATACGATTTTTAATTCAAGAAGTATTAAAATAATACTTCTTATTAATGAAATTAAGGGTGGGAAGAGAGAAAATTATCGGCCTGATCTTGGCAATGCGGGCTCGATCCAGCGGAGTTTAAAAGAGGCAAGCCTACATCCACGACTAGAATACACCCAGATACCCCAAAATACCCAAAAAAACGTCTTGATTTCGGTACCTAGCACGATTTGCTCTCCCACTTTTCCAATGAAAGCCACTATTAAAACTCAAGGTCGCCAATTCACCGTATCTGAAGGCGATGTCCTCAAAGTAAACGCCTACCCTGAAACGAAGGCTGGAGACTCTGTCGACATCAACGAAGTCCTTATGATCGGCGAAGGTTCCGATGCTCGCTTTGGCGCCCCTCTCGTCAAGGGTGCATCCGTCAAGATTACCATCCTCGAAAACAAGAAGGACAAGAAGATGGTCATCTTCAAAAAGAAACGTCGCCAAGGCTACAAGAAGCGACGCGGTCACCGCCAGCACCTCTCTGTGATCAAAGTCGAATCCATCAAAGGATAATTTTTAACCCACCTAAAAGATAAAAAAATGTCACATAAAAAAGGACAAGGAACTTCACGTAACGGGCGCGACAGTAACGCAAAGCGACTCGGCGTTAAGAAATTTGGCGGTGAGACAGTCATCGCCGGCAACATCATCATGCGCCAACGCGGCACACGCTACCACCCTGGCGCCAACGTCGGAATGGGCCGCGACCATACACTCTTTGCTCTAAAAGACGGGAATGTTGCTTTCGACAAGCTACATCGCAAGATAAACGTAGTCTAGGCTTCCATTGCTTAAAGCGATCTCAGGGCAAACAATTCATCACACTTTCAAATCCTGCCCTCGAGTGAAGCGGTATTTTTTCTGGCTGCGATTTGTTAGTTAACACGCTCTCTTCATCTCGAGTACCACGCTGCTTATCTCCTGTCTGTGGGCTACCTTATCTGCTGTAACTAAGACATATTCATCGGATCCACATCGATCTGATCGATCACTTCTTTGTCCATTTTAAACTGTTCTCTTAGTTTGGCGAGCTGAGAGATCACGAGACTGGCACTGGAAGCGAAATACCAAAGCTGAAAGCGATACTCGTCGCGGATCTTTTCGATGGGTGCAGGTGCAGGGCCTCTGATCTCTAACTGACCCCCCATATTTCCTTCGAGGACTTTGAGCCATTGCGCGATGTAGAAATTCACCTTGTCAGGGTTGCGCCCACGAAAAAGGTGGCGGATTAGGTGTCGGAAAGGCGGGTAGTTGAACTCGCGGCGTTGCTCTAGCTCTTCGAGCTGAAACCCATCGAAGTCGGACTTTCTCGCAAACTGTATGGGCGACGCATGCGGCGTGCTTGTTTGTATCACAACTTCGCCCGCACGGTCCCCACGACCGGAGCGACCAGATACTTGCACGATGAGCTGAAAGGTGCGCTCGGCTGCGCGAAAATCTTCAACGTGCAAAGATTTGTCGGCATCAACAAGGCCAACCAGGGTTACGTTAGGGAAATCTAAACCTTTGGCAATCATCTGCGTGCCGACGAGAAGATCAATTTTACCTATTCGAAAATCGTTAAGAATTTTTCGGTAAAGATTTTTCTTCGACATCGAATCCGCATCCATACGCACGATTTTGGCGCGAGGGAGAATTTTCTGCACGATATCTTCAATCTTTTGCGTGCCTAAACCCTTTTTACGGATATTAACTGATCGACATTCGGGGCATTTGAGCGGAGCTTCACGGTGCTCGGCGCAGAGGTGGCAACGCAACTTGCCATCGGTACGATGAAAAGTCATGGGGATACTGCAATGCTCGCAGGTCGCCACGTAACCGCAGTCAGGACAGAGAATACTGGTGGAAAACCCGCGGCGATTGAGGAAAAGGATACTCTGCTCTTTCTTTTCGAAGCGGTCGACCAGCTTGTCCGCGAGCGTTCGGGAAATAGGCGAAGCCCCCTTGCCTTGCATCGCTTCGCGGCGCATGTCGACAAGGTGAATCTTAGGCAGCTGACGGTGATCGACGCGGTTGAGAATTTTATCGATGGCGTATTTGCCGCGTTCCACATTGTAAAGCGACTCGAGCGAGGGTGTGGCCGAGCCTAAGACGCAAACGGATTTGTTAATTAACGCACGATAGACGGCGACATCGCGCCCATTGTAACGAGGCGACTCCTCTTGCTTGTAGGACGGCTCGTGCTCCTCGTCCACAATCATGAGCTTGAGGTTTTGCACAGGAGCGAATACCGCTGAGCGAGCACCTACCACAACATGAGCTTCGCCACTAGCGAGTGCCTTCCAAGCGTCGTAGCGCTCTCCCTCAGACAGATGACTGTGCCAAACAACCGTATGAACACCACGTGCTTCAAGCCGCGCGCGAACGCGCCCGACAGTTTGTGGAGCGAGGGCGACTTCAGGTACTAGAAAAATCACACCACCACCTTCAGCCACGATCTTTTCGATGGCGTTAAGGTAGACTTCTGTCTTACCTGACCCAGTGACCCCATGTAGCAAGCGTACGCTAAAGGCTTCGGCGGAGATGGCCTTGTGAATGGCGGTCACGGCGACATCTTGCTCATCCGTCAGTACAGGTCGCGTCTCAGTCACAACAGCCTCCTGATCACCTAGCTCATCCTCGTAGGCGATACGCTCTTCCTCGGTGTCGGTCTCGCGAAGGAAGCCCTTTCCCACGAGACCATCACAGGCCGAAGCGCTGACCCTCATGGCTTTGAGGATATCGGCGCGCGGCAGCGGCTTCACTTGCTGGCGTATAAATTTAAGAATCGCGGCTTGCTTGGGCGCACGCTTGTCGAGTGTGGCAAGCTCCTCGGCAGTCGGGGCTTTCCCTTTGGAGATGTAGAGTCGGGTCTTGGGCTTCATTCCCTTGCGAATAGCAGCAGGGATCATAGTCTCCAAGATGGACTCGGGAGTCGCAGCATAGTATTGCTGTGCCCAGCGAAAGAGCTCCATCAAATCGGGCGGTAGCACTGGATAAGGCTGCACAAGCTCAAAGATCATTTTCAACTTACCTGGGGGCACGACTTGCTTCGTAGCGAAGCGGAGGACGATGCCTAGTTCACTTCTTTGACGCAGCGGAATACGAACTAGTGAGCCTACTTTGAGCGCCCCACGGCAAATCGGCGGCACCGCGTAAGCTAATGCCTTATCAAAGCCAGACAGGGCAATGACTTCGACGATGCTTGTGTCGCGGTTCGGCTTAGGTTTCGGCATCTAAAGTCTATACTAGGAGCTTCTGTTGGAGCCCCACAGGTTTTCCACATGGAGGCCAAAGTGTTGGAGAGGGTGCATATGCCTTAACAGCAGACGTGCTGAAGGGCGTTTAGCCAATCTTCAAATCAGTCAATAACTCTTGGAAACCCGAGTATTTGCTCAACCCATTGAGATCAGGATCGTGCTGCATCCAGTGGAAATCTTTATAACCAAGCGAAATCGCCGAGCGCAGGGCTTTGACCGCATCCGCCTTGCGTCCTTTTAAGCTGAGGCTGCATGCTAGATTGTAGTGCGCGGTGGGATCTTCGGGATCAAGCCGCACAAGCTTACGATCCATCTTTAAGCCGGAATCAATACGCCCAGCCTTCGTGTAAATATGGGCTAGCACGGAAGCTACGCGAAGATCTTTAGGCATGCGCTTGTGCAAGCTTTCAAAAAAACTAAGTTCAAAATCTAGATTGGGGCGTGACGCCATACCACGAGTGAAGGCTCCTTCTAATCTGGTGCAAGAATGATCTGAATAAGATCAAAAAACGCAAAAAGCCAGTCTACTACTTACTCAACTAAGGTGAAGTTAAGCCCCAGCGACTGTTCGAGCTTAGCGATTTGCCCACGCTCGCTTGGTTCAATCAGCGTCACTGACACACCTTTCTTACCCGCACGCGCGGTGCGACCACTGCGATGTGTATAATACTGAATAGCATCGGGCAATTGATGCTGAATGACGAAAGACAAGTCCTCAACATCGATACCGCGTGCGGCCACATCCGTAGCGATCAGGAACTGGATGCGCTCTTTCTTAAAACCGCGCATCACCTTATCGCGATCTTTTTGACTGAGATCTCCTTGAAGCACGCCGATGGAGAGGCCAACTTTCCCAAACTCCTCACCCATACGAATTGCGCCAGCGCGAGTACGGCAGAAGATAAGACCGCGTTCACTGCCCTGCCTTCTAAGGTAGTTGATAATAAAAGCATCCTTCTCCTCACGCGCGCAAAGGGCAAATTGATGATCAATATTACGATTTACAATTTGCTTGGGCTCGACTTGCACACGGTGAGCATTGGTAGACATGTAGTCTTGAATCAAACCCTGCACACGCTTTTGGAAAGTCGCAGAAAAAAGCCAAGTGGCCTTGCGTGCAGGGGTTTCTTTAAAGGTCACAGCCAACTCTTGCTGAAAACCCATGCTGAGCATCTCGTCGGCCTCGTCGAGCACGAGGTATTTGACACCATCGAGCTGGAGGCCTGCCTTTAGTAAATCCATGAGCCGCCCGGGTGTCGCTACCAGAACGGGCGTTGGTCGGCTCAGGCGCTGAATTTGGTCTTCAATCTTATCGCCACCCGCGGCAACTTCCACAAATATCTTAGGCTCGCAAAATTTGGTGAAGCGGAAAAGTTCTTTGCCTATCTGTTTGGCGAGCTCACGCGTCGGCGCAATAATGAGACCTTGAATTTGATCTACGGCAGGGTCAACCTTCATCAGCAGCGGGACGCCAAAAGCTGCT